>JBASIS010000278.1:0-2160 GCA_049654905.1 Chromatiaceae bacterium
GCGCCGCGGTCAGCCTGTGCCCCGGCCCCCTCGCGCTGGCCGAGGCCATGGCCCGCGCCGAGGAACGGCTTGCGGCTACGGCGGAGCAGGTGCTGCGCATCTTTCTGGCGGGGCGAGCAGTCCGACCCTGAGGCCGGCCTTTCCGCCACCGGCCCGAAAGGGCAGAATAGTCCCCCATTCCCCTCAGCCCCGGCCTCCTGCCATGAAGTCTCGCCAGCTCCTGCCTTTTGCCGTCCTGTTGCCCCTGCTTGTGGTCCCCTGTCCCGGCTTTGGCGCTAGCGCCAAAGCTACCAAGCTACCGCCGATCTGGGGCTATGGTGTCAAGTCCTGCACCACCTTTCTCGCGGCGGCGGACGGTCGCGTGGCGGGGGACGCCCTCCAGGACCTGGAATTCCAGCGTTACGAGGATTGGCTCACCGGCTTCATCACCGGGCTCAACCTCGCCATGGGCAAGGATGTGCTGGTGGGGGCGGATATTAATGGCGCCTTGAAGCGCATTCATGCCTATTGCCAGGGGCATGGCAAGGAGGATGTTTTTACCGCCACCATGGACCTGGTACGTATGCTCGGCCGCCTCAAATGAGGCCTGGGCCCCGGCGATGACCCCGGCGGCGCCGGCCAGTCCCCTCGACCTGCTGCGCCGGGTCTTCGGCTATCCGGACTTTCGTGGCGCCCAGGAACGGATCATCGAGCGGGTCATCGCTGGCGGCGATGCCCTGGTCCTCATGCCCACGGGCGGCGGCAAGTCCCTCTGCTTCCAGATTCCGGCCCTGGTGCGGCCCGGCATCGGCATCGTCGTCTCGCCCCTCATCGCCCTGATGCAGGACCAGGTGGACGCCCTGCACCAGCTCGGCCTGCGGGCGGCCTTTCTCAACTCCTCCCTGACCGCGGGGGAGGCGCGGGCGGTGGAACAGGGCCTGGTGTCCGGCCAGCTCGACCTGCTGTACGTAGCCCCGGAGCGGCTGCTCAGCGAACGCTTTCTGGCCCTGCTGGACCAGAGCCGCGTCGCCCTCTTTGCCATCGACGAGGCCCACTGCGTCTCTCAGTGGGGGCACGACTTCCGGCCCGAGTACATCCAGCTCAACCTGCTGCATGAACGTTGGCCCCGGATCCCGCGCATCGCCCTCACCGCCACCGCCGATGGCCTGACCCGCCAGGAGATCGTCGAACGTCTCGGTCTGGCGGAGGCCGAGCAGTTCGTCTCCAGCTTTAATCGGCCCAACATCCGGTATCGCGTGGTGCAGAAGGACCAGCCGCGTCGCCAGTTGCTGCGCTTCCTGCGCCAGGAGCACGCCGGCGATTCGGGCATCGTCTATTGTCTGTCGCGGCGCGGGGTGGAGGAGACCGCCGACTTCCTGCGCGGCGAGGGCTTGCATGCCCTGCCTTACCACGCCGGTCTGCCCGCGGAGACCCGCCGCCAGAACCAGGCCGCCTTCCTGCGCGACGATCAGGTCATCATGGTCGCCACCATTGCCTTCGGCATGGGCATGGACAAGCCGGACGTGCGCTTCGTCGCCCACCTCGATCTGCCCAAGAGCGTCGAGGGTTACTATCAGGAGACCGGCCGCGCCGGCCGCGACGGCCTGCCGGCTGACGCCTGGCTGGCCTATGGCCTGTCCGACATGGTCACTCTGCGCCACTTCATCGAGACCTCGGAGGCCGAGGAACGCTTCAAGCGGGTCGAACACCACCGGCTCAATGCCATGCTCGGCTTCTGCGAGACCACCGCCTGCCGGCGCCAGGTGCTGCTCAACTACTTCGGCGAGGAACAGGCGCGGCCCTGCGGCAACTGCGACACCTGTCTCGAACCCGTCCAGAGTTGGGATGGCACCCAGGCCGCTCGCAAGGCCCTGTCTTGCATCTTTCGCACCGGGATGCGCTTTGGCGCTAATTACCTGATCGAGGTCCTGCTCGGCAAGGACAACCCTCGCATCAAGAGCTTCGGCCACGACCGGGTCTCCACCTTCGGCATCGGCCAGGAACTGAGCGCGGACGAATGGAAGTCCGTCTATCGGCAACTGGTAGCCGCCGGCCTGGTGACGGTCGATCTGGCGGGTCACGGTGCCCTCCAGCTCACCGAGCAGAGCCGCCCCGTCCTGCGGGGCGAGCGCGAGGTCCGGCTGCGGCGCGACCCCTCCCCCCGGGGCCACGGGGCTGGGG
>JBASIS010000279.1:0-3854 GCA_049654905.1 Chromatiaceae bacterium
GCGGCGGGGGCGCCAAAGAGGAAGCGGGCATCCAGCCGGATATCCCCCGGGGCGGCGGGATCGATGGTGGTGGCGGCCAGGGTCGGCTCGAAGGCCAGGCGCTCGGGCTCGAAATCCTCCACCAGGAAGGGCCGCTCCGCCAGGGGCGGGGCCTCGGGGTCCGCGTGGATGGCGGCGCGCCAGGTGCCGCGCATGGCCGTGGCCGGCAGGTCCAGGGCCAGATGGCGCCCGCCCAGGCCCTGATCCGGGAGCAGAACGCGGCTGTGCTCGACGCCATCCGGGCGCCGGATCTTGAGGGTCAGCGGCAGGCCCGTCAGGGCCAGCGCCTCGCCATTGCGGGCCAGGGCGGTGACCTGCACCGTCTCGCCGGCGCGATAGACGCCGCGCTCCGTGGTCAGGAAGACATCCACCGGGCCGGGTGCCGGGCGGCCATCGACACCTCGGTCCGCCAGGTCGAAGGCCGACTGGGCCAGGTCGAGGAAGGCAAAATCACCGTCGGGCCCCTCGGCCACCAGCAGGGCGGGCTTGTTGCCCCCTTCCCCGCGCAGCAGGCCCGGCTCGAAACGGGCATGGCCGGCCGCGTCCGTGGCGGCGCGGCCCAGGATCTCGTCGTTGCGGGCCACCAGACGCAGGCTGACCGTCGCCAGGGCTTGGGCGCTGGACAGGGAGCGGACGAAGGCATGGAGGCCGTCATTGCCGGTAAGGGCCGAGAGCCCTAGGTCGGAGACGACGAACCACTGGGTCGCCAGCTCCTCGCCCTGGTCCGCCACCTCGGCGGGACGGGCGGTCAGGACGTAGGCGCCCGGCTTGAGTTCCTGAATCAGGGCGCCCACCGGCACGGCCGTCGTCATTTCCCGATTGAGCTCCATCCCCACCTCGACCTCGCCGGACCAGATGGCCTCGCCCTGACGATCGCGGATGCCCTCGGCCGAATAGGGGTTCAGCGACTTGAGGAGCGGCCCGCCCTCCCAGGCCGCCGAGGCCAGGGAACGGTCACCAAGGCGCAGCACCTGGGCCTTAATCAGACGGGTGTTGATCGAGACCAGGGGGATGGCCGCCTCGCCACCCTTGGGCAGCACATAGGCGCGACCCTGGAAGCGCACCGAGGGCGAGCGGTCGCGGACATAGATGTCCAGATCCGCCGAGGAGGCCAGGGTCTCGCCATCGGCGGCGGGCAAGCCCGCGCGCACCCGCAGACGGTAACGCTCGCCGTGGACCACACCATCGACGCAGAGGGCCTGGGGGTCCACCTCCACCGTCAGACCGCGGCCGGTCTCGATCTGGAGGAAGTCGGCCAGGCCGGCGCGGTCGCGCGGCAAGGGATCGGAGAGTTCGACACAGATACGCGGATTGGCGGCGTCGGCATCGACGCGATGACCGGAGATGCGGAAGCCATGCTCCCCCAGCCATTGGTCATAGAGGGCGCGCACCGAGGCGTCCTCCTGGACCGCCAGGGCGGCGCGCAGGGCGCGAATGGCCCCCCGCCACTGATCGCGTGCCGCCAGGGACTGGCCCAGGGCCACCAGGGCGCGGAGGCGCTCGGCATCGGTCCCGGCGATCAGATAGGCATTGATGGCGGCGGCGGACGCGGCCGCCAGCAGCCGTTGCCGTGCCTGCCAATCGTTGGGGTCATGGTTAAGACTGGCCCGCGCCAGGCCCAGCCAGGCCGCGGGCGCCTCGGGGGAGAGGCGCAAGGCCTCGGCATAGCGGGCCAGGGCGACCTGCCCGTTTTGGGCACGCTCCGCCTCCTCGGCCTCCGCCAGCAGGCGATCGAAACGGGCCGCGACCGGCCGGGGCCGGGCGGCGATCTCGGCCGACTGACGCCGCGCCTCCTCGGCGTATCCCCGGGGGAGGAAACCCAGTTCCGCCAAACGGCGAGCCTGCCGCTCCTGGGCATGCGTCTCCCCGACCGCGATGTGACCCGAGACGGCGTTGGGGAAGGGGCGGGCGTCCTCGAATTCGCTCTTGAGGAAGCACCAGCGGGCCTTGCGGTTATAGGTAAAGGCGCGGCAGCGCCCATCGGCGAGGCAGGCCGCCTGGCAGGCCTCCAGATCGATGTCCTGGCGGGTCTCCAGGTCGCGGCCAAAATAGTCCACGCCTTCCACCACCACCAGTTGGCGCCCAGCGGCTTCGCCCGCCTCGGCGGGGAGGGGTTGGATCAGGGCCCAGAGCGGGGCCAACAGAGTCAGGAGGAGGGTCGCGAGAAGCTGGCGCCGTGACATGGGGAACCCCGCAAAAAGGCCGTGGATCATGGGCTCCGAGTCTAGCAGCCAGGCCGGAAACTTGCCGGCCTTATCCTCATCATCCGGCTTGGCGGGGGGCGGGACGCGATGCGGCGGAGCATATTGCTATTTCAGAATTTTCTAATATACTAATTGCCCATGGGTCCGGATGCTCCATCCGGCCCAGGACAACAACAAGCTTTGCCAGCCCTTCATTTTCTTTGTAATTTCGAGGTGTGTAACCCAATGAACAAGATCGCCCTTGCTGTCTCGGTGGCCGCTCTCGCGGCCGTTTCTTCTTCCGCCAGCGCTTGGTGGACCGGTGCCCCCCAAGGAGATCCGGCCTTCCAGGAGGAGATGCGCCAGCAGGCCACCCGCCATGCCGAGGAGCTGGCCAAGATGCAGGCCGAATGGCAAGCCGCCATGCGTCAGGCCAGCCAGCCGCCTGCCATGGACCCGGCCTTCGCGATGCCGAAGCGACCCGAATTCCCGGCCATGCCTGAGTTTCCCGCCATGCCTGAGTTTCCCGCCATGCCTGAGTTCCCCGCTATGCCGGAATTCGCCCAGCAGCCTGAATTCCCGCCTATGCCCGAATTTGGTCAGATGCCGGAAATACCCCCCATGCCCGAGTTTGGGCAAATGCCGGAAATGCCCCCCATGCCCGAGATCGCGGGCGCTCCCGCCCAACCCGACTGTCAAGACCAGCAGCCGAGTCGCCCTGTCCATCCCATGATGGCCAAGCATGCCGAACGCCGCCAGCAGATGGAGGCCCGCCACGCCGAAATGCGCAAGGCGGCCGCCACCCGCCACGCCGAGGCCATCAAGGCCAGCGAGGAGCGCCGCGCCAATTTCATGAAGGGCATGGACCCCAAGGCCTGATCTAGTCCCTCACCCCAGGCCCTGCCACCGACCCTGTCGCCGGTGGCAGGGCCTGATAGCGCTGGATCGCCAGCCGCGCATTGAACAGCAATTGGTCCCGGCCCAGGCGGTCGGCAAGACCCGCGTTACGCACCACCTCCAGGACGCCGGGGTTGAGCCCCGAGAGCCAGAGGGCAAAGCCCCGCTCATGGGCCCGCCGCTCCCCTGCGATGAGCGCCTGCAGCGCCGAATACTCGATGTCCGGCACCCGGCTCAGGTCGAGCAGCACGACACGGGGTTGGTGTTCCTCCGCCAGGGCTAGCATCCGTTCCCCCAACTGACCCGCGTTAAAAAAGAAGATACGCCCCTCGGGACGCAGGATCAGCAAGCCCGGAAAGGTCTCGTCGTCCGGGTGCTCCGGGGACAGGGGCCGCAAGACGTCCACCCCCCGTTTGCGACCGATGACATAGAGGTTCGGCCGGGCCTCCTGGCTGGCCAGACCCAGCAGCGACAGGATGATCGCCACCACGATGCCCTTGAGGGTGCCGAAAACCAGGACCCCCAGGCAGGCCACCAGCGCCCAGCGGAACTCCATCCTTCGCACCTGGCGAATGGCGAGAAACTCGGCCGGCTGGATGAGCCCCACCGAGTAAACGATCACCACCGCCGCCAGGGTCGCATAAGGCAGCAAGCCCAGCACCGGGGCCAGCAACAGCATGGTGGCCGCCGCCACCCCCGCCGTTACCAGCCCGGCCAGCCGCGTGCGCCCACCGG
>JBASIS010000280.1:0-43243 GCA_049654905.1 Chromatiaceae bacterium
GTATACCCCGGCGACAACCGCTCCCGCCGCATCCGCCACGACTGGCCCTCGGCCCCACCCTCCGCCCGAAAACCCAGCGCCCCCGCCCCCCGCCTCCGTATTGGCCACAAGTCCTAATCTCGCCCCGGGGGATGTCGCCCTGTCAGTCAATGTGCCCCCAAAAGTGATGCGCAGGGTCTGCACCACGGCGGTGGTGGTTGGTGGGGACCATGAGAACCGCGAACACCGGCAGATGATCAACCGCCAGCGGACAGAGCGGCGCGGCTAGGGGTTGGCTGAGAACGGGGAGAAATCTTGCTGATCGGCACTGATCCGCGTTGCGCGGATTTGGCTACATGGTGGCTACATGACCAGGCTATAAAAGCAAAAGGCTTAGGGTTGTTATTCCTAAGCCTTTGAAAACATGGTGCGCCCTGCGGGGCTCGAACCCACGACCACCTGATTAAAAGTCAGATGCTCTACCAACTGAGCTAAGGGCGCGAAAGAAGTGGAATTATAGGCTAACCCGCGGCCTTTTTGAAACTTTGGTTAGCCCTGCCTAAGGTCTTGGCAGGGTCACCCCCCGCTGGCCCTGATACTTGCCGCCGCGATCGCGGTAGGAGGTCTCGCAGCCCTCGTCGGATTCGAAAAAGAGCAGTTGGGCCACGCCTTCGTTGGCGTAGATCTTGGCTGGCAACGGGGTGGTATTGGAGAACTCCAGGGTGACGTGGCCTTCCCATTCGGGTTCCAGGGGGGTGACGTTGACGATAATCCCGCAGCGGGCATAGGTGCTCTTGCCCAGGCAGATGACTAGGACGTCGCGGGGGATGCGCAGATACTCGACGGTGCGGGCCAGGGCGAAGGAGTTCGGGGGAATCATGCAGACATCGGATTTGAGATCCACGAAGCTGTTAGCATCGAAGTTCTTGGGATCGACGATCGCGGAGTTGATGTTGGTGAAGATCTTGAATTCATCGGCGCAGCGAATGTCGTAGCCATAGCTGGAGGTGCCGTAGGAAATGAGACGGTCGCCGGCGGGGGATTCCCGCACCTGGCCGGGCTCGAAGGGCTCGATCATGCCCATTTCCGCGACCATGCGGCGAATCCAGCGGTCGGCCTTGATGGCCATGGTGGTGTTCTCCAAAAAGCCGCAGCGAAAGGCGGCAAGGTTATAGCGCCCTGGCGGCCCTGTCAGCCGCCCCTTGATCCCAACATCACTTCCCCGGCCGCACCAGACCGATCAGCCCGACCTCTTCCAGGGCCTCCATCATCAACCGCCGCACACAGCCCGCATCCTCGCATTGACGAGCAATCTCCAGCAATTCACGCGACTTGGCGCGGCTGAAGTTGCGCACCACCCATTTGACGCGTAACAGACTGCCAGCGCTCATGCTCAGAGCATGCACGCCCATGCCAATAAGGAGCGGCACGGCCAGGGGATTGCCGGCCATCTCGCCACAGATGCTGACCTCGCGATGATGGGCGCGGGCGCCGGCCACCACCAGTTCCAGGGCCTTGAGGACGGCGGGGTGAAGTTCATCGAAGAGCTTGGCGACGTGAGAATTATTGCGGTCCACCGCCAGCAGGTACTGGGTGAGGTCATTGGTACCCACGGAGAGAAAATCGACCCGGCGCGCGAGGGCGTCGATCAGATAGACGGCCGCCGGCACCTCGATCATGACGCCCAAGGGCGGCATCTCGATTTCATGGCCCTCTTCACGCAACTCGTCGCGGGCGCGACGAATCAGGCGCTTGGCCTCATCCACCTCCCCGACCGAGCTGATCATGGGCAGCAGCAGTTGCAGGTTGCCCAGGCCCAGGTTGGCACGCAGCATGGCGCGAACCTGGGTGAGGAAGATATCCGGGTGATCCAGGGTAATGCGAATACCACGCCAGCCGAGAAAGGGATTGGACTCCTCGATGGGGAAATAGGGCAAGGGTTTGTCGCCGCCGATGTCGAGGGTGCGGATGGTTACCGGGCGGGGGTGGAAGGTCTCCAGCACCTGCCGGTAATTGCTGTACTGCGACGCCTCGCCGGGGAAACGGTCCCGCACCAGGAAGGGCAACTCGGTACGGTAGAGGCCAATGCCGTCGGCCTGCTCGATACCGATGGGGCGGTTTTCCGATACCAGACCGCTGTTCAAAAAGAGGGGCACGGTATAGCCGTCAGGGGTCTCCGAGGGCAGGGGCCGCAAATTTTCCAACTCGTTGGTGAGGGCCAGGTCGTCATCGCGCAGACGCTGATATTCCGCCCGCACCACCGGACCCGGGGCGAGATAGACGCGGCCCCGGTAGCCATCCACCACCACCTCCTTGCCCTCCAGGCGGCCCACCGGCAAATCGGCCACGCCCATGGCCACGGGTACGCCCAGGCCGCGGGCGAGGATGGCGATGTGGGAGGAACTGGAGCCCTTGATCGAGACGATGCCCGCCAAAGATTCACGGGGCACGGCGGCCAGCTGCATGGCGCTGATCTCCTCGCCCACCAGTATGGTCTCCGGACCATAGGTGACATGCCGGGGTTCCACATTCTGTAGGTGCATCAGGATACGCCGGCCCAGGTCACGCACATCCGAGGCGCGTTCGCGCAGATAGGGGTCATCCATAGCCTGGAAGACCCGGGCATGCTCGGAGATGACCTGGCGTAGGGCGCCCGGGGCCCAGTTGCCGGCCCGGATCTGCTCCACCGTGCCATCCAGAAGAATATCGCTCTCCAACATGAGGCGCCAGGCATCGAAGATGGCGCGATCCTCCGGGCGCAGTGACCGAGCGGAACGCTTGGCGAAATGCTCGATCTCCCGCACCACGGCGGCAACAGCCTCGCGGAAGGCCACCTCCTCCTGGGCGGGGTCCTGCGCCACCCGGTCGGGTACCGCATCCAGATCCGCCAGGGGATAGACCACGACCGCCGTGCCGATGGCGATGCCGGGGGAAGCCGCCAGGCCCTGGAGAAAACGATTGGGCAGGTCCTCCGCCCCCTGCAGGCGGGCCAACTCGCCACTGGCGCGGGCATGGGTAATGGCCCCCGCCAGTTGCGAGGCGATGGTGACCACCAGGGTGACTTCGTCATCCCCGAAGCGGCGCGCCTCGCGATGACGCAGGACCAGGACCCCCAGCACCCGACGGTTCTGGATGATGGGCACGCCCAGGAAGCCCCGATAGCGTTTCTCGCCCGTCTCGTGGATGAACATATAACGGGGATGGGTGGAGGCATCGTCCAGGTTCACCAGCTCGGCGCGCTCGCTGACCAGGCCGATCAGGCCCCGGTTCAGCGGCAGCCGCACCCGTCCCACGGCGGAGCGATTGAGGCCATCGGTGGCCTGCAGCACCTGCTCGCGCTTGTCAAAGTCACTGAGATAGACGGAGCAGACATCGGCGCCAACGGTCTTCTTGACCCGGCGCACGATGATGGCCAGCGCCTTTTCGAGATCGGGGGCCGCGTTGACCTCTTGGACGATACGGAGAAGTTGCTCCAGCATGAAAACAGCATCCAGAAAAAAGGGGCCGTGACGGGGAAATTAGTCAAGAGCGATGGCATCGCGGGCCGCGCGCTCCAAGCCTGGCTAATCCGTGGATAATTCACATCTCAATGCGTGAGTGCTCTTGACGAAGACGTCCAGCCCGGTCAGGGCTCACGCCAGCACCCCTCGGCAGTTACAGCAAGGGATTCTGGTCTAGCCGGGACAAGGGCCAATGCCGCTCGGGTACCCCTTCCGGATAGAGCAGGGGGCTTAACTCATCCAGGGCCTGTTCGTAAACATGGCGCTTGAAATAGACCACCTCGTGCAGGGGCTGCCAGTAACGCACCCAGCGCCAGCCATCGAATTCCGGCTTACGGCACCGGTCGAGGCAAAAGGCATCCTCGCCGCAATCCACCCGGAGCAGGAACCAGCGCTGTTTCTGGCCGATGCAGACGGGTCCGCAATGGTGGCGGATAAAGCGCTTGGGGAGGCGATAGCGCAACCAGCCCCGGGTGCTGCCCAGCAGGGTCACCTGATGGCGCTGGAGTCCAACCTCCTCCTCCAGTTCGCGAAACATGGCATCCAGCGGGGATTCCTCGGTGCGAATGCCACCCTGGGGAAACTGCCAGGCATTCTGACCAATACGCCGGCCCCAGAATAGCTGGCGCTCGGCGTTGCACAGAATGATGCCCACATTTGGGCGAAAACCTTCCGGATCGATCACGGTGGCTACCCTGGCTGAAGTTGCTCCAATTGTCCCTGGAATCCGCAACCTGAGCAACCGCCATGGGGGCGGGACGTTCCGGAATGCAAAATCGCCGCCGTCCGGGTACTTGCTGGCAACCGCGCCGGCTAGCGCGACCCCACCAAGTAGGCCTGGGGCTACAGGTCGGGCTATTTCACCCCAGCCCGCGGGAGGGTCTCCCCGGCCAGTTCGACCGCCATCAGGGCGTCATAGTTGCCATCCGGCGCCAGTTGATAGCCCCGAACCTCGCGGCGGGCCGCGTAAAACTGGTCCTCGTACCAGAGGGGGATATAGGGTAAGTCCGCCAGGATGAGGGCCTGGATCTGACGATAGAGCGCCGCCTGCCGCCCCAGATCCGGCTCGGCACGGGCGGTCTCGATCAGGCGATCGACTTCTGGGTTGCGGTAACGGCCACGATTGGCCCCCTCCGGCGGCGCCGAGGCACTATGGAAGACGTAGCGGAAGATGTCCGGGGTGCGGATGCCGACCCAAGTCAGGCCATACAGCTGAAAGCGACCGGCCTTGATGTCGCCAAAAAAGGTCCCCCAGTCGTAACTCTGGATACGCGCCTCGATGCCCACCCGCGCCAACTGGGCCTGGATGATGGTGGCGAAGCGGATACGGAAGGGGTCGCTGGAGGTCTTGTAGCTCAGGCGCAGGGGCCGTTCCGGACCATAGCCGACCTCCGCCAGCAAGGCGCGGGCGCGGTCCGGGTCAAAGATGGGGGTGGGGAGATCCCGGCTGGCGGCCCAGTGTTCCGGCGGGAACAGGCCTGTCGCCAGGCGGCCGTCGCCCTGGAGGAGGTAGCGCAGGATCTCCTCGCGGTCTATGGCGTGGGCCAAGGCCTGCCGCACCTGAGGCAGCCCCGTCACCGGATCCTCCAGATTGAAACCGAGATAGGAAAAATTGACCCCCGGGGCCCGTTCCACCCGCACCTCGTCCCGACCGCGCAGATAGCCGATCAGCTCCGGTGAGAGGTCGTTCTGCAACAGGTCGATCTCGCCGCGCAGCAGCTTCATCACCCGGACATTGGGGTCCTTGACCGCCAGCAGTTCCAGGATTTGCCCATCCCGCTGGCGCCTCAGGACCAGTCGGCCCGGCTGGGGCCAGGACTCGAAGCGCAGGGGCCCGCTGCCCACCGGCGCCACGGCGAAGGGGTGCCCCGACTGGATCAGGGCCGCCGGCAGGATACCCATGCCCAGATAGGCGGGAAAGAGGAGATCGGGCTCGCGCAAATGAAAGTCCAGACGATCCGGTCCTTCGGTGGTGATCTCCGCGATGGTCGCCAGGGTGGCCCGGTGGGGGGAGGCGGTCGCGGGGTTCCGCACCGAGTCAAAGGTGGCCTTGACATCCGCGCTGGTCAACCGGCTGCCATCGCTGAAGTCGCGCCCCTCCTCCCCCAGGGTAAAGCGGTAATGGGTGGGCGACAGCGCCTCCCAGCGCGCCAATTCGGGCGCGGGCAGAGACTCGGCGTCGAAGGTCGTCAGCCGGCGATAGAGGAGGCGGTTGACCCGCTCGGAGGTCGCATCGGTGGCCAGCCGCGGGTCCAGGTTACGCGGGGGGCCCGCCAGGCCCATGCGGATGGGGAGGTCGCCCGCCTCGCACCCGCAGCCAACCATCGCCAGGACCAATAAAATCCCCCGCCACCAGCTGCACGGTGGGGCCAGGCCACCTGCCGCAGCGAGCCGCCGCCAGAACGACATCACCAACGCCGATAGGGATTCTTGGCCAGATTGACGTTGAAGTAGCGGGCATCATCCGAAACCTCCTGGCCCGCCCAATCGGGCATGACAAAGGCCTCGTCTTCCGCCGATAACTCGATCTCCGCCATCACTAGACCTGCGTTCTCGCCAGCGAAGACATCCAGTTCCCAAACATGCTCACCGAGGGGGATGCGGTGACGGACCTTATCAATGGGCGGCATGGCCGCCAGATCACGGAGCATCTCCTTCGCGTCCACCACCGGGATGGGGTACTCGTATTCACTGCGGGTCACCCCCCGCGACTCCCCCTTGATGGTCAGAAAGGCCTGATTACCCTTGACCCTGACTCGCACCGTCACCTCCGGGCTACTGGCGAGATAACCCTGCATGATGTGGGACTCGGAGGCCACCTGGCCACGCCAAGCATCGCCTTCGACCAGAAACTTGCGCTCAATTTCAACGGGCATGATTCAGACAGACTCCAAATGATAGGGAAAGGAATGGAAGGAAGGGATAAAGGGCCACCGCCAAGGCCGGTGGCAGCCGGCCAGGCATCAGGGCCGCTCGAACACCGCCATGGACTCCAGATGGGCGGTATGCGGGAACATGTCCATGGCCCCCGCCTCCAGCAGACGATAGCCCAAGCCATTGACCAGGCGCTCGGCATCCCGGGCCAGGGTGGCGGGAAAACAGGACACATAGACCAGTCGCCGGACGCCCAGGGCGGGAAGAAAATCCAGGACTTGCAGGGCGCCGGCCCGAGGCGGGTCCAGCAGGGCCTTGTCGAAGCGGTCGCCCGCCCAGGGCATGGCGACGTTGGCGCCATACAGGTCGGCGACCTGAAAAGTCGCGTTCTCGATGCCGTTAGCCTGGGCATTGCGCCGGGCGCGCTCGACCAGGCCAACATCCCCCTCCACCCCGACAACCGCGCCCGCGCGCCGCGCCAGGGGCAGGGTAAAGTTCCCCAGACCACAGAAGAGATCCAGCACCCGTTCCTCGGGGCCCGGGTCGAGGAGGTCCACCGCCCGCCGCACCATGAGGCGGTTCAGTTCCAGATTGACCTGGGTGAAGTCGGAGGGCTCGAAGTGGATCTGGACCCCGAAGTCCGGCAGGCTGTAATGAAGATCGACCGCCTGGCCCGGCAGGGGGCGGATGGTCTCGAGGCCGCCCTCCTGGAGATAGACCCGCACCTCATGCGCGGCAGCAAAGGTCTCCAGACTCGCCAGGTCCGCCGCGGAGGGGGCCGCCAGCACCCGAAACACCAGAACACAGGGCCCCTCGCCCTTGGCGATCTCGATCTGAGGCACCTGCTCGCGGATGCTCAGCCCGTCCACCAGTTCGGCCAGGGCCTGAATCCGTTCACCCACATCCGGGTGCAGTACCTCGCAACGCGTCAGGTCGGCGAGAAAGCCCGAGCCCCGCTCGCGAAAGCCCACCAGGGTTTTACCCTTCTTGGCCACATAGCGGACCCCCACCCGCGCCTTGCGGCGATAGCCCCAATGCCCCGCCGCCAAGGGTGGCCGCCAGCGCTCCGGCGCGACCCCGCCGATGCGACGCAGCACATCGGCCAGGATCTCCTGCTTCATGGCGATCTGGGCCTCTGGGGCCTGATGTTGCAGGCTACAACCGCCGCAGACCCCAAAGTGAGGGCAGCGGGGTATCACGCGCTGGGGCGAGGCCTCCAGCACCTCCACCACCCGACCCTCGTCGAAATGGCGCTGCAGCCGGGTGTAGCGGAAGCGGACCCGCTCCCCCGCCAGGGCGCCATCGACAAAGACGGCCTTGCCCTCGACCCGGGCCAGCCCTCGGCCCTCGTGGGTCAGAGACTCGATCACCACCTCGACGGGTTCCGCCGGCAGGGGTTTGCGTTTCGATTTCGACAAGTTCGCTCCAACCCCTCTCCAGGGTGTCTGCCGGGGCACATCCCGAGGGTACGCCGCCGATCAATGGTATAAGCAGAAGGCATGCGTTCGCCCCCCCTCTCCCCAGCCCTCCCCCACCAGGGGGGAGGGAGAACTACATCGCTATATCTCCCTCCCCTGGCGGGAGGGGGTTAGGGGAGGGGGTCTAAACGGTTAGGTATCAGTTTTCGTTCAGATATTCTAGGCTGGCGACGGTGAAGGCCTGGGGCTGGATGCCTAACAGGGGATAGGCGCTTGCCTCCGCGCAGACATTGCCTTCCAGCAGCATGGTGATCTGGTCACGCGTGATGGGAAACCAGGGGAAGCGATCGAAGAGGGCGGCAGCCGTCTTGACCCCCAGGGCGGGGGCCGGCAGCATCATTTTGCGCTTGCCCACCGCGGCGGCGATGGTCTCCAGAATCTCCCGCCAGCTTTTCGGTTCCGGCCCGCACAGTTCGAAGGTACGACCCTCGGTCTCCGGCTTGGCGAGGGCCCGGACGAAGGCCTGGGCCACGTCTTCCACCGCCACGGGGGCGAGCTGAAAACTACCCGCCCCCATGGGCAAGAGGCCCGGGTAGAACAGCGGCGCCGGAAGCGGGCTATCGATAATGTCCCGGCGCAACTGGGTACAAAACTCCATGCGGCCCTGGGGCCTGCCGAAGATGACGGAGGGCCGGAAGATGGTCCAGCGCAGGCCCGAGGCCTTGACTGCCTCCTCCGCCCGAAACTTGGTGCTTTGGTAGGCCGTGCCATCCGGCTTGACGCCATTGGCGCTCATGAGCAGGAAGCGCCCGACACCCTTCAGGTTGCAAGCCGAGAGGGTCAGGGCGACGCCGCGCGACTGAAGACCCTCGAAACTGATCCCCCGGGATGGAAATTCCCGGAGGATGCCAATCAGATAGATGACGGCGTCGGCGCCCGTGACGCACTGGGTCACCGCCCCCAGGTCCTCCACATCGCCCAGGACCACCTCGCAGCGATCCAGCGGCAGGCCCTGCCCGCTTTCGGGTTTCCGCATCAAGAGGCGCGGCACATGCCCGGCCGCGAGCAGCGCCGGGACGATATGGGAGCCGACAAATCCGGTGCCACCGATCAGGCTGACTTTCATGTGCTTTATTCTCCAGTCTGTTGACCTGGACCGGGACCACGCCAGGTTGTCTCGATATTTTAGGATGGATGGGGGCCATTCACACCTGGCAGCCCATACCCAGCCGGATTCATGGGGCGGCATCCTCGCCAGACAGCCCAGACAACGGGCCAAGGCCAGACCCGCGGACCTCCGGGAAATGAATAGTAACAGTATGAACGCGGGGTTATTGAGGTTTGGGATGAAGATCCACGTGGAATCCTAACAAAGGTCAACGGATCCCGATTAGATATTCTATCGGGAGCTAAATCCGCGGCCAGCGGAGCAGGCTCAGGAACTTTTCAAGGTAGCCAGTGCCCCCAAGGCACGGTGGCGGGCGAAGTTGTGTTCGACCAAAGGCTTGGGGTAGTCCACCCCGAGGCGGACGCCGGCGGCGGCAAGGCTGGCCGGGTTGGCGGCGAAGGGGGCGTAAATGTCTTTATCGGACAGGCGGCGCAGTTCCGGCAGCCAGCGGCGGGCATAGTCGCCGCCGGGGTCGAATTTCTGGCCCTGGAGCACGGGATTGAAAATCCGGAAATAGGGGGCGGCGTCGGCGCCGCAGCCGGCGACCCATTGCCAGCCGCCGGCGTTGTTGGCGAGATCCCCGTCCACCAGGGTGTCCCAGAACCAGTCCTGACCCTGTTGCCAGGGCACCAGCAGATGCTTGACCAGGAAGGAGGCCGCCACCATGCGCACCCGGTTGTGCATCCAGCCGGTATGCCAGAGCTCCCGCATGCCGGCATCGACCAGCGGGTAACCGGTCTGCCCCCGGGTCCAGGCCCGGAAGACCTCCCCGTCATCCCGCCAGGGAAAATCCGCGAAGCGCGGGTTGAAGGGCTGCTCCGGGAGTTGGGGCCAGTGATGGAGCAGGTGATGGCAGAAGTCGCGCCAGCCCAGTTCCCGCAGGAAGGCGTCGCCGCCCCGGGTGGTGGCGGCCCGGGTGGCCTGGACCCCACGCACGGCCTGCCAGACCTGGCGCGGAGAGATCTCGCCGAAGTGTAGGTGGGGTGACAGCCGGGAGGTGCCGGCCTGGCCCGGCTGATCGCGCCCCTCCGCGTAGCCCCGCAGAGCCTCCTCGCAAAAGGTCTCCAGGCGCCAGCCGGCGCCGGCCTCTCCCGGCCGCCACTGCTCCCGCAGGCCGACGGCCCAGTCGGGGGTCCGGGGCAGGAGCTGAAGGCTGTCCAGATCCAGTCCGGTCACCTCCGGTGGGGGTGGCGCCAGACGCACCGGAGCGGGCAGCGGGGCCTCCGGCTCCGGGAGCCGCAGGCAGGCCTTCCAGAAGGGTGTGAAGACCCGGAAGGGCTCCCCCGCTCCGGTCCGGAGCTGCTCGGGCTCCTGAAGCAGGCGACCGCGAAATCGTCGTATCTCCAGTGTGTCGCCCAGTTCGCGCCAGAGGCTACCCTCCAGGGCCGCCGGGGATGGCTCGTGGCTGCGGTGGAAATAGAGGGCCCGGGCCTGGCAGTGACGGGCCAGGGTGGTGATGACCTCCAGGCTGTCGCCACGGCGAATGACCAGCCGGCTGCCCAGTCGCTCCAGATCCGCGGTCAGGGCGGCCAGGCTGTGATGCAGCCACCAGCGACTGGCGCCGCCGGGCCGCCATTTCCCCAGGCTCGCCTCGTCGAAGACAAAGAGGGGGATGATAGGGGCGCCGCTCGCCACCGCCGCCCGGAGGGGGACGTGGTCGGCCAGGCGCAGATCGTCGCGATACCAGAGGATGACGGGAGGCGCTGACATGGGACTCCTGGATGGCCGAGGGTGCTGAAAATCTAACTCGCCGCGTCGCCTAGGGCGACCCCAGCCATTCGCCAAGGCGCTGCAGAGCCTGGTTAAAATCCGTGCCCAGGACCCGGGCGCCGGCCTCCAGGATAAGCTGGGGCCAGAGATCCGCGGCGGCACCGCCCACCAGGACGGGCACGGAGGTCAAGGCTACCAGGGTCGCGACCTGTCGCGCCAGGGTCTCCGGCTCGGCCCGGGCGGAAAGAGAGAGGACCACCGCCCGCCCGGCGGAGAGGTGAACGGCGGCGGCAATCTCCGTCTCGGGGACATCGGCCCCAAGCATGACCAGGCGATAGCCCTGACCGGCGGCGGCCAGGGCGAACTGGAGCAGGCCCAGATCATGATGCTCCCCGGTCGGGCAGGCAGCAACTAGGCGGGGCCCCTGGGACAAGGCATTCAGATGATGGAAGCGGGCCCCCAGCTTGTTACGCAGGAAATTCGAGAAGAAATGCTCCCGGGCGATGCTGGCCTCCTGGTCGGGCCATTCGGCGCCCAGGCGCTCTAACACTGGGCGCGTGAGGTACCGGGAAACCCGGTCAATCGGGTAAAGCGAGAGGGCATCGTTGTAGATGGTATCCAGAGCAACGGTGTCGAACTGGCGCGCCCCCGCCAACATAGCCTCCACATAACCCGGCCAGGGGTCCCCGGTCCGACCCGAGCCTGGCGCAGGCTCCGGGACCAGGGGCGGTGCAATCCCCGGTGCCGCGGTCACGGCGAGCAAAGGCTCCTCGGGTCCCAGAAGCGCCCCCGCTTGACCAACGGCCACCCCTCGCTCCAAAAGTGCCACGACCTGACGGACGCGGTCCACATCCCCCTCGGTATAGAGCCGATGGCCCTTGTCGGTGCGGGTCGGATGGAGGATACCGTGGCGCCGCTCCCAGGCCCGCAGAGTCACCGCCGGCACCCCCGTGAGGCGGGAGACGGTGCGAATCGGATAGAGGCCCGGCCCCCGCTCGCTGCCCTCGCCTTCCCAGCCCTCGCTCATCACCCGCTACCTGCTGAAGCCTTGTTCATGACTTGGTGTCCTTGCACCCCTCGTTATAACCACCCTCTTCCGCCTAGTCGCCCCTGAGCCCCCACAAAAGGGCTTGCCGCAACGCCTTTTTATGTTATACCATAATTATACAAATATTGTACAAACTTGTTACGCGATAGGTAGCCGCCATGATCAGCACCAACCAACTGGAGTTACCCCCGTTCGAAAGCAGCCAGATTGCCGAACGCGCCCGTGAGCGCGTGGCGCCGGGGGCCATGATGGAGTTGGAACTGGACCTCCAGTTCGAGACCGGCGACGTGACCTGCCGCGACAGCCGCGTCATCCGCAGGTCCAACCTCTGGCGGGATTACTTTCCCGGCGGCCTGGACCGGCAACTCCTGGGGCTCCCGGTTGGCGAACGAGTCGAGGCCGCCTTCGGGACCGGCACCCTTACGGATTACCAGGAGGGGGAGTGTTTCACCGCCCCCCGCACTGCCTTCCGCACCCGCAAAATTGCGCGCCGCGACCTGGAGCCGCGCCTGGGGCGCTTCTATCCCCGGGGCTTCATGGCCGGCCAGCGGGGACTCTTTTCCGAAGACCGCCGGCCCTTGCGGATAATGGGGCTGTCGGATCAGCGGCTCGCCATCGACAGCCGCCATCCCCTGGCGGCGGTGCCCTTGCGGCTCGGGATCAGGGTCCTGAGTAGCTGGCAGGCCGGCGAGGAGCATGGCGGCATCTGTAACGATATCGCCATGCTCGCGGCGGGCGAAGGACCCGGGATGCAATTGCCCCTGCCCGCCGGGACCAGTGATTTCTGGTACCCCGAGGCCCTGGGCCGTCTGGACAACCGCGCGGACGGGGTCTTCTACGAACGCACCCGCCTGGTTCATCACCTCGATAGCCATTGCCGCGACCAGATCGAGCGGCTCTATGGCTCGCTGATTCACCCGGGTGGCCAGGTCCTGGACCTCATGTCGAGCTGGGTCTCCCATCTCGACCAGATCGATCCCTCTTGCCGGGTGACGGGGCTGGGCATGAATCGGGCCGAGCTGGAGGCCAACCCGCGCCTGGCCGAGCAGGTCATCCAGGACCTGAACCAGGAGCCGACCCTGCCTTTCGCCAAGGCCCAGTTCGATGCCGTGGTCTGCACCGCCTCCTTTGAATATCTGACCGAGCCACGCCGGATAGTGGCGGAGATCGCCCGGGTGTTGAAGCCAGGCGGTTACTGTATCATTACCTTTTCCGATCGCTGGTTTCCCACCAAGGCCATCCAGGTCTGGACCGAGATTCACCCCTTCGAACGCCTGGGATACGTCCTGGCCAGCCTGATGAGCGATGAGCGCCTGGACCACTTCAATACCTTCAGCCGCCGCGGCTTGCCCCGGCCCGAGGACGATGCCCGCGCCGGTGAACTGGAGTTGTCCGATCCCCTGTTTGCGGCTTGGGCGCGGTGCCGACCCGAGCATTAATCCCCTGGGGCACCCGCCACCATGAAATATCTCTCCGAGTCCGATTACCCCCACGGCCAGGTGGCCAGTACCGGCGTACTGCTGGCCAATCTGGGCACCCCGGATGCCCCGGATCGGGTCTCGGTGCGCCGCTACCTCAAGGAATTTTTGTGGGACCCCCGGGTCGTGGAGATGTCCCGGCCCCTCTGGTGGCTGATTCTGAACGGCATCATCCTCAACACCCGCCCCCAGCGGTCGGCACACGCCTATGCCAGCGTCTGGAGCGAGCAGGGTTCGCCCCTGTTGGCCATCTCCCAGGCACAGCACCAGCGGCTGGCGGAGGTGATGGGCCCGGATATCCGGGTGGAACTCGCCATGCGCTATGGCCGCCCCGCCATCGCCGATGGCCTCGAGGCCCTGCGACGGGCCGGGGCGCGGAGAATCCTGGTGCTGCCGCTTTATCCTCAATACTCGGCCACCACCACCGCCAGCGTCTTCGATACCGTCACCGCCGAAATTCGCCGGTGGCGCTGGATACCCGAGCTGCGCTTCGTGAACCAGTATCACGACGATGCCGGCTATATCCAGGCCCTGGCGGATTCGGTCCAGGCCTTTCAGGAGGTCAACGGCCGCCCGGATCAGCTCATCATGTCCTTCCACGGCCTGCCCCAGGCCTATTGCGAGGCCGGTGATCCTTATTATTGCCATTGTCAGAAGACGGCACGGCTCCTGGCCGAGCGCTTGCAACTCTCCAGCGCGGACTACCGGGTGACTTTCCAAAGCCGGCTGGGGGTCAAGGCCTGGCTCAAGCCCTACACCGACGAGACCCTGAAGGCCCTGCCCGCCGAGGGGGTACGACGGGTCCAGGTCATCTGCCCCGGCTTCAGCGCCGACTGCCTGGAGACCCTGGAGGAGGTCGCCATGGAGAACCGCGACTTCTTCCTGGGGGCGGGCGGCGAGTCTTATCAGTATATCCCCTGCCTCAACGACAGCGCGGGGCACATCCGCTTCCTGCGCGATCTGATCGAGCGGCACCTTCAAGGCTGGGAGCTGGTCACAGGCGGCGACCCCGCCAGCCTGACCCGGGCCCAGGCCCTGGGTGCCAAACACTGAGAGCGGCCCTTATCTATTCCCCCAATGGCCTGATCGCCACCCATTCTGCCCAACAACCCCCGGAGCCCTCACATGACCGCCCCCGCCGCCCCCTATACGGTTTCCGATTACCTCGTCCAACGGCTCCAGGAGATCGGGATCGAACACGCCTTCGGGGTGCCGGGTGACTACACGCTCGACTTTCTGGATCACCTGGTCACCAGTCCCATCGCCTGGGTTGGCAACTGCAATGAACTTAACGCGGGCTACGCCGCCGATGGCTACGCCCGGGTCAAGGGCGCGGGACTGGCGGTCGTCACCTATGCCGTGGGCGGCTTCAGCATCCTGAACGCGGTGGCGGGGGCCTACGCGGAGCATGTCCCCCTGGTGGTCATCAGCGGCGCCCCGGCGATGGCCCGGCGCCGAAGCGGCGCCCTGGTCCACCACCTGGCGGGGGATCACGAGATGCAGCTCGACATCTACCGCAAACTGACGGTGGACTGCGCCCTCCTCTCCAGCCCCCAAACGGCCCCGGACGATATCGACCGGGTCCTGACGCAATGCCTGTCCTGGAAGCGGCCTGTCTATCTGGAATTACCCATGGACGTGGCACAAATGCCCTGCCAGCGACCGGAGCCCATCTCATTCCAGGTCGAAAAGCTCTCCGACCCCCTGACCCTGGATGAGTGCGTGGCGGAGGTGGTGGCGCACCTGGATCAGGCCAAAAATCCGGCGATCCTGGTGGGCACCGAGATCTCGCGCTTTGGTTTAGGCCCGGCGGTCCTGCAACTGATCGAGCGGATCGAACTGCCCTACGCCATGACCGTCAGCGCCAAGGGCTGCCTGCCGGAGTTGCATCCCCAATGCCTGGGTATTTATCAAGGGGGCATGAGCCGCCCCGAGACCCGCGCCCAGATCGAGGAGTCGGATTGTCTGATCGAACTTGGCGTCTGGCTCACTGACTGGGACACGGGCCTCTACACCTCCAAGCTGGCCCAGCCAGGCTTCGTGCGCGCCAACCTCGACCAGGTGCGCATCGGCCAGCACCTTTACCCGGGGATCCAGTTGGCGGACCTGGTCCAGGCCCTGACGGATCGGGCGCATCCCCGCCGCTTTCTCGACTCCCACCCGGTCCGCCCCAGCGCCCAGGTCCTCTCCTATGTGGCGGAGGCCGACCAGCCCCTGTCCGCGGGGCGATTCTATCAGCGGGTGGAACAGTTCCTGGACGACTCCATGATCCTGGTCTCCGATATTGGCGACGTCATCTGCGCCGTGGGCGAGATGCACATCGAGGAGGCCGACAACTTCCTGACCCAGGCCTATTACATGTCCATCGGTTATGCCACCCCCGCCGCCCTGGGCGTCTCCCTGGCGCGACCGGACAAACGACCGGTGGTCCTGGTCGGCGATGGCGCCTTCCAGATGACGGCCCAGGAGGTCTCGACCCTGATGCGCCAGCGCTGCCGGCCCATCATCCTGCTGGTCAACAACGATGGCTACCTGATCGAGCGCTATCTGCACCAGGATCAGATCTACAACGACCTGCAACCTTGGCGTTACGCGGAACTGCCCTATATTTTCGGCGATGGCGCCATCAGCTTCCTGGTGAGCACCGAGGGCGAACTGGAGGAGGCCCTGACGGAGGCCCTGGCCAGCCCCGACTTCCTGATTTTGATCGAGGTCTGCGTCGGCCGGGACGCCTCTGACGCCCTCAAGCGCATTGGCGCCACTTATCAGAAAAGCTATCGCAAGGCGAGTTAAGGAGCCCGAGAAACCCATGATTGCCCCCGCGCGCATTGCCATCGACTGGGTAGAACAGGGCTATGTACCCGACCGGCTGATACGCCAGGGCATCCGCTGGTTGTGCCGCCGCCGCCTGGAGGAGATCGCCGCCGCTAATTGCGAGTCAACCGCGACCGCCCTCCAGGCCTTCATCGGCGCCATGGCCAGGGGCCCCATCGCCCCCCTGCCCGAACTGGCCAATGCCCAGCATTACGAGGTGCCCGCCGCCTTTTTCGACCAGGTACTGGGGCCGCGCCGCAAATACAGTTGCTGCTACTGGCCCCCGGGGGTGACGGACCTGGCGGCGGCCGAGACCGCCGCCCTAGCCCTGACCTGCGAGCGGGCCGGCGTGGCGGATGGCCAGGCCATCCTGGAACTGGGCTGCGGCTGGGGCAGCCTGACTCTCTGGCTGGCGGAGCATTATCCGGCCGCCCGCATCACCGCCGTCTCCAACTCCCACGCCCAGCGCCAGCACATCGAAGCCAGCGCCGCCCAACGCGGCCTGCCCAACCTCCAGGTCATCACCGCCGATATGAACGATTTCAACACCGAGGGCCGCTTCGACCGGGTGGTGTCGGTGGAAATGTTCGAGCACATGCGCAACTGGGGGGCCCTCTTCGAGCGCATCCAGGGCTGGCTGCGGCCGGGTGGGCGCTTCTTCATGCACATCTTCTGTCACCGCGACCGGCCCTATCCCTTCGAAGATCAGGGCGACGACGACTGGATGAGCCGGTACTTCTTCTCCGGCGGCATCATGCCCAGCGACGCCCTGCCCCTGCGTTTCCAGGACCACCTGGCCCTGCTCGACCAGTGGCGGTGGTCCGGGCAGCACTACGAACGGACCGCCAACGCCTGGCTGGCCAACCTGGACCAGCGCCGGACCGCCATTCTGCCTATCCTTGCCGGTGCTTATAGCCCGGACCAGGCCGCGCTCTGGTACCAGCGCTGGCGCCTCTTTTTCCTCGCCGTCGCCGAGACCTTTGCCTACGACCGGGGCCAGAGTTGGTGGGTAAGCCATTACCTCTTCGCGCGGCGGGAGCCAGCGGCATGACTGGCATCGGCGCCCCGCCCTCCTCTCCGACCGCGGCCCAGACTAAACCTTCCTGGGTGCTGAATCTGGTGGCCTTCCAGCTCGGCTGGTGGGCACTGGTACTGACGGCAGCCCAGGGATGGTCGGAAATCGGTTTGGGGGTGGTGGCCCTGCTCCTGGCCTGGCACCTCGGCCGGGTCCGCCCCTTGGGCACCGAAGCCCTCCTCATTGGCCTGGCGGCCCTCATCGGTTTCTGCTTCGACAGCCTCTTGTTGGCCAGCGGCTGGGTCAGTTTCGGTAGCGGCGACCTGGGGGGCGGGCTTCATCTGCCCCCCCTCTGGATGACGGCGCTCTGGGCCAATTTCGCCACCACCCTCAACGTCTCCCTGGTGAGCCTGCAAACCCGACCCTGGCTGGCCGCCTTGCTGGGGTTGGTGGGGGGACCCGCGGCCTACTGGGGTGGGGCCGAACTGGGGGCCATGAGCTTTCTCGATCCCACCGCGGGCCTCATCGCCCTGGCCCTGGGCTGGGGCATCCTGACCCCGCTCCTGCTGACCCTGGCCCGCTTGCTGAGCGCGCCCATCAGCGATCCCCCCCTCTCCCCAACCCTCCCCCACCAGGGGGGAGGGAGCCAGAAAGCGCGGAGCCTAACCCTGCCCCACCGGGGGGAGGGAGCCTGAAAGTGCGGAGGAAAGCCCCATGACCCAACCTTTTGCCTGGGACATCGCCTTCCTGGCCCTGGCCTGGATGGCGGTTGCCGGCGTGACGACCTGGCTGGCGAGCCTGGCCCTGCGTAACGTCAGCATCGTCGATAGCCTCTGGTCGGTGATGATCACCCTCGGGGCCTGGGTCTATGCCCTCGCCGCGCCCCAGACCGGCCCCCGCGAGACCCTGGTGCTGCTCCTGGCCAGCCTATGGATGGTTCGCCTCTCGGGCTACATCACCTGGCGCAACTGGGGCCACGGCGAGGACCACCGCTACCAGGCCATCCGCGCCCGTAACCAGCCTCATTTCGAATTCAAGAGCCTCTATCTGGTGTTCGGCCTCCAGGCGGCCCTGGCCTGGATCGTCGCCTGGCCCTTGATGGCGGCCCTGGCCGGCACTCAACCCCTGGGCATCCTGGATATCCTCGGCGCCGGGCTCTGGCTCCTAGGCATTGTCTGCGAGGGCCTCGCGGACCAGCAACTGGCACGCTTCAAGGCCGACCCGACCAACGCCGGTCGGGTCATGGATCGGGGCCTCTGGCGCTATAGCCGCCACCCCAACTACTTCGGCGAGTTCTGCGTCTGGTGGGGCGTCTGGCTGGTGGCCTTGGGGGCGGGCGGCGGCTGGACCCTCCTCTCACCCCTCCTGATGACGGTACTGCTCCTCAAGGTCTCCGGCGTCGCCCTGCTGGAGCAGGATATCGGTGAGCGCCGACCCGCCTACCGGGATTACGTCGCCCGCACCAGCGCCTTCTTCCCCTGGCCGCCCCGGCCGGCCAGCGCCGACTCCATCGGCACTGCCGACCTGAGTGGCGCCACCAGCCCAAACACTCGCGAGCCCTGATAATGAAACGTCTCCTCTGCTTCCTGTGCGCAGGCCTGCTCGCCGGTTGCCAATCCGCCTCCCTACCACCCCTGACGACGGTTCCCCAGGTGGATCTGGATCGCTTCATGGGCGACTGGTATCTCATCGCCCACATTCCCACCTGGCCAGAGCGCAATGCCTGGAACGCGATCGAGTCCTACGCCATCAACCCCGATGGCAGCATCGCCACCACCTTCACCTTTCGCGAGGGAGGCTTCGAGGGCGAGCCCAAGAAGATGACCCCCACCGGCTATGTCACCGACACCCAGAGCAACGCCATCTGGGGCATGCAGTTCCTCTGGCCCTTCAAGGCCGACTACCGCATCAGCTACCTGACCCCGGACTACCGCATCACCATCATATCCCGCGAGAAACGCGATTACGTCTGGGTCATGGCGCGCACCCCCGAGATCAGCGCGGCCGAGCGCCAGGCGGTGGATGAGCATCTCCAGGCCCTGGGCTACCTATTGGCGGCGGTTCGGGACGTGCCCCAGCGCTGGGAGACCAAGCCGTGAGGATCGCCATCGTTGGCAGCGGTATCGCCGGCCTCACCGCCGCCCATCGCCTGCACCCCGAGCATGACATCACCCTCTTCGAGGCCGGCGACCACGTCGGAGGCCATGTTCATACCCATGAGGTCACCTTGGGTGGGCGCGACTACCGCATCGATACCGGCTTCATCGTCTTCAACGACTGGACCTACCCGAATTTCATCGCCCTACTGGACGAATTGGGGGTGGCCAGCCAAGCCAGCGACATGAGCTTTAGCGTCTCCTGCGGTCCCAGCGGCCTGGAATACAATGGCGCTACCCTCAACAGCCTCTTCGCCCAACGCGCCAACCTGCTCAAGCCGCGCTTCTGGGGCATGTTGCGGGACATACTGCGCTTCAATCGCGAGGCTCCCCAGCTCCTGGAGGAGGAAGGCAACGAACTCAGTCTCGGCGACTACCTCACCGCCAACGCCTACGGCCGCCTCTTCCGGGATTACTACATCCTGCCCATGGGCGCCGCCATCTGGTCCACGGACCCGAGACTCATGCTGGGCTTCCCGGCGCGCTTCTTCATCCGCTTCTTCCTCAACCACGGCCTGCTGGCGGTCAAGGATCGCCCCGTCTGGCGGGTCGTCACGGGCGGTTCCCGATCTTATGTGGATCGCCTCATCGCCCCCTTCCGGGATCGGGTCCGCCTAAACTGCCCGGTGACGCACGTCGAGCGTCAAGAGGATCGAGTCATCCTCCACAGCCCCGCCGGTGGCGCAGAGACCTTCGACACCGTCTTCCTCGCCTGCCACAGCGATCAGGCCCTGACCCTGCTCGGGGACCCCAGCCCGGCGGAGCGGGAGGTCCTCACCGCCATCCCCTACCAGCCCAACGAAGCGGTGCTGCACACCGATACCCGCCTGCTGCCGCGCCGGCCCCTGGCCTGGGCGGCCTGGAATTACCTCATGCCCGAGGGCCCCGGTGGGCGTCTGGCCCTCACCTACGACATGAATATCCTGCAAGGGCTGGATGCACCCGAGACCTTCTGCGTCACCCTGAATGCCAGCGAGCACATCGACCCGGCCAAGGTGCTGGCGCGGGTACCCTATCACCACCCCCTCTTTACCCTGGAGGGGGCCGCCGCCCAGATCCGCCAGCGGGAGATCAACGGCACCGACCGCACCTATTATTGCGGCGCCTGGTGGCGCAACGGCTTCCACGAGGATGGCCTGGTCAGCGCCCTGGCGACGCTGGATCACTTCCGCGCGGATTTTGGCCTGCCGCTGGGACCCGCCCCGCGCCCGGGGATGAGCCCCGGCCACACCCAGCTTCAGCCGGAGGCGACGACCTTGACCCGCGGCGCCTCTTCCCAGACAACCGCCAGGTCGCTTTCGGCGCGCGACGGATCCCCGCCGCCGTCCACCGGGGCGCTAACGGCTTACGCCGCCGCCAGGACCCTGGCCGCGCCCTTGGCCGATCACCCCTGCCCCGCGGGCACCCCCTGATGGAAAGCTGCCTCTATGAAGGCTGGCTGCGCCATCGCCGACATGCCCCAAAACGGCATGAATTCCGCTACCCGCTCTTCATGCTCTGGCTGGACCTCGGTGAGCTGGAACAGGTCTTCAGGGGGCGCTGGCTCTGGTCCACCCGGGACCCCAACCTGGTTTGGTTTCGCCGCGCCGACTACGGGGGCGACCCGGCCCTGCCCCTGGACGAGGCCATCCGCCAACTGGTGGCGGCTAAAACGGGCGAGCGTCCGGAGGGCCCGGTGCGCATCCTCACCAACCCGCGCACCTTCGGCTATTGTTTCAACTCCATCAGCCTTTACTACTGCTACGCCGCGGACGGCCGGACCCTGGACGCGGTGGTCGGCGAGGTAACCAGTACCCCCTGGGGTGAGCGGATCCACTATGTGCTGCCCATGAGCGCCAATCTGGGACGACCGACCAAGCCCCGGTTCCATTTCCCCAAAGCCATGCACGTCTCGCCCTTTCTGCCCATGGACATGGAATACCACTGGCACCTGAACCTACCCGGAGAACGCCTCACGGTCCACATGGACGACCGGCGCGGGGCGGAGAACATCCTCGACGCCACCCTGGTACTGGCTCGCCGGGAGATCGACGGCCGCAGCCTGGCCCGGGTCCTCTGGCGCTACCCGGCCATGACGCTCCAGGTCATCTTCAATATCCACTGGCAAGCCCTCCGGCTCTGGCTCAAGGGCGTGCCCATCATCGACCACCCGCCCCCCGAACCCCCCAAGGAGGCGCCTGGCCAGGCGTAAGCGCATGCACGAAGAGACCCTTACCGCCCTTCTCCCCCTGACGGCGCCCCGGCGCGCCTCCGCCCTCCAGGCCCTGGCCCGTCGGTTGGTCCTGAACAAGCTGGCTCGTCTCCGGTCTGGCCAACTCCTGGTGCGCGAGGCCGGACGCGACTGGCGCTTTGGCACCGGAGAACCCCTGATTCAGGTCGAGATACGCCATCCCGCCTTCTGGCCGGCCCTGGCCTTTGGCGGCACCGTCGGCGCCGGCGAGTCCTTCATGGCGGGCGACTGGGATTGCGCGGATCTGACCGGCCTGGTATGCCTGCTGCTCCGCAACCGGCCGGCGATGATGGACATGGAAGGGGGCCTCGCCCGACTCTCCGCCCCCCTGCGCGCCCTGCTGCACCGCACCCGGCGCAACGACCACGCCGGCAGCCGCCGCAACATCGCCGCCCATTACGACTTGGGCAATGATTTCTACCGCCTCTGGCTGGACGAGACCCTCATGTACTCCAGCGCGGTCTTTGAACGCCCGGACATGACCCTGGCGGAGGCCTCCACCGCCAAGCTGGAGCGCATCTGCCGCAAACTGGAGCTGAAGCCCGGGGATGAGGTGCTGGAGATCGGCACCGGTTGGGGTGGTTTCGCCCTCCACGCCGCCGGCCGCCACGGTTGCCGGGTCACCAGCCTCACCCTGTCGCAAGAGCAGTTGGCACTGGCCCGGGAACGGGTCGCCGCGGCGGGACTGGCGGACCGCGTCGAGGTGCGTCTGTGCGACTACCGGGATCAGCAGGGCCAATTCGACAAGCTGGTCTCCATTGAGATGGTGGAGGCGGTGGGCGCCGAGCATCTGGAGACCTACTTCCGCCAGTGCGGGCGACTGCTCAAGCCGGCGGGGGCCATGCTGCTGCAGGCCATTACCATCGCCGACCAGCGTTACGAGGCGGCCCTCAAGGAGGTCGATTTCATTCAGAAGCACATCTTCCCGGGCGGCTTCCTGCCGAGCGTGACCGCCCTCGCCGGCGCCATGACCCGGGCCTGCGATCTGCGCACCGTCCACCTGGAGGATATTGGCCCCCACTATGCCGAGACCCTGGCCCACTGGCGGGACAACTTCATCGGCCGCCTGGACGCGGTGCGGGGACTCGGCTTCGACACGCGCTTCATCCGCATGTGGCACTTCTATCTCAGCTATTGCGAGGGCGGTTTCCGGGAGCGGGATCTGGGTACGGTGCAGATGCTCCTGGCCAAGCCCGGCTGGCGCGACCCTGTTCCCCTTGTCGGACCCCTAGGGTCCCTTGGCCTAGGAGTCGCCCCATGAAACTGCCCCGCATTTTCCTGCTTATCCCACTCCTGGCCCTGTTGCTGGCCGGCTGCACCGGTGTACCCGAGGGCGTGCAACCCGTCCGCGGCTTCGACGCTGAGCGCTATCTCGGCACCTGGCACGAGATAGCCCGCCTGGATCATTCCTTCGAGCGGGGCCTCGTCCAGGTCACCGCCACCTATGCCAAGCGGGTTGATGGCGGCATCGATGTCCTCAACCAGGGCTACGACCCCGTCAAGGGGGCCTGGCAAGAGGCCGAGGGCCGCGCCTATTTCATCGCCGAACCGGACCTGGCCAGCCTCAAGGTCAGCTTCTTCGGCCCCTTCTATGGCGGCTATCACGTCTTTGCCCTGGACCCGGACTATGGCTGGGTCCTGATCTCGGGTCCCACCCGGGAATACCTCTGGATCCTGGCCCGACAGCCCCAACTGCCCGCCGAGGTCCTGAACGACCTCTTGGCCAAGGCCAGAAGCGCCGGCTTTGATACCAGCGCCCTGATCTTTCCGGAATCAGGCCCGGACCCTCAAGCTAAAGCGGCCGCGACGGGCCAGTCTTGATCCCTTCTACCCTGCGAAAATCCCACCTGGAGACCTGCCAGTATGATGACCTTCACCCGCGACCCCATCACCCTCAACGACGTGACGAACCTGGAAGAGGCCCCCTTCATCATCGAGGGCAGCGGCGACAGCCGCGTCAAGATCTACTTCGAGTCCGAGGCCAACAAGCAGGAATACCTGGAGACCGAGGTGCATGGCTCCCTGAACTCCGAGGGGCTGAAATCCATTTTCGACGACATCGCCGACTGCCCCATTACGGGTTCCATCAACTAAGCGGGGGGATGTCACTGCCGCCGGGCGCCACCGCCAGGCCAGGGGCGGCTAGCGGAACTTAGGCGCGGATCAGGTACTTGTTCAGGCGATAAAGGAGGGTATCCCGGGTCAGACCGAGCAGGCGGGCGGCGCGGCTCTTGTTGCCGCCCGCCAGCGCCAGGGCCTGGCGAAGGACGTCGATCTCAAGGTCCTGCAGCTTGATGCCGGAGGCCGGGAGCTTAAAGCCAGGGCCCTCCTCCCCGACCAGACCGCCATGGCGGATCTCCGGGGGCAGATTGTCGGGCCCCAAATCCCGACCAGGACAGAGGATGACCATGCGTTCGCAAAAGTTGCGCAACTCGCGGAGATTGCCCGGCCAGGCATAGCGACGCAATTGACGTTGGGCAGTGAGGGAGAAGCGGGGCCGGGCGACCCCGTGGATCAGGGCGGCGCTGGCCAAAAAATGTTCCAGGAGGGGCCCAATGTCCTGGATGCGCTCCCGCAAGGGGGGCAATTCGAGAGGGACGACGCACAAGCGATAATAGAGGTCATCCCGAAAGCTACCGCCACGCACCTGGCCCCAGAGATCCTGGCGGCTGGCGGCCATGACCCGCACCTCCCCGCCCGGCCCCTCGAGCCAACGCAGGAGGCGTGCCTGACCACTGGCGGTGAGTTCCTCCACCTGATCCACCAGGAGGCTCCCGCCCCGGGCCGCGAAAAAGGCCCCGTCCAAGGCCGCAACGGCATCTTCCTCGGTCAGGCCGGCGATCCGCACCACCTCGAAGGGGCCGTCCCGACGGGTGCCGAACCGGTGAATCTCCCGCGCCAGGGATTCCTTGCCGGTCCCATCCTCGCCCAGCAGTAACAGGCTGGCATCCGTGGTCGCCACGAGCCGGGCGGCATTGAGGAGCCGGCGAAAAGCCGGCGCGTCACCGATCAGTCTTTGGGGCCCGGATTCGGTCATGACCTGCTCCACTAGGTATCTTTAATGATGAGTCGGTTCCGGTCCTTGAACCGGTTTAGGCAGCGGCGCCGTCATCCATTGAAGCCGATATTGTAGTCCTGAAATGTCAGGGTAAAAAGCCCGAGTCCCGCCACCGACAGACCCGCCAGGAGCCGCGGGAGCCCATGGCCCGCGAAACGATGGAGGCGGCCAGCGAACAGGCCGGTGGCGATCAGCACGGGTGAGGTGCCGAGACCAAAGAGCGCCATATAGAGAGCCCCCGCCAGGGGACCACCCTGGGCCGGGGCGCCGAGCAGCATCGTATAAACCAGTCCGCAGGGGAGCCAACCCCAGATGGCGCCATAAAGGGCGGCCTTGGGCAGGGAATCCACGGGCAGCAAGCGTCGCCCCAAGGGCTCGAGACGTCGCCACAGGGGTTCGCCCAGGCGTTCGATCCTGTCCAGGCGGGGCAGCCAGCCCGCGATGGAAAGCCCGACTCCGACCATGACCAGGGCTGCCAGCCAACGCAGGCCCTCATACAGCCAGAGGTGACCCGTGCCCAGGAGAGCGCCACCGAGAGAGCCGAACAGGGCCCCCGCCAGGGCATAGCTCGAGACCCGGCCGCTGTTGAAGGCCAGCAGGAAACCGAGGAAGCCAGGCCAGGCGGCGCGCTTCTCCGCCGGCGGCAAGAGGCTCAGGGCCCCGGCGATGCCGCCGCACATGCCAATACAATGCAGGGCGCTGAGCAAGCCGATCACAAAGGCGAGGGGATAGGCGGTGTTCATCTCAAAGGTTCAAGGTATATTTGCAATTACTTATGATCCCGGAGAAACTTGTTGCCCGAGCCAGTCCCGATCAGGATCCTGGTCTGGGCGCCGGGCGGTTACGGGCGGCCTGCGGAGAACATTAGCATGACGGCACTCAATCTTGACCATCTGCGCCCCCTGCGGGACAGGCTGGCCAGTCATCCCATTTACGCATCCCTACAAACCCCTGACGACCTGCGGGTCTTCATGGGGCACCACCTCTTCTCGGTATGGGATTTCATGTCCCTGGTCAAATATCTGCAGCGGCACCTGGCCCCCGCCCAAGTCCCCTGGATGCCCCAGGGCGACCCCGCGGTACGGCATTTCATCAATCAGTTGGTCCTGGAGGAAGAGTCGGATATAGCCCCCGGTGGCGGCGAGGCCGGGTACGCCAGCCATTTCGAACTCTACGTCAGGGCCATGACGGAGATCGGCGGCGACGGCGATCTGGCGACCCGTTTCCTCGACCAGGTACGGCAGCGCGGCGTTGACGAGGCCCTCTATTCGGACCTGGTCCCCCTCCCCGCCCGCTATTTCACCGAGACCACCTTCGCCTTTATCCGGGACGACAAACCCCACGAGGTCGCCGCCGCCCTCGCCCTGGGTCGCGAGCAGGTGATCCCGGACATGTTCCGCCGCTTCATCGAACTGAGCCGTATGGGGGTGGATCAAGCCCCCAGCTTCCACTATTACCTGGAGCGCCACATTCATCTCGATGGGCAACTCCACGGACCTATATCCCTGCGCATGTTGGAAATCCTCTGCGACCAAGATGCCGTCAAGATCGATGAGGCCGAAACCGCCGCCGAGGAGGCCCTGTGCGCCCGCCTCCGCTTCTGGGATGGGGTACTGGAGGCCATTGAGGCCGCTCGCGCCGCGCGGGCCGCCTAGGGAACGCCTCGGTACCGCGCTGCCATCATGACAGCGGGCTCGTAAGGGGCGGCTTACGGGGCTCCCGGATTGGAATCCGCGGCCAAGATCCCAATTTAGGATCCAACATCACAGGGTTTTCCAGCCAAATACTAACCGGAGGCACCAAATGACAGTCAGCGTTCCCGTGGACGGCGAAGGTTTTCTCATCAATCGCGACGACTGGAGCGAGGAAATCGCCATCCAGCTCGCTAAGGCCGATGAATTCGAGATCGACGATCAGATCATGAGTTACATCCGCGAGGCCCGCGCCAGGTACGAAAACGATGGTGTTGTCCCCCCCATCCGTAAATTCGCCAAGGAACTCAATATTTCCACCAAGGAACTCTACGATATTTTCAAAAAAGGGCCCATGAAGCTCATCTGCAAATGGGGCGGCCTGCCTAAGCCCACGGGTTGCGTCTAAGCCCCCTCCGCCCGGCCCAGCGCCGGGCTACTGCTTTCAGGCCCTCATCCAGACATTATTTGAGTCATGATCCGCGTCGGCATTGACCTGGGCGGGACCAAGATCGAAGGAGTGGCCCTGGATGCCCAGGGCCAGGAACTCTGGCGCCAGCGGGTTTGGACCCCACAAGGCGATTATGCGGGGACCCTGGGCGCCATCCTGGGCCTGATACGGGCGGCGGAGGAGGCGCTGGGTGACCGGGCCCAGGTGGGCATCGGCATCCCGGGCTCGGTGTCGCCCTTGACCGGGCTCGTCCGCAACGCCAATTCCACCTGCCTGAACGGCCAGCCGCTGCACCAGGATCTGGAGACGCGTCTGGGGCGTCCCATCCGACTGGAGAATGACGCCAATTGCCTGGCGCTCTCCGAGGCCACCGATGGTGCCGGCGCCGGCGCCCCCACCCTGTTCGCGGCCATTCTGGGTACCGGGGTCGGCGGCGGCATCGTGGCCCATGGCCGGTTGCTGACCGGCATCAACCGCATCGCCGGTGAGTGGGGGCACTCCCCCCTGCCCCAGCCGGCGGCCCAGGACCTGCCATCGCCAGCCTGTTATTGCGGGCGCCTCGGCTGCATCGAGATCTATCTCTCCGGCCCCGGGCTGGCGGCGGATCATGCGCGCCGGCAGGGCGGGACATTGGACGCGGCCGCCATCGGCTTGGCGGCGGCCGCTGGTGACCCGGCCTGCGAGGCCAGTCTGCGACGCTACGAAGCCCGCCTGGCCCGGGCCCTGGCGGGGGTCATCAACCTGCTCGACCCGGACGTCATCGTTCTGGGCGGCGGCCTATCCAGGCTGGAGCGACTCTATCGCAACGTACCCGCCCGCTGGGGGGCGCACATCTTCTCGGATCAGGTGGCCACCCACCTCCTGCCGGCCCGACACGGCGACGCCTCGGGGGTACGCGGGGCAGCAAATCTCTGGCCGGGATCCTAAAGGGTGTGGTCAAATTTTCCCGGCCTCCCGCTCGCTCAAGGCTTTGAAGGATGGATGACGAACGCCGCGCAATTTCATAAAATTAGCAGCTATTAACAGGCTTGCCGACGAGGGCGACCCCGTCAGCCAGGCCAGACAGGGATTAAGGCACCCATCAGGGCCCGGTTATTCCGCCGCTATAGCGGCACACCTTGACGAGAGGACACAACAATGGCCATTGAAGTTAACGGCAGGACCATCGAGACCGATGACAACGGCAATCTGGTCAACTATCAAGATTGGGACAGAGACGTGGCCCAGGCGCTAGCCGCCATCGAGGCGATCGAACTGACTCAGGAACACTGGGACGTCCTGGACTATCTGCGCGAGGAGTTTCAGAACGACAACGGCAACCAGCCCATGGAGCGTCAGATCAATAAGGACATGGGTAAGCGGTGGGGCAAGACAGTCAGCAGCAAGGACCTCTATAAGCTCTTCCCCCTAGCCCCCAGCAAACAGGGTAACCGGGTCGCCGGTCTGCCCTACATAGCGCGCAAGGGCGGCTACTGATAGCTCCGCATCTGCCTTCCCGCCCCTTGCGCCAAGCAGGCCTGGTTCGGCCATCAGGGGCGCGGGGGAAGGGAGGGCAAGGGTTTAAAAGGCGGAAGGCAGCAGGGATCACCGCCTTTTAGCAAGGCTGCTCGCGGCCCTATGCCTCAATCTCAGTCCGCGCCCTCTTCTCCCCCACCCTTGCGCATAGCCTTTCCCGCCGCCGCCCGCTTCTTGCGTTGAGCGGTCGGGTCCGCGATCAGGGGGCGATAGATCTCGACCCGATCGCCGCTGACCAAGGGCTGGTCCAACTTGGCCAACTTGCCAAAGATGCCCACCTTATTGATTGCAAGATCGATTTCCGGGAAGCGCTTCAGAACCCCAGAACGCTCAATGGCCTCGCGCACCGTCATCCCCGGGTCGCTGGTTACCGACAGGAGGGCCTGGGCGTCCGGCCGGGCATAGGCCACCTCCACCTGAATCCCCTCTTCAGCCACGATACACCTCGTCCGCCCGCTTGCAGAAGGCATCCACCAGGGAATTGGCGATCTGGTGGAAGACGGCGCCAAAGGCCTTGTCGATCAGGGCCCCCGCGAATTCGAAGTCCATGGTCAGAGATACCTTGCAGGCATCCTCCCGGAGGGAGAGAAAGCTCCAGCGCCCCCGCATATATTTGAAGGGCCCATCCAACAGATCCAACTCCATCCATTCATCCTCGACAAAGCGATTGCAAGTCGAGAAAGTCTGACGAATGCCCATCCGGGCCACCACCAGTTCGGCACAGAGGCGGCTTTCCTCCCGACTGAGAATGCGGGTGGCCTGGCACCAGGGCAGAAAACCGGGGTAGGCCTCGACATCCCTGACCAGTTGGAACATCTCGGAGGCGGAGTGGTGAACCAGAGCGCTCTTACTGACAATAGCCACTCAGATCAACTCCCGCACCAGGTCCGCCAACCGCTGGGCGATGGTCTCGACTTTGACCGGGTCATCGCCCTCGACCATGACCCGGATCAGGGGCTCGGTGCCGGAGGGGCGCAGGAGGATGCGGCCTTGGCCCGCGAGTTCCCGCTCGGCGGCGGCGACCGCCGCCTGCATGGCGGGCAGGCCCACGATCTCCCGCTGCTCGTCAAGGCGGACGTTGATGAGGATCTGGGGATAGAGTTCGACCTCGGCCACCAGCTCTTCGATGGGCCGGCCGGACTCCACCAGGGCCTCCAGAACCTGGAGGGCGGCGACGATACCATCACCCGTGGTAGTCCGGTCCCGGCAGATAATGTGGCCCGAGGGCTCGCCGCCAAGGAGGCCGCCATCCCGCTTGAGGCGCTCCATAATGTAGCGATCGCCCACCCGGGTGCGGGAAAAGCCGATGCCCAGGCGTCCTAAGGCGTGCTCAAAGCCCAGATTGCTCATGAGGGTCCCGACCACATCGCCCCCCAGGGCGCCATGGGACTGGCGTTGCTTGGCGATGATAAAGATGAGCTGGTCGCCATCCACCAGGCGGCCCTGGGCGTCCATCATCAGCACCCGATCCCCATCGCCATCGAAGGCGATGCCCAGATGCGCCTTCTTTTTGAGGACCATAGTCCGCAGCCGCTCCGGGGAGGTGGAGCCGACACCACGATTGATGTTGAAGCCATCGGGATCGACCCCGATCGCCGTGACCTGGGCCCCCAGTTCCTCGAAAACACAGGGCGCGGTGTGATAGGTGGCGCCGTTGGCGCAGTCCACCACCAGCTTAAGCCCCTTAAGGGACAGGGCGGAGGGCACCGTACTCTTGCAGAACTCAATGTAGCGCCCGGGGGCGTCCTCGACGCGCCGGGCCTTGCCCAGGGAGGCGGAGTCCACCGTCATCAGGGGCTGATCCAAGGCCTCCTCGATGGCCAGTTCAACCTCATCCGGCAACTTGTCGCCCCCCGCGGAGAAGAACTTGATGCCGTTATCATCGTAGGGGTTATGCGAGGCACTGATGACGATGCCCGCGGCGGCGCGCAGGGTGCGGGTCAAATAGGCGATGGCCGGAGTCGGCATGGGGCCGAGGAGCCGGATATCGACGCCCGCCGCCGCCAGCCCCGCCTCCAGGGCGGACTCGAACATATAACCCGAGATGCGAGTATCTTTACCAATCAATACCTTACTGCCAAGACCAGGGCCCAGGACCCTGCCAGCCGCCCAGCCTAGCTTGACCATGAAGTCCGGGGTGATATTCCCCTCGCCTACCCGACCCCGAATGCCGTCAGTGCCAAAATACTTGCGCATCGCGCTCTCCTCTCCCCCTCAGTTCTCGCCCGAGGCCTGCATCAGGGCCCAGGCTACCTTAACGACGTCTCGCGTGGCGGCCACATCGTGGACCCGGATCAGAATCGCCCCCCGCTCCACCGCCAGCACCGCCGCGGCCAGACTACCGGCGAGGCGGTCATCGACCTCGCGCCCGGTGAGGGCGCCAATCATGGACTTGCGCGACAGGCCCACCAGGAAGGGCAGGCCCAGTTCGGCCAGCCGCCCCAGACCCGCCAGCAAGGCCAGGTTGTGCGCCAGGGTCTTGCCGAAGCCAAAACCGGGATCCAGGATCAGGCGCTGACGCAAGATGCCGGCGCCCTCGCAGACCCGGACCCGTTCGCGCAGAAAGTCGGCAACCTCGGCCACGGGGTCCGCATAGACCGGGGCCTCCTGCATGGAGGCCGGCGTGCCCCGCATGTGCATCAAGCAGACCGGGACCGCCAACGCCGCCGCCGTGGTCAGAGCCCCGGGCCGGCGCAGGGCATGGACATCGTTGATGAGACCGGCGCCAGCGGCCACGGCGGCGCGCATGACCTCGGGCTTGCTGGTATCGGCGGAAATGGGCAAGGCCAGGCGTGCGGCCAGGGCCTCAATGACCGGGGCCACCCGGTCGATCTCCTCCTGAACCGAGACGCCGCGGGAGCCGGGACGGGTGGATTCACCGCCCACATCCAAAATGTCGGCACCCTCCGCAGCCAGTCGTTCGCCCTGGCGCAGGGCGGTATCGCGGCTGGCGTAGTGGCCGCCGTCGGAAAAGGAGTCCGGGGTGACGTTCAGCACGCCCATCACGACCGGGCGGCTCAAGTCCAGGGACCGGCCGCCGCAGTCAAGAAGGCCAAAGGTTTGCAAGGCCGGATCAGTCACCGGGCCCGAGGGATGCCGTGGGGCATGAATCGCGCCTGGCCAACCTCGGGCGCCGAGGCTGCCGTTCCGCTCAATGCTCGCTGGCGGGGCCCCCGATGGGCCCCTCGCCCGTGGCGGCCGCGTCAGGACCGGCATGGGTGCCACCCCGGGGTCGCCGCCCCTCGTCCTCGATCCAGTCACGGGGCGGTCGCGGCGGCTTGCCCGACATAATGTCGTCGATCTGCTCGTGATCGATGGTCTCGTACTTCATCAGGGCCGCCGCCATGGCGTGCAGCTTGTCCAGATTGTCGGTGATCAGGCGCCGGGAGCGCTCGTAGTTGCGGTCGATGAAGTTGCGCACTTCCTCGTCGATGACATGGGTGGTCTCGTCGGACACATTCTTGTGCTGGGTCACGGAATGACCGAGGAAGATCTCCTGCTCGTCCTCGCCATAGGTCAGGGGTCCGAGGCGTTCGGATAGGCCCCACTTGGTGACCATGTTGCGGGCAATGTCGGTGGCGCGATGAATGTCGTTCTGGGCGCCGGTGGTGACGCTATCGGCCCCGAAGATGATCTCCTCGGCGATGCGTCCCCCGAAGAGGCTGGAGATCTGGGACTCCAGCCGCTGCTTGGTGTAACTGTAGCGGTCCTCCTCCGGCAGGAAGAGGGTGACGCCCAGGGCCCGACCACGGGGGATGATGCTGACCTTGTGCACCGGGTCGTGCTCCGGCACCAGGCGCCCGACGATGGCATGCCCCGCCTCGTGATAGGCGGTGAGGCGCTTTTCATCCTCGGACAGGACCATGGAGCGGCGCTCGGCGCCCATCATGATTTTGTCCTTGGCCTTCTCCAGGTCGTCCATGTCCACCACCCGTTTGTTACCGCGGGCGGCAAAGAGGGCTGACTCGTTGACCAGGTTGGCCAGATCGGCGCCGGAGAAACCCGGCGTGCCCCGGGCGATAACAGAGGCCTTGACGTCGTCCGCCACGGGGATCTTGCGCATGTGGACCTTGAGGATCTGCTCACGCCCACGCACGTCCGGCAGGGGCACCACCACTTGGCGGTCGAAGCGACCGGGCCGCAACAGGGCCGGGTCCAGCACATCCGGGCGGTTGGTGGCGGCGATGACGATCACGCCCTCGTTGCCCTCAAAGCCATCCATTTCCACCAGCAACTGGTTGAGCGTCTGCTCGCGCTCGTCGTGACCACCGCCCAGGCCGGCGCCGCGATGGCGGCCCACGGCGTCTATTTCGTCGATGAAGATGATGCAGGGGGCGTGCTTCTTGGCCTGCTCGAACATGTCGCGCACCCGCGAAGCGCCCACGCCAACGAACATCTCCACGAAGTCGGAGCCCGAGATGGTAAAGAAGGGCACCTTAGCCTCGCCGGCAATGGCCCGGGCCAGCAGGGTCTTGCCGGTGCCGGGTGGTCCCACCATCAGCACACCCTTGGGTATCTTGCCACCGAGCTTCTGGAACTTGCTGGGGTCACGGAGAAAATCCACGATCTCCGTAACTTCTTCCTTGGCCTCGTCGGCCCCGGCCACGTCCTGGAAGGTAACCTTGACCTGGTCCTCGGACAACATGCGCGCTCGACTCTTGCCGAAGGACATGGCCCCACGCCCCCCCATGCCACCCTGCATCTGGCGCATGAAGAAGATCCAGAGCCCGACCAGAATGAGGAGCGGGAACCAGTTGATAAAGAGGGACATCAACACGCCCGGCTTCTCCGGGGGTTGGGCGCTGATGGTGACATTGTTCTTCAGCAACTCACCCACCAGGCCGTCGTCATCGGGGGCGAAGCTGGAGAAGCGCTCCCCGGACTCCTTGACGCCCTCGATCGTGCGCCCACTGATGGTCACCGCCTTGACATCGCCCTGGCGCACCAGATCGATAAAGGAGGAATAGGGCATGGACTTAGGCGCCGTCTTGGTGGCCGTGAAATTGTTGAACACGGACATGAGAACGACCGCAATGACCACCCAGAGCAGGAGATTTTTCGCCATATCATTCACGGCTGCTACCCTCTCGCGCCTCGGTTGAGGCAAAAAATATGCGGCGATACCGCATCATACCCGGAAAATATGGGGCCAACCTAACCTGAAACAAAGTCCGTGGGCACGAAGCCCCGGGCCACCAGATAAAGTTCCCGGCTCTCCCGGCGGGATGACTTGGGCTTTCGGCTGGCGACCTGGCGAAAATGCTGGCGCAGGGTCTTGAGAAAGTCATCAAAGCCCTCGCCCTGGAAGGTCTTGATGACCAGAGCGCCACCGGGTTTTAGATGTTGGACGGCGAAATCCAGCGCCAGTTCGCACAGATACATGAGGCGCGGCTGATCCGCCGCCGTGCCGCTCATGTTGGGGGCCATGTCGGAGAGCACCAGATCCAGGGGCTCGCCGGCGAGGGCCTCCCGCAATTGGGTCAGCACCCCCTCCTCGCGGAAATCGCCCTGGATGAGGGTCACGCCCGGCAAGGGGTCCATCGGCAAGAGGTCCAGCGCCACCAGGTGCCCCTTGTCGCCCACCAGACGGGCGGCGATCTGGCTCCAGCCCCCGGGGGCGGCGCCCAGGTCGGCGACCCGCATGCCCGGGGCCAGGAGGCGATCCTTCTCCTGAATCTCCAGCAACTTGAAAACGGCGCGAGAGCGATAGCCCTCTTTCTGAGCGCGCTTGACGTATTCGTCGCTGAAGTGGCGATCGAGCCAGCGGCGGCTGCTCTTGGAGCGGCCCGGGGCGTGGGGGCCGGCAGTCGAGGGGGAGCGGGGCATGGTTAGGGTCTCACGAACTGGCCGCCAGGCGGGCCGCCTCATCAACGTCCACGGCGACCAGGCGGGAGACCCCGGGCTCGTGCATGGTGACGCCCATCAGGTGGTCGGCGATCTCCATAGTGACCTTGTTGTGGCTGATAAAGATGAACTGCACCTGATCGGACATGGAGCGCACCAGTTCGCAGAAGCGCCCGACATTGGCGTCGTCCAGGGGGGCGTCCACTTCGTCGAGCATGCAGAAGGGCGCCGGGTTGAGCTGGAAGATAGCAAAGACCAGGGCCACGGCGGTGAGGGCCTTTTCGCCGCCGGACAGAAGTTGGATGCTGGAATTGCGCTTGCCCGGCGGGCGCGCCATGACGGAGACGCCCGTCTCCAGCAGATCCTCGCCGGTCAGCTCGAGGTAGGCGTGACCGCCACCGAAGAGGCGGGGGAAGAGCTGCTGCAGGCCCTGATTGACCTGATCAAAGGTGTCCTTGAAGCGGCTCCGGGTCTCCCGATCAATGCGACGGATCACCGTCTCCAGGGTCTCCAGGGAGCGGAAGATGTCATCGTGCTGAGCATCCAGATAATGCTTACGCTCGGACTGGACCTGGAATTCGTCGATGGCGGCCAGGTTGATGTTGCCCAGCCGGGCAACGCGCTGGGTCACCTGCTCCAGACGCCGCTGCCACTCCTCCGCCTCCGCGGCGGGGTCCTCTAGGGCGCCCAGCACCGCCAGGGGATCAAGGGTCTGGGCCTGGAGTTGTTCCTCCAGGGTGCGGCGCAACACCAGGCGCTCCTGGCGATCCAGACGCAAACTATCCAGGGTGGCGCGGGCGACGCGGATAGCCTCTTCCACGCGATGGCGCTCCTGTTCCAAGGCCCGCACCCCCTGGTCCAGGGCCTCCAGGCTATCGCGGGCAGCGCTAAGTGCCGTCTCCGCCTCCAGGCGCAGGCCAAGCTGTTCGGCGAGCCGCTCCTCCTGTTCCGCCAGGGGTTCGACCAGGTCCTCCAGTGCCTCGCGCACCTCGGCCGCGCGCGCCAGGAGCTGGTCACCTTGCTCACGGGCACGCTCCAGACCCCGTGCGATGGCCTCGCGACTGGCACGACGGGATTCGATGCCGACCCGCAGCCGATGCTCCCGCTCCCGCCCATCCCGCTCCTGACCACGGGCCGTGGCGACCTCGGCGCGCAGACCCTCGCGCTGACTGGACAGGGCCTCGCGCCGCTCGGTGTGGATCTCGACGGCCTCTAGCGCGGCATGGAGCCGCTCGCGGGATTCCCCCATGTCCTCCAGGGCCTCCTCCAGAGACTCCCGCAGCTCGCGTCCCTCCGACTCCAGGGCCTGGCGGCGCTCGTTGCGGTGTTCCAGGCGGGCGCGGCGTCCGGTAAGGTCGGCACGGACCTGGGCGATGGCCCGATTCAGGTCCGCGACCCGAGTCCCCAGGGCCTCGCGCTCGGCCTCCAGTGCGCGGCGGCGGTCGCGCGCCGCTTCCTGGGCCTCGGCCAGGGTCAGCACCTGAGTATCCAGGTGGGCAATCTGAATTTCCAGGGCCTTCAGGGCCTCGCCGCGGGCCAGAACGCCGCCGAGGGGGTGGTCCTGGGCCGGAGCGCGCAGCCAGTTGGGACCGACCTGGATGCCCTCCCGGGTGACCAGGACCTGACCAGGCAAGAGCCCCGGGCGCTCCGCCAGGGCTTGGGAGAGGGTTGCGACCGGCCGCGCGCCACCCAGGAGCCCTTGCAGGGGCCAGGGGCAGGCGACCTGGTCGAACAGACTGCCGGGCGCCGATTGTGGGCCGCCCTGGGCCTGGATGTCGAAAAGGGCCAGGGCACCCTTGGCGGACGCCAGGGCCTCGGCGTGGCGTGTCATATCCGGGGTACAGATGGCCTTGAGATGCAGGCCCAGAATGGATTCCACCGCCAGTTCCCAGCCGGGCTCGACCTTGAGTGCGTCGAGCAGCCGGGGGGCCTTGATCAGGCCTTGGGCGGCGAGCCAGGTGGCGGTCTCGCGATCACCGTCGGCGACCGCCGCCTCCTGGAGAGCGGTGAGGGAGGATTGGCGGCCTCGGGCGGCCTGAAGCTGGGTGCGAGCCGCGTCCAGACGGGCGGCCAGGTCACGCCGCTCGGCCTCTTGCTCGCCCAGGGCCGTCGCCAGCCGGTCCCGCTCACCGCCGAAGGCCGCCAGCTCGGCGTTCAGGGTCTCCTCGCGCTCCTCCAGTGCCGCGATCTGCTCTTCCAGTTCATCGGTAGCGAGGCGGCTCAGTTCCTCTTCCAGACGCGACAGCCGGGACCGGTCCTGACCCAGGCGCTGTTCCAGATGATTGATCCTGGTACGTTCCAGCTGGGCCTGTTGGGCCGGGCCCGCTGCCTCGCGATTGAGGTCATCCCATTGGGCTTCCCAGGTCTTGAGGGCCGCTTCCGCTACCTCAACGCCTTCCAGGGCGGCCTCGCGATCTTCTTCCGCCGCCAGGAGTGCCGGCTCGTCCTGGCCCAGCCGCTGGTCCAGATCCGTCAAGGCTGCCTGGTCACGTTCCAGGAGACGCGCGGCATCCGCGCTTTCCCGTTCCAGACGGGCCAACTCGACCTCCTGGCGGCGGCGGTTCTCGCGGGCGAATTGAATGCCCTGCTCCAGCCGGGCAATCTCGGCCCCCACGGCGTAGTAGCGGCCCTGAACACGATTAAAGTGGTCCGAGGCCTCGCCAAAACGGGCACGCTGGGCCTCGATGTCCGCTTCCAGGTGACGTTGACGCGCCAGGCCGGCCTCCAGGCCCAGCTCCTGCTTGCCCAGAATCTGGTCGCGTTGACGCAGATCCTGATCAAGGGCACGCCAGCGCAGGGCCTTGAGTTCAGCGTCGAGCAGTCGCTCCTCCTCTTTGAGGTGCTTGTACTTCTCTGCCGTGGCGGCCTGGCGTTCCAGGTGCAGCAGTTGCTTGGCGACCTCCTCGCGCAGATCGTTAAGCCGGTCCAGGTTTTCGCGGGTATTGCGGATCCGGGTCTCGGTCTCGCGGCGGCGCTCCTTGTACTTGGAGATGCCGGCTGCCTCCTCCAGGAAGAGCCGCAAATCCTCGGGACGCGCCTCGATGAGGCGCGAGATCATACCCTGTTCAATGATGGCGTAACTGCGGGGGCCCAGACCGGTACCGAGGAAGAGATCCTGAATATCCCGGCGCCGACAGCGGGCGCCGTTGAGGAAGTAGTTGGACTGGCCGTCGCGGCTGACCTGGCGCTTGACCGAGATCTGGGCGTACTGGGCATATTCACCCCCGGCACCGCCATCACCGTTATCGAAGAGGAGTTCGATGGTCGCCAGGCCGACCGGCTGGCGGCTGGTGGAGCCGTTGAAGATGACATCGGCCATGGATTCGCCACGCAGCATCTTGGCGGAGCTTTCGCCCATGACCCAGCGCACGGCGTCGATGACATTGGATTTGCCGCAGCCGTTCGGACCCACGATCCCGGACAGGTTGCTCGGAAAGAGCACCGTCGTGGGGTCCACGAAGGATTTGAAACCCGCAAGTTTGATCTTCTCCAACCGCATCGGCGCAAGATACAGGAGCCAGGGTTGGAGGGCAAAACCGCGCGCCCCCGCGCGAAAGGGACACCCTGACCTTTCCCAAAGAGATTGGCTGCCTTGGAAAGGGGATGGGTCTGCTAAAATGCGGCCTTGAGTTTTGCACCATCAAGAGCCTGAAATGCCGAGCGCCCCCAGCCGAGACCTGGAAACCTTCCCTAATCCCGCCCCGGAACGCGACTACACCATTCGCATCCGGGTGCCCGAGTTCACCTGCCTCTGCCCCAAGACAGGGCAGCCCGACTTCGCTGAACTGACCCTGGAATACGTCCCGGACCGTCTGTGCGTGGAATTGAAATCGTTAAAGCTGTATGTCTGGTCCTACCGCGACCAGGGTGCCTTCCATGAGGCCATCACCAATCTGATGCTTGCGGATCTGGCCGGGGCCACTCGCCCCCGCTTCATGCGTCTGACCGCTGAATTTAACGTGCGCGGCGGAATTTTTACCACGGTGGTCGCCGAGCACCGGGCTCCGGACTGGCATCCGTCGCAACCGGTCCTCCTGCCCTGAACTTCCCGACGGATGCTCATAGCCCTCCTCGCTCACCGCGGGATCAGGGATCCGGTCACCCCGTCATGCTGCTGGCTACTCCCGGCCAGTCCGGTAGCGGGCGTTCGGCCCCTAATGTCGTGAGTTCAATTCAGATCCATCCCTTGCCGCCATCGCCTCAGGCCGGTTCCCTGGCGCTTTGGCGGCACGACAACCGATCCTATTGGCGTGTGAATTGCGTATCTTACCCTTGTCCGCCCCATCCCAGGCACTAGCCGGCCAGGTGATGCCGGGCGAATTTTCATTTAACCAACCTAAATCCTAGACGGGAGATTTCCATGGGTAATGTGGACTTGAGTTATCTGGGCATCAACCCGGATGTGGTCTGTTTTCGCTGGCCAACCCCCAGGTTGGTCGAGGAGGCGGTGAAGAATCGCGAGGGGCATCTGCTCCACCACCTGGCTTTCGCGGTCCGGACCGGGCATACCGGCCGCTCGCCCAAGGACCGTTTCATCGTCGACGACGCTACATCCCATAACAGCGTCTCGTGGAACAACATCAACCAGCCCATCAGCGAAGCGTCCTTCGACGGGATCTTCGAGCGGGTCCGCCAGTATGTGCGCGCCTATAGTGTCTATGTTCAGGATGTTTACGCGGGCGCCGACGAGCGGTATCGCATACCGGTCCGTTTTATTGGCACCGCCGCCTGGCAGGCGCTGTTCGTGCGCAATATGTTCATCCTGCCGTCGGACGAGGAATTGCCGGGGTTCGAGCCAGAGTGGAACGTCATCGGACTACCCAATCTGGGTCTGGACGAGCCCACGGCCCACGAGTTGGGTCTAAAGTCCAATGACTTTATTCTGATCAGTTTTTCACGCAAATTGATCCTGATTGGTGGCACGGGTTACGCTGGGGAAATCAAGAAATCCATCTTTACCGTGCTCAATTACCTGATGCCGGATCAGGGTGTCTTGCCCATGCACGCCTCCGTCAACGTAGGGCAACAAGGGGCCGTCACGGTTTTCTTTGGACTTTCGGGAACGGGGAAAACCACCGTGTCGATGGATCCGGAACGCCTCTTCCTGGGAGATGACGAGCATGGCTGGAGCGACGACGGGGTCCATAATTTCGAGGGGGGTTGCTACGCCAAAACCATTCGCCTTTCCGCACAAGACGAGCCTCTGATCTACGCCGCCACCGAGCGCCATGGCACGACGGTGGAAAACGTCACCTGGGACCCCCTCACCCGGCACATCGACTATGACGATGGCGGCTACACGGAAAATGGCCGCGCCTCCTTTTCCCTGGAAGCCATCCCGAACGCCATCTTCTCCGGCAAGACGGGTCACCCGGATTGCATCATCTTCCTCACAGCCGATGCCTTTGGGGTGCTACCCCCCGTGGCGCGGCTGTCCCCCGAGCAGGCGGCCTTTCACTACAGTCTGGGCTACACCGCCAAGGTGGCGGGGACCGAACGTGGGGTCAAGGAGCCGGAACCGGTCTTCAGCGCCCTCTACGGCGAGCCCTTCTTCCCAAGACCCCACGCCACCTACATCAATCTCTTCATGGAGAAGTTACGCAAGCATCAGGTGCCCGTCTGGCTGGTGAACACGGGGTGGACCGGCGGTAAGTACGGGGTGGGCAAACGGATCGATATCCCGGTGACCCGAGCCATCATCCGGGCCATTCAGACGGGTGAGTTGAATCAGGCCGCCTTCCAGACGAACTCGGTCTTTGGCTTCGAGGTACCGACCACTTGTCCTGGCGTGCCCGCCACGATTCTGGATCCGGCCGCGACCTGGACGGATCAGACCGCCTTTGAACAGGACCAGCGGGCACTCGCGAAGTTTTTCATCGAACGCGCCGCCAAGCTCGGTCTGCCAACCGAGGTCATGGCGCAGATCCCGAAGGTGTAAGTAACCACAAAGATGGCAATCCGGAGGCGACCTGCACAGTTCGCCTCCGGATGCTGCTCACGGCCAGATTATCCGCAGTGGCGCCCACCCAGATTCAGCCGGGATAGATCCCGAACGGCCCCGTGAGCGGCGCTGGTGGTCATGGCGGCGTAGGCTTGCAAGGCCTGGGAGACCTGACGCTGTCGCGAAACGGGATGCCAGGCCGAGTCCCCTTTAGCCTCCATTTCCTGGCGCCTTCGCTCCAGTTCCTCGGCCGAGACCTGGAGATCAATGCGTCGATTAGGGATATCGATGGCGATTAGGTCGCCCTCCGCCACCAGGCCAATAGTCCCACCCCCAGCGGCCTCGGGGGACACATGGCCAATGGACAGACCGGAGGTGCCACCGGAAAAGCGCCCATCGGTAATCAGGGCACAAGCCTTGCCGAGCCCCTTGGATTTGAGATAGCTGGTTGGATAAAGCATTTCCTGCATGCCGGGGCCACCCATGGGGCCTTCGTAGCGGATCAGGACCACATCACCCTCATGCACCTGGTCGGCAAGGATGGCTGCGACCGCATCATCCTGGCTTTCGAAAATGCGCGCCGGCCCGGTAAAGGTCAGGATAGAGGCATCCACCCCCGCCGTCTTAACGATACAGCCCTGCTCCGCGAGATTTCCAAACAGCACCGCCAGGCCCCCATCGCGGCTGTAGGCGTGCTCAAGATCACGGATGCAGCCTAAGGCACGATCTAGATCCAGGCTCGGCCAGCGGGCATTCTGGCTAAAGGCGACTTGGGTGGGGATTCCACCGGGAGCGGCCAGAAAACGGGACCTCGCCTCATCACTCGCATTGCCGCTGATGTCCCAGCGGGCCAGCGCCGCGCCTAGGCTTTCGGCATGGACGGTTGGCACATCATTATGAAGAAGCCCCGCTCGGTCCATCTCCCCTAGTATTGCCATAATGCCACCGGCACGATGGACATCTTCCACATGATACTTCGGGGTCGAGGGGGCGACCTTGCACAAATTAGGCACCTTGCGGCTGAGCCGATCGATATCACGCATGGTGAAAGCCACCTCGGCTTCATGGGCGGCGGCCAGTAAATGCAGCACGGTATTGGTGGAACCGCCCATGGCGATGTCCAGGCTCATGGCGTTCTCGAAGGCCTGGAAGTTGGCGATGGAACGGGGCAGAACGCTGGCGTCATCCTGTTCGTACCAGCGGCGGGCGAGGTCAACCACCAAGCGCCCCGCTTCAAGAAAGAGAGCCTCGCGATCGGCGTGCGTCGCCACCAGGGTCCCATTGCCGGGAAGGCTCAGCCCCAGAGCTTCTGTTAAACAATTCATAGAGTTGGCGGTAAACATGCCAGAGCAGGAGCCGCAGGTTGGACAGGCGGAACGCTCATATTCCTGGACCTGGGCATCACTTTCCGCAGGATTGGCCGCCACCACCATGGCGTCCACCAGATCGAGATGAATCTCGGTCCCTTGACGTATGACCTTTCCCGCCTCCATGGGACCGCCAGAAACAAAGACGACAGGGATGTTGAGACGCAGGGCGGCCATCAGCATCCCAGGGGTGATTTTGTCGCAATTGGAGATACAGACCAAGGCATCGGCGCAGTGGGCATTGACCATGAATTCCACTGAGTCAGCGATGAGGTCGCGCGACGGCAGGGAATAGAGCATGCCGCCATGGCCCATGGCGATGCCATCATCGATGGCAATGGTATTGAATTCCTTGGCCACGCCCCCGGCCCGCTCGATTTCTCGGGCTACTAACTGGCCCATGTCCTTCAGATGGACATGGCCCGGAACGAACTGGGTGAAGGAGTTGGCGACAGCAATGATAGGCTTTTGAAAGTCAGCATCGGTCATGCCCGTGGCGCGCCACAGGGCGCGAGCGCCAGCCATGTTGCGACCTTCGGTGGTGGTGCGGGAGCGATAACGGGGCATTGAGGTCTCCGATAGGTAAGCAGGTGCCATCAAATGGCTGGCCAATGCAGCCGAGCCATTGACGGCGGTGGGCCGAATTCTACCGGATGCGGCGACGCAAGGCTTTTCCCGTCAACCTTCGGAGGGTGAACTGAAGGTAATGAAGCGAAATGGGACGGCCATCAGGCCGAGATCCGTGGAGAAAAGGACCTTCGCCTCCCAACCCATGCGATTGCGCACACAAATGGGCAGGGTTACCTGACCTTGCCAGTCACCAGAATCCGCTGCCTCTAGCTGGACCCGGTTGTAGCCCATATTCATGTCCGTGCCCGAGAAATCCACCTCAACGCCACGTACTCCGATGCCTTCGATATGCACACTCAAGGCCAGCGGCTGGAGAACAGGTATTGAGCGCGGTTCTATCCCAAAACGGACCTTGCCGCCCTCCGGCAAGCTAGCCGTGCAGGGACCCTGGCGCAAATCACAACCAGGAACCAGGGGAGCGATGGTGACGATGGGTGGAAATAGAATTGGCCAGACCCTGTAAAGGGAAAATAGGGTCAAACCAAGGGCAAAGGCGCCTAGAGACAACCAAACAAATTTCGTCTTCATGTCAAGACCCGTAATTTCGTTCGTGTGGGCGTCCCCCACCCCCCCACGAAAAAACCCCGCCCTGAGACACAAGGCGGGGTTAAGAAAAGGTCCTGGCGGTGACCTACTTTCACATGGGGAGACCCCACACTATCATCGGCGATACACCGTTTCACTGCTGAGTTCGGGATGGGATCAGGTGGTGCCAGTGCTCCATGGCCGCCAGGGAAAAGGGTCGGGGACGGGCGGTGAGCCGGTCCCCGGGTGTCAGAGAGATCGTTGGCAGGCCAGGCACGTAGCCCACCCCGCGCAAAGCGCTTGGGTGTTAGCGGATCAAGCCGCACGGTCAATTAGTACGGGTTAGCTGCACGCGTTACCGCGCTTCCACATCCCGCCTATCCACGTCATAGTCTGTGACGGACCTTCAGGGACCTCAAGGGTCCAGGGAGACCTCATCTTGGGAGGGGCTTCCCGCTTAGATGCTTTCAGCGGTTATCCCGTCCGTACATAGCTACCCGGCAATGCCACTGGCGTGACAACCGGAACACCAGGGGTACGTCCACTCCGGTCCTCTCGTACTAGGAGCAGCTTCCCGCAAGTCTCCAACGCCCACGGCAGATAGGGACCGAACTGTCTCACGACGTTCTAAACCCAGCTCGCGTACCACTTTAAATGGCGAACAGCCATACCCTTGGGACCGACTTCAGCCCCAGGATGTGATGAGCCGACATCGAGGTGCCAAACACCGCCGTCGATATGAACTCTTGGGCGGTATCAGCCTGTTATCCCCGGAGTACCTTTTATCCGTTGAGCGATGGCCCTTCCATACAGAACCACCGGATCACTAAG
>JBASIS010000281.1:0-5450 GCA_049654905.1 Chromatiaceae bacterium
GCGCCGCGGCGTTGGGTAAGGCCTTCAAGGCCAGGGTGAAATGAAAGCTGCTGCCCTGGCCCGGGGTGCTGTCGAGCCAGATGCGGCCGTCCATCAGGCTCACGAGGCGCGTGCAAATGGCCAGGCCTAGGCCGGTGCCGCCGAATTTGCGGATGGTCGAGGCATCGGCCTGGGTAAAGGCCTCGAAGACCTGTCGCTGTTTCTCCTGGGGAATACCGATGCCGGTGTCGCTGACCGTCAGGTGAATCTGGCAGTGGCCCTCTTCCCGGCCGTCGAGATTGGCGGTGACGGTGATAACGCCCTCCCGGGTAAATTTGATGGCGTTGTCGCACAGATTGTTCAGTATCTGTCGCAGGCGCCCGGGGTCGCCCTCGACCTGAAGGGGTAAATCAGCCGCCAGGTTCCGGACTAGTCTCAGCCCCTTCTTTTCCGCGCGGGCGCCAATGCTTTTGAGCGCCTCGGTGATGGTCTCGGACAGGTTGAAGGGAATTCGTTCGATCTGGAGTTTGCCGGCCTCGATCTTGGAGAAATCCAGGATGTCGTTGAGGATGACGAGGAGGGCGTTGGCGGAATTGCGAACGGTGTTGAGGTAGTCTCGCTGGATGTGATCGAGGTCGGTATCCAGGGCTAGTTCGGTCATGCCGATGATGCCGCTCATCGGGGTGCGGATCTCGTGGCTCATGTTCGCCAGGAACTCGCTCTTGGCCTGGCTGGCGGCCTCGGCGATGGATTTGGCCTTTTCGAGTTCGCGCTCGGCCTGCTTGCGTTTAGTGATATCGGTGCGCAGGGCAATGTATTGGGAGGGCTGGCTGCTGGGGTCGGTGAGCGGAACTATGGTGGCGCTGACCCAGTAGTCATCGCCGTTCTTTTTCCGGTTCTTGACCTCGCCGCGCCAGACTTTACCCGCCTGGATGGTGCCCCAGAGATCGGCGAAAAATGCGGGAGGGTGATAGTTGGAACGGATGAGGCGATGGGTGCAACCCAGTATTTCCTCCCGGTTGTAACCGGCGATGTCGCAGAAACGGTCGTTGGCGTAGGTGATGGTGCCATTCAGATCGGTGATGCTGACGATGGCGTGCTGATCGAGGGCGAACTTTTGATTGGCCAGGTCGGTATGCAAGGCCAGCAGTTCCGCTTGATGCGCCTCCTGACGCTCGATCAGGCGGCTGATCAGAGCCACGAGGCCGGTCAGGCTGTCTGCTGCGTCGCCTTGGGTCTCCGTCGCGCCGGGCAGAGTATGCCGCAGCCGTTCGGCCAGGGACTGGAGCTGGGCAATGGCGGCCTCGCGTGCCTCCAGAGTGCCGCGTAGCTCGTCTACAAGGGCTTCCCCACTTAACGCAAGCGTTTTGAAGCTTTTGTCTCTGTCTTTTTCCTTCAATCCATAAGGCATAGGCGGAATCCGGCCGTGGCGCTCTGGCCGGGTCAAGGGCAGGCTGTGCGGGTTTGGCAGCCTGGCGCAGCGCACCCTTGACGCGGTCAGAGCACCGATACGCTCATGCGAGGTTGGATGCGACGGTTTTCCGCATCCAAGCTTGCAGACCCAGCGGCGAATCCTATTCTTACCCCGGCTTCATTGCCTCGACGTTGTTCGTTACCTGTTCTGCCCTGCTGGTTCATGCCTGAAGATGGCGGACTGCGAAACTACAACCGGTCATGTTGGGCATCTCGCCCGGACCCTGATGAAAGACGCGCGCCGGGACCTCAATCGTTAGTCGGGAATGGTTTGTTCCCCTCGAGCTAATCAGGCGCTCCCGGCGCGGGTCCAACCCGCTTCACATCAACGCATGCAGTGCATCGGTGAATCCTGGCCACCGCTCCTGCGGTGGCACCTGTGTTCCTTTCGTATCCATTTCCTGCTGACGCATTGATCGGCGGGTCAGGCCGCGCTCGGCTTCAGTCGAAACGCTTCGCCGTACTTCAACACCGCCCAGGCCAGCCGGGCATGCTTCGCGGCAATGGCGATCACCGCCTTCCAGTAACCGCGGCGTTCCTGCAGGCTGCGCGCCCAGCGACTGAAGCCGTCCTGCTTGTCGCCCAGACCCGCCAGGACGGCGCGGGCACCCATGACCAGAAGACTTCGCAAATAGGGGTCGCCGGCCTTGGTGATCCGTCCCAATCGGGCTTTGCCGCCGCTGCTGTATTGGCCCGGCGTCAGGCCCATCCAGGCCGCCACCTGGCGTCCGTTCTTGAAGTCGTGCCCGCCGCCGATACTGGCCAGGAGCGCATTGGCGCTGATCGGGCCAATGCCCGGGCCTTCCATCAGGCGCTTGCTGCGCGCATCGTCCCTGGCGGCCTTGGCGATGATGCGGTCGTACTGCTCGATCCGGGCATCGAGCCCCTCGGCGTGGGCCAGCAGGTCGCCAATGCATTGGTTGGCGTAGCCCGGCAGGTCTTCGAGATGCGCGCCGATCTCACGACGCAGGCAGGCGACTTGCTGCGGCAGGACGATGCCGAATTCGCTGATCAGGCCGCGCAGCCGGTTATAGGTCGCGGTGCGTTCTTCGACAAAGCCATTCCGGGTGCGGTGCAGGCTCAGGATGATTTGCTGGTGTTCTTCCTTGACCGGGACGAAGCGCATGTTCGGTCGGGTGACGGCTTCGCACATCGCGGCGGCGTCCGCCGCATCGTTCTGGCCGCGCTTGCCGGACATGCGGTAGGGGGTGACGAACTTCGGCGCCATCAGCTTCACGCGGTGGCCGTGCTGGCCGAACAGCCGCGCCCAGTGGTGCGCGCCGGAGCAGGCTTCCATGCCGATGAGGCAGGGCGGCAGTTGCGCCACCCGCTCCAGCAGTTTGTCGCGAGTTACCTTCGGCTTGACCAGCGCGGCCTTGCCGTTATCATCAACGCCATGCACGGCAAAGACGTTCTTGGCCAGATCGATTCCAACGGTGATAATGCTCATGGACTTCCCCTTTCGTGGTTTTGATGTGAACTCGAAATCCCATCATGGCACTTGTTGCCGTTTGCGGCTTCCGCCGCAGCCTCGGGACGGGGAAGTCCCTTTCATTCGTTGGTGGCCAGCAGTTCCTCGGAGGACAGCTTGAGGCTGCGGGTGCGCAGGCTGAGGTCACGATCCAACTGGGTGTAGGCGCCTTCGACCCTCGTCAGGAATTCGCCCAAGCCTCGACCGAGGTTTTGCAGGTTGGCGGGGGCCTGGTGGCTGTCCAGAAATTGCCGGAGCTGGTCGCATACCGCGGGCGGATTTTCCGCCGCAGGGGCATCGAGCAGACGCCGGAGCTGTCTTGCGAGGAGGGGGTGCATGGGTGTTGGCGAGCTTCCGCGGCGGTCAGGGGGCTTCGGCAATCCAGATGATGGTCATGGTTTGGTTCTGCAGGAGACAGGGGGCGCCAGGGGCGGAGGGGCTGAGTTCGCCATAGGAATAAAAGCCGGTCAGCACTGTGCCTTCGCCGAGGATGTCACCGACGGCCTCGATTTCTTCATCCACCCGGTAGCCCATGACTAGGCGGCGGCCCACGCAGCTCACCAGGATGCCGAGGCCCCCGCCCGGATGGGGGGCCATCCCCTGGGCGGCAGTGGCGGCGGCCTCGGCGCCGCTGATCAATTGATCGGTGCTGGCGTGCATCAGTTGCAGGTAGCCGGCGGGGTTGACATCCCCAGCAAGGGTCAGGCTGCCTTCGGCCTCGTCCACACTCAGAATGGTGCGGATGATGCCGGTCGTGCCCCGGTTGGCGTCGAGCATCTCGAAGGGGAAGAAGAGCCCGGAGGAGGGCAGGTCCTTGGCATAATCGCCGAGGTAGGCCTTGTAGATATCCAACGCGGGCTTGCCATCGAGCTCGTACAGGACATTGCCGACGGCCTTGGTCATCTTGCGCAGGTTGCCGAAGGGCTCCCAGCCGCCGAAAGAGCCGTGGTTGAAGCGCAAGGCCGCGCCGCTCAGGCCGAGGGCGACGATAGCGGTTTTTGAGGGCCCATCCGGGGTCATCACCAGGGTTTCCATGAATCGATCACCATCGCCCGCCAGCCCCCCGGTGATGGTGATGCCGTCACCGAGCACATGGTGCAGGCCATCGATCAGGGCGCTGCCGTTGATCGCCAGGCCCTGGCCAAAAATGACCAAGGCGCGCGGGCTGGCGGCCTGGAGTTGGGTGCCGAGGCGCTGGCCGGCGGCCAGGCTTTCCTCCATGCCGGCCAGGTCGGTGGTGGCGACCGTCAGCTCGACCTGGTCGAATTGGGCGAGGGTCAATACCACCGTGTCCTCGGCGAGGCCGCGGCGGGTGATTTCGCCAGCCGTGCTGCAGCCCAGCAGGATCGCCTTGGGGCAGGCAGCCTTGATCCCCTGGAAGAGGTCGGGTTCTCCGAGCAGTTGCCTTGAGCCGAAGATGAGGGCGAGTTGGGCGGCGGCGGGGTCCGCCAGGGTGGCGAGGGCGGGGGCAAGCTCCCCAAGATCGCTAATCTGAATCTGCTGTGTTTTCATGGCAAGGTTCGCTTGGGTTGAGGCAGGCGGGGCCCGGTGGTGTGATTGTATGCGCAACCGCCGGGAACTGGCGCCAATCGCGCTTGTCATTAGTGCCCAGTGACCGGACTGGCCCCCTAGCGACCCTGGCCAGAGACTGCATATGCCGATGGAGATCGAGGAATGACCGCAGCCCAGACCCCTACCCCAGCCACTGCCGAGGCCCCCATCCTCCGCGCGGAATTCGCCCAGTTGCGCGAGCGCGTGGAGCGTCACATCCTCGGTCAGTCGGGCCTGGTGGAGCGGCTCCTGATCGCCCTCTTGGCGGATGGTCACCTGCTGGTGGAGGGCGCCCCGGGTCTGGCCAAGACCAAGGCCGTCAAGGCCCTGGCCACCGGCCTGGAAGGAGACTTCCACCGCATCCAGTTTACTCCGGACCTGCTGCCGGCGGACCTTACCGGCACGGAGATCTATCGTACCCAGGATGGCAGCTTCCGCTTCGAGCGGGGCCCCGTCTTCCACAACCTGCTGCTCGCCGACGAGGTCAATCGTGCCCCGGCCAAGGTCCAGTCCGCCCTGCTGGAGGCCATGGGTGAGCGCCAGGTCACGGTGGGCCGGGAGACCTACCGGCTGCCGGAGCTGTTTCTGGTCATGGCCACCCAGAATCCCATTGAGCAGGAGGGCACTTATCCCCTGCCAGAGGCCCAGCTCGACCGCTTTCTGATGCATGTGCGGGTCGATTATCCCGACCTGGCCTCGGAGAAGGCGATCCTGCGGCTCAATCGCGACGAGGCCCGGGCCCCGCTGGCGGCGGACGAGGGGCCGCGCCTGAGCCAACGCGCCATCTTTGCCGCCCGCCGCGCCATCCTCGATCTCTACATGTCCCCGGATGTGGAGGACTATCTGATCCATCTGGTGCTGGCGACCCGCGACCCCCAACCCCTGGGGGCCGGGCTCGGTGGCTGGCTGCGTTTTGGGGCCAGCCCCCGCGCCGCCCTGGCCCTGGATCGCTGCGCCCGCGCCCGCGCCTGGCTGG
>JBASIS010000282.1:0-9684 GCA_049654905.1 Chromatiaceae bacterium
CCAGTTGCAGGGTGCGGGGGCCCGCGGCGAGTTGGCGGGGACGGTTCGGGAACGGGAGACCGACCCCGGCGAACGGATTCCGGCGCCGAGTTCGGAGCCCGGGAGCCCGGCCCCAACCAAAGTGCCGGAACCCGGGATTGCGGCCCTGATCGATGGGTCGGCACCGCCGGCAAGGGAGTCCCCGGCGGCCGCCCCCGCCGCGCCGGTCGCAACTCCGGCAGCAGCCCCCAGCCCCGATCAGGCCGCGACCGAGACGGCCACCTCGGCGGTGCCGGTGGCAGCTCAGCCGCCAGTCGCCGCCAGCAGGCCGCCGGGTGCTTCCCAGTCAGTACCACCCCCGGTCCAGCCCCAGCCGGAATCCCCGCCCCAGCCGGAGGCTCAGCCTGAATCTCGGCCTAAGCCCGAGGTGGCGGTTAAGACCTCCCCTCCGCCCCGCCTGGTTCAGGAGCCCACACCTCCGGAGCCTTCCTTCCTCGATGACCTTTCGAGTTGGGCCTTGGTTGCTGGCGGTCCTCTCCTCATCCTGCTGCTGGGTCTGCTGTTCCTGGTCAGACGGCAAAATCAGACCAGGGAGGCAGCAGACCTGGCGGAGCTGGATCTGGCCGGAAGCCCGCCGGTCGAGGTCGCCGTGCCAGCGCCAGCGCCAGCAGAGCCTAAGCCAAACAGCTTGTCGGCGCGGATCACCCAGGTCCGTGAGTGGGTCGCCCAAGCCGCCAGGAAGTCTAAACCGGACGAGGCTTCACTACCTCTGACCCAGGCGGCGGACCTGGCGGAGGTGGCCCTGGCCGGGAGTCCGCCCGCCGAGGCCATTGAGTCCGCTCTCCTGGAGCCTAAGCCAAACAGGTTATTGGCCATGATTACCAAGGTCCGCGAGTGGGCCGTCCAGGTCACCGGGAAGCCCAAACCGTCCGAGGCTTCCCCACCGAGTTTCGCGAGTTTGCTAAAGCCCGCGCCAGAGGAGGCCATTCCCGGGAGTCCGGCATTGATGCCGGCAGCCCTGGATTCCCTTCAGGGGCCCCCTGCGGCTCCGGGTCCAAAGCCGAGCCCCTCGCCCGTCGAGGCGGCCACGCCGGCGGTTGCGGCCGTCTTGCCTCTGGAGGAACCCCAGGGCCAGCCCCAGCCCCTGGCCTTGGATTCCCTGGCGGTCATGGCCGCCGCCACGGGAGGGGGCTTGACGGAGCGGGAGGAACAGGCCGATGCCGCCCTGGCTCCGATCCCGGAAGTGACCCCGGCAACCCTCTCCCCGGGGATGGATAGCCTGGATCTGGAGATCCCGCTGGAAGTCCCCCTGGAGGCTTCGGCCAAGGCGTCCCCATCGGCAGCCGCCATACCCCGGGAGGAGCCCTACGAACTGGACCTCTCGGATCTGGAGGGCTGGGATCTGGGCGTGTCCCTGACGCCAAATTTACCCGAGCCAGCAGCGGCACCCGCCGCGCCCCAGGAGTTCATCGACCTCGTGACTCCTGCCCTCGGCAACCTGGTGCTCGCCCTTCAAGCCCTCGAGCCCGGGCCGGTCCTGGATCTGACCGCTGGCGACTTTGACCTGGATCTTGACAGCCTGGGCAAGCCCGGTGCCGCCGAGGCTGATCAGCCTCGGGAACCCCTGATCGATCTCGATCTGGATCTCGACGGTCTCATGGATCTGGACCTGTCGGCCTTCGCCAGCAAGGACCAGCGGGCCGAGCCACCCCCGGCCGCCCCTGCCGCCAGCCTGGCCCTGGATTGGGAGGCCCTCGGGCTGGAGCTGGAAGAGGAAGAGGCCCCGCCAGAGGAACATCCCCCCGGAAAATCCTCTGCCGAGGATGATTTCCCCGCGGACTTCCCCGTGGATGTCGCTCCCTGGGACGAAGTAGGGATCAAACTGGATCTGGCGCGCGCCTACCTGCAAATGGATGATCCGGAGGCGGCCCGCGCCATCCTCGTCGAGGCTATCGCCGAGGGCGCCGGCGATCAGGTTGCCGAGGCCAAGGCCATGCTGGCGCGGCTGGAATGAAGGCGGCGGCCATGGGTGGCGCCCCCCCGGGTCCCGATGCCAGCCCCCCACCGGGCCTGATCCGTATCGCCATGGGCATCGAATACGATGGCAGCGCCTTCCATGGCTGGCAGCTCCAGGAAGGGGCCCGCTCCGTCCAGGGCGAGGTGGAGGCGGCGGTGTCGCGGGTCGCCGATCAGCCGATCCGGGTCCATTGCGCCGGGCGCACGGATCGGGGCGTCCATGCCCTGGAGCAGGTGATCCACTTCGATACCCAGGCCCAGCGCCTCGAGCGGTCCTGGGTCCTGGGGACCAATGTCAACCTGCCCCCGGAAGTGGCCGTGGCCTGGGCCCGGCCCGTGGACCCGACCTTCCATGCCCGTTTCAGCGCCACCGCCCGCCATTACCGCTACCGCATCCTCTGCCGGCGGACGCGCTCGCCATTGGACCGGGATCGGGCGGTCTGGCTGCACCGGGAACTGGACCTGGAGCGGATGCGGGCGGCGGCCCCGCTCCTGGTCGGCGAGCATGATTTTTCGAGTTTTCGCGCCCAGGCCTGTCAGGCCAAGAGCCCCGTGCGCCGGGTCCATTATTGCGACCTGAGCCAGCAGGGCGAGCGTCTGGAACTGCGGATCGGCGCCAATGGTTTTCTGCACCACATGGTGCGCAACATCGTCGGTGTCCTGGTGGCCATTGGCCGGGGGGAGGCGCACGTCGGCTGGGTCGAGGAACTGCTGACGATTCGCGATCGCGCCCGGGGCGGCGTTACGGCGCCGCCCCAGGGCCTCTATTTCGTGCGGGCGGATTATCCGGTGGAATTCGATCTGCCTCAGCGCGCTTTCAGCGCCGAGCTGGCCCAGGACAGCCATCCCCCCGCCTAATCGTCGTTACTGATCGTCCCCTTGCCCTGACCGTCAAGGAGCCAGGCGCCCGTCGGGGGGGCGAGGTTGACAAAGAAGGTTTCATGGCCCTCCTTGAGGGTATCCCCCTTGACGCGGATGCCGATGGTCTTCCGGACCTCCCCGGGGTTGAAGGTCAGGGTGCCGTAACTGGCGAGGTAGTCACCGCCGGCCTGGGCCGTGCCATTGGCGGTGGTGTAATTGACCTTGACGCTACCGCTGCTCAACCCGCTGAGGCTCACGGCAAAATTGAAGGGCTTGAGGCCGCTATGGCCCTCGGTCAGGGTGACATCGTTGATTCTGAGGGTGAGCGGGACGAAGCGGGCGGTTACGTTTCTCGCCCCGGTCATGGCGAGGGTGCAGGTCCTGGCCGTGCCGGTACAGGCGCCACCCCAGCCCATAAAACCGGAGCCCGGGGCGGGGGTTGCCGTCAGGGTGATGCTCTGGCCCAGGGCATAGGTCTCGCGACAGTCATTGCCGCAGTTAATGCCTGCCGGGTTCGAGGTAACCGTGCCGACCCCCGTGCCCAGGCGCTGGAGGGTCAAGGGTGCGTCCGCCGGGATGAATCCCGCCTGGCGCCCCAGCCAGTAGGCCAGCAGGTAATCGACGCCGGGATAGGCGAGGTTGGGGGTGCCCGCATCGAACCGCACCCAGGGCTGGCGTTCCCAGATAAAGGTGGCGCCGGGTCGGTCCGCGACATCCGTGGCGCTCGCCGCCAGACCCCGGCACTGGGGATCTTCCGGATACTTCCAGCGCACATCGAGGGGCAGGGCGAGTTGGGGGGCGTCCGAAAAGCCCCCGAACTGGGCCAGATGGGTGGCGATGACGTCATCCACCGCATCTTCCGGCGCGGCCTGGGAGGCATACAGAAAGGCAAAAAAGACGTTCTTGTGGTCCGCTACCTCCGTCCAGAGTGCATCCCGCAGGACGGCCGTCTGCAGGTGGGCCCGGCGCGTCGGGTCTTCCTCCAGCCGGATCCAATTGAACAGCGGCATGAAGGCGACGTCGATACCGTGGTAGCTGGCACCGCAACGGTTGGTATTCTCCCAGCCCGAGGCGATGTCCAACCAGGTGTCAAAATTCTCCTCGTAGTGGGCGCGTAGGGCGGCATGGCGCGCCGCGTAGGCTGGCACCCCCGCCGTGACCTGCAAGGCGACTTGAAAAGCCGCGGCCAGTTGGATGGCCTGGGTGGGAATCAGAACATCCGGCAGTCCGCCCAGACCCGGAATCTGGCGCAGGGCCTCGCTGGAGTTGGGCCAGAACACCAGCATCCCCGAACCCTCGGCCGCAAAGGGGTTGGTGCGGATGTTGAGGATGGGTACGCCATCCGGGGTTTCATCGTCGGTATAGACCGCATGCTGGAGCGGGAGGTTCAGGGTGAAACCGCGGGAACCGTTGATGACCACCTTCACGCGCCTGGACTCGCGGCGCATGAGCTGCTCGGCGAAGCGGGTGACATCCTCACGGATCAACTGGCGAACCGCAGGGTCGGTGGTCGCCTCGTAGGCCAGGGACATGCCCAGCAGGACCCCCTGGTATTGATCGCGACTGACGCGGCCCCGCCAGTGCCAGAGCTGATTGTTGAAGGGGACGTTGCGGATAACCTCCGGGTCGCTGGCGGGCAGGGTGGCCAGGATGGCTTCCGCGCTGTTGGCGGGCGCCGCGAAGCGGGCGAGATAGCCGGGATCACTCGAGATCCGCCACCAGCGATCAAGCACGCGCACCGTTTGATGGACCTGATTCCGGGCATCCGCCGCGCCCGTCGCCTTTAACCGCAGGGCCTGGGCCGCCAGATAGGCGCCGGTCCAGATAGCGGGATCGCGGCGGCCATCGTAGGCCTGCACCTGGGTAAAGCTGGCATCGGTAAAGTGTGCCGGCATGACGCCCCCGGCGGGCATCAGGCGCTGGCGCATCCAGAGGTCATGGCGCGTCGCGCGGTCGAAGAGGGCTTGTGGACTCTCATCCGCCTCGGCGGTGCCAGCGAGGCTAACCAAAAAGACCGTACCAGCGATCAAAAGGGTGGAAACAGCTAACTTCACCTGGGTAGTCTCCTGGAAACCGCGAGCGATTATTGGGGAATTATAGAGAGAGGACGTCGCTATGCCGTCGGGGTTCCTTGAGTACTGGGCAACATAGCTGTCCTGGATATTCGGCCTTTTATGACTCTTTCCGGACAGGCAAAGTTCCCCGGGTAAGGAGGCGTGAGGGGCCGAGAACCTGGGAACTGGCCGAGGGCTAGCACATCTTGATCATCGGCCGAACACACCCTTGGCGGGATAGTCATTATTCTGGTGCGGGGCCGTTTCCTCGGGGGCCAGTCAAGGACGGCAAAGATATTGCGGCAGGATTAAAACACGCTTCCTGGGTCGAGGAACTGCTGGCGTTCGGGGCTAGGGTTGCGCCTGATCCGGGAGCGTGACCGAGACGTGCGGCGGGCCCAGCAGGGCGATAAGGTTTGGGGCATCGAGGAGTCCGTCCAGCCAGCTCTCCAGGTGTTCGGGTGGCGCCTCCTCCAGGCGGGCGAGGGCCCAGTCCGGTAGCGCCCCAAAGCGGCGGTGGAGCAGACGTCGCAGATCCGTGATCCGGGTCTCGCGCTGGCCTTCGTTGCGCCCTGCGTCGCGCCCTTCGTTCCGGACGGCCTCCAGACTCTCGTAACCCGCGCGTTGCAGCAAATTGCGCAGCGTCGCCCGATGGCCCGCGGTGCGATCGTACAGAGCCTCCACTGGCACCGGATTGCGCAGAATCCCCGGCGCCTCCAGTACCTCACCCGCGCCCAGGACCCGGGGTGGGCGTCCTGGCTCGTGCACCTCCACCCGGCGCGGTCCCCGCATCCGCACCACCCAGAGGTAGCGGGTGCCGGCCGCCAGCAGTTCGGCGATCTTAATCCGCAGGTCCGCCTCGTTCTGACCTCGCGCAGCGTATTCCACCGCCAACGGCGGCACCCCGGGTATCCAGCCCGCTGCCGACTCGTCAGCCGCGGCGGCCACCGCCACATCCGGGGCACGCAGGGTCTCGGGGCTGGGCGTAAAGCCGGCATCCACCCCGGCCCAGGCGACCAGCGGATCACTCTCGATGACGGCGGCGCCAATCAGATGGGGGGCGGCATGATCGCGCCCCGCCGGGGCACAGTAGATGGGATGACCCTGGGAGAGTTCGTAGCGGTCGCCATCGCGCAACTGGTCGGCGCGAAAGGGCCCGGGGGTGGGATCAAGGTGACGCTGGGACATGTTAGCGGCCTGTGAAGGGGTAATGGGCGCTATCATAAGTTATCAAGCGGCGGAACAGCAGGCCCCGCGGCGGATCAGGGTGCGGGGCTATGCCGACCAGGATCGGGCCGCCGGTTGGCCCATTCCTCGCGTCGGGTCGGAACAGGAGACGAGGCATGAGCGCCTCCAGTGTTACCGTGGCGCTGCGGGCGAGCAGGGGACCGCAGCGCCCCTCTTCCGCGGGCGCCGGTGCGTGCCGCTCTTGCCCCCTGGCGGCCTGTTCCGCCTTTCCACCTTGCCGTGTTTCAGCTAGGCTTCCACTTCCGCCGCAAGGCCGATCCGCGGCAAGCAATGCCAAACTCACAAAAGACTGAGCCAAGATGCGAACACGGGTTAAAATCTGCGGTTTGACCCGCGAAGTCGATCTGCGGGCGGCGGCGGAACTCGGTGCCGATGCCGTCGGGCTGGTCTTTCATGCCCCCAGTCCCCGGGGGGTGGCCATCGAGCAGGCCCGGGCCTTGGGCGCCTGCCTGCCGCCCTTTGTCACGCGCGTCGGGCTCTTCGTGGACGCGGAGCCCGAGCGGGTGCGGGCGACACTGGAGCGGGTCGCCCTCGACCTGCTGCAATTTCATGGCGAGGAGCCGCCGGAATATTGCGCCGCCTTTGGGCGACCCTGGATCAAGGCCATCCGGATGCGACCCGGTGCGGACCCGCGGGCCTTGCGCCAGCGCTACGCTGCCGCCGCCGGCTTATTGCTGGATGCCTATGACCCGGTCCGGGCCGGCGGGACCGGCCAATGCTTTGACTGGGACCTTGTCCCGGCGGACCTGGCGCCGCATATCGTGCTCGCCGGCGGCCTGGACCCGGCTAACGTGGCCGAGGCCATCCGCCGCCTGCGCCCTTACGCGGTCGATGTGAGCGGTGGGGTAGAGGTGGGCAAGGGTATCAAGGACCGCCAGAAGATGGCGGCTTTCATGAAAGGTGTAAACGATGGCGACCAATCGCGCTGAGGCCTACCACTGGCCGGATGCCCGGGGACATTTTGGGCCCTATGGCGGACTCTTTGTCCCGGAGACCCTGATGCGGCCCCTGGACGAACTGTGCCGGGCCTATGAGCATTACCTCCAGCAACCGGAATTTCTCGCCGAACTGGACGCGGACCTGCGCGACTACGTGGGTCGGCCTTCGCCTATCTATCACGCCGAGCGCTGGAGCCGAGAACTGGGCGGGGCCCAGATCTACCTCAAGCGCGAGGACCTGAATCATACCGGCGCCCACAAGGTTAACAACACCATCGGCCAGGCCCTGCTCGCCAAGCGCATGGGCAAGACCCGCATCATCGCCGAGACCGGCGCCGGCCAGCATGGCGTGGCCAGCGCCACCGTCGCTGCACGCCTGGGGCTGGAGTGCGTGATCTATATGGGCGAGATCGACGTCGCCCGCCAGGAGGCCAATGTCTATCGCATGCGCCTACTGGGCGCCGAAGTGGTGTCCGTCAAGTCCGGTTCCCGCACGCTTAAAGATGCCTTGAATGAGGCCATGCGCGACTGGGTCACCAACGTCGATAGCACCTTCTACATCATCGGCACGGTCGCGGGCCCTCACCCCTACCCGGCCATGGTGCGCGACTTTCAGGCCGTGATCGGGCGCGAGTCCCGCGCCCAGATGATGGAGCGGGTGGGCCGACTGCCGGATGCCCTGGTGGCCTGCGTCGGCGGTGGCAGCAATGCCATCGGCCTCTTTTACCCCTTCCTCGACGACCAGGCGGTGGCGCTGATCGGCGTCGAGGCGGCGGGGGAGGGCATCGAGACCGGCCACCACGCCGCGCCTCTGTGCGCGGGCCGGCCGGGGGTACTGCACGGTAGCCGCACCTACCTGATGGAGGATGCGGACGGCCAGATCATCGAGACCCACTCCGTCTCCGCCGGCCTCGACTACCCCGGCGTCGGCCCCGAGCATGCCTGGCTTAAGGACAGCGGCCGCGCCCAGTACGTCTCCGTCACGGACGCCGAGGCCCTGGCCGCCTTCCATGTGCTGACCCGCACCGAGGGCATCATCCCGGCGCTGGAGTCCAGCCATGCCCTGGCCCAGGTCATCAAGCTGGCGCCGACCCTGGATAAGGAACAAATCATCCTCGTCAATCTTTCGGGCCGTGGTGACAAGGACATGCACACGGTCGCCGCTCATGAGGGCCTCCAGCTATGAGCCGCATCGCCGCCCGTTTCACCGACCTGGCCGCCCGAGGCCGCACCGCCCTTATCCCCTTCGTCACGGCGGGCGACCCGGACCTGGCGACCACGGTGCCCCTGATGCACGCCATGGTGGCCGCCGGCGCCGACCTCATCGAGCTGGGGGTGCCCTTTTCCGATCCCATGGCCGACGGCCCCGTAATCCAGCGCGCCAGCGAGCGCGCCCTGGCCCACCACACCCGGTTGCGGGATGTGCTCGACCTGGTGGGCCAGTTCCGGGCCCGGGACGCGGCCACCCCGGTCATCCTCATGGGCTACCTCAATCCCGTCGAAAGCATGGGCTACGCCGGCTTTGCGGAGGCGGCCAGCGCGGTGGGTGTGGACGGTGTCCTCCTGGTCGATGCCCCCCCCGAGGAGAGCGGCGACCTGGTGGAGATCCTGCGCCAGGCCGGCATCGACCTGGTCTACCTCCTGGCGCCCACCTCGGACGAGGACCGCATCCGCAAGATCGGCGCCGTGGCCAGCGGCTTCGTCTATTACGTGGCGGTCAAGGGCGTCACCGGCGCCGGTCATCTCGACCTGGAGGACGTTAACGCCAGGCTGATGGCGATCCGCCGCCTGATCCCGCTCCCAGTGGGCGTCGGCTTCGGCATTAAGGACGCGGAGACCGCCGGCCAGGTGGCGGGCATGGCGGATGCCGTCATCGTCGGCAGCGCCATCGTCGGCCGTATCGAGGCCCTGACCATGAAGCCGGAGCATATTCCGGGGGCCATTGGTGATTTCCTCGCCGGGCTGCGCGCCGCCATCGACGCCACCGACCGGGTCCGGGGCCTTAAGTAGTTGCCAGCGGAGAGTGCGGTACCCATGAACTGGTTCGAAAAACTGATGCCTAGCCGCATCCGCACGGAACCCAACAGCAAGCGGGCGGTGCCCGAGGGCATTTGGGCCAAGTGTCCCGGTTGCTCCGCCGTCCTCTACCGGGCGGAGCTGGAGCGGAATCTGGAGGTCTGCCCCAAGTGCGGCTATCACAACCGCCTGAGTGCCCGGCGCCGGCTGGACCACTTCCTTGATCCCGAGGGCCGCGAGGAGATCGGCGGGGAACTGGAGTCCCTCGATCCGCTCAAGTTCAAGGACCTCAAGAAGTACAAGGACCGCCTGGCCCAGGCCCAGAAGGAGACCAGCGAGAAGGAGGCTCTGGTGGTCATGCGCGGCCGGCTTCGGGGCCTGGACCTGATCGCCGCCGCCTTTGAATTCCAATTCATGGGGGGATCCATGGGCTCGGTGGTGGGCGAGCGCTTCACCCGCGGGGTGGACGCGGCCCTGGCCAATGGCGCGAGCATGGTCTGCTTCGCCGCCAGCGGCGGGGCCCGCATGCAGGAGTCCCTCTTTTCCCTGATGCAGATGGCCAAGACCAGCGC
>JBASIS010000283.1:0-12195 GCA_049654905.1 Chromatiaceae bacterium
GAAAAACATGGGCACCCTCGGGACCCTGATCCTGTCCTCGGTGATCCTCATTTTGCTGGTTGTGCCATTGGGATATGCGGGCGGATTTCTCTACCGCCGCTTCCGGCCCGCGACCGCCAGGGCACCCGCCATGGCGGCACCCCCGTCTTATCCGGTTTACGGGGTTGGCAAAAATGAACCGCACAGGGACGGAGGTATCGCCCCGCCACCGGCTAAGGCCCCGCCCTTGCCGCCAGGCGCGGAGGCTGGTGAGCAGGGGGAACCGGCAAAGACCCCGACCACGGATGCGCCAGCCTCTGATTCCGCTGTATCTCCCCAGAGTGGACGGGGGGCGAGCCAATGAGCTTGCGGATGCTGACGGTCGAGATGATGCCCGCGGATTGCCATCAGGCCCTGGGCCTGGTGACCGCCTCCTGCTGCATCAGCAAGTCCTTTATCGGCGACTTTACCGCCAACGTGAAAAACTGGTCGATCGGCGGCGAGTTGCATGGTTACCGGGCGCTGATGGACCAATCGCTGGAGGTCATCAAGACCCGCCTGGCCGAGAATGCCGAGGCCATGGGGGCCAAGGCTGTCATAGGGGTACGCATCAGTACCACTCAGGTCAGTCAAGGTGCGGTAGAACTGATTATCTACGGCACGGCGGTGTGCTGATAGTTTGCTGACGGGGATGACAAATGACTTGCAGATCGGTGATGCCATCATCAATTTGCAAGGCTTTGGCGATCATCATCGGCCGGGATACTAGGGTTATGGGTGAGGCGGCCGGCCAAAGCCTCAACCACCGGACAACATCCCCTGGTGCCGTATGAAGCGGATCACCTCATCCAGTCCTTCGCCCGTTTTCAGATTGGTGAAGACGAAGGGCCGGGGACCGCGCATGCGACGGCTGTCGGCGGCCATGATCTCAAGGGAGGCGCCCACATAGGGCGCCAGGTCGATCTTGTTGATGACCAGCAGGTCCGAGGCGGTGATGCCCGGCCCGCCCTTGCGGGGGATCTTTTCACCCTCGGCCACGTCGATCACATAGATCGTCAAATCCGCCAGTTCCGGACTGAAGGTTGCCGCCAGGTTATCGCCGCCGCTCTCGATGAAGATCAGATCCAGGTCCGGGAAGCGCAGGCAGAGATCCTCCACCGCCGCCAGGTTCATGGAGGCGTCCTCGCGGATGGCGGTATGGGGGCAGCCTCCGGTCTCGACGCCGAGGATACGCTCCGCCGGCAGGGCCCCGGCCTGGGTCAGGATGCGCGCGTCCTCCTGGGTGTAGATGTCGTTGGTGACCACCGCCAGGCTCAGGTCGTCACGCAGGGCCTTGCAGAGGGCCTCCAGCAGAGCGGTCTTGCCGGAGCCCACCGGGCCACCGACGCCCAGCCGCAGGGGTTGCTTGTCAGGATTCATGGTGCCCTCTCTCAGGATCGGAATAAGCGGCAATATTGTTGGGGATGGCGGCTGCTGGCGATGGCCAGGGCGGGAGCCGAGGCGCCCACCTCGGCATCCGTCAGGGTCAGGCCCCGCTGTACGGCGCCGACCAGGACGGGACCCAGGTCCCGCAGCAGCCGCTGGCCCGCGGTCTGCCCCAGCGGGATCAGCTTGACCCCGGCCAGGATGAGATTTTCCAGCCAGCCCCAGGCCAATCCCAGGGCGGCCTGAGGCAAGGGGATACCCCAGCCGACCGATGCCAGGGCGAAGCCGGCGCTCTGGCACGAGGCCAGGCTGGGCCGCCACTCCCGGGCCCGGGGCAGATCCAGGTCCACCAGCAGGGTGGCGAGGGCGCGGCCACGCTGGCGTTCCTCGTCACGCAACTCGCTGGTTTCCCGATTCGCCAGAAGCCACTGGCACCCCTGGTCCAGGGCCTGGGCATCTCCCACCTCGACCGCGCGGTAGAGGCGCGCCAGCAGGGGGATTTCCACGTAGGCGAGATTGGTGGCGGCCAGGTCACTCAGCCAGCCACCCAGGCTGGCCTCATCCCGGATCCAGCCCGCCGCCACCGCCCACTCGATGCCCTGGGAGAAGCTGAAGGCACCGATGGGCAGGCTGCCGCTGCACAATTGCAGGAGCCGGACCAGGGCCAGATCCGCCGGTTCCGGCCAGGACTCGCTCACGGGTCAGGGGGATGGCGCATGGGAATGAGGGTGGGCCGGGTCATGGGCATGGGCGTGCGAGTCGGCCTGGGCTGGGCCGTGGGCATGACCGGCGCCACTGGCATAGGCCCCGGGTTCGGGCTCGAAGGGGCCAAGCTCGACCCGCACCGCCAGTCCCAGGCCCCGCAACATGGCATCCAGCACCGGGTCGTGGGGATAACTCAGCCGCTCGGCCCGAATGCAGACCGGCACATGACGGTTGCCCAGGTGATAGCAGGCCCGCGCTAACAGCAAGGGGTCCCGGCAGTCCGCAACCGACAAGGACTCGGGCGCCGCCCGCACCTGGACCACCCTGCCCTCATCGTCGCCCAGGAGATCCCCATCCTTGAGACCGGGGCCACCCCGCTCCAGGAAAAGCCCCGCCTCGCGGCCATCGTCCAGGGTGACCCGCAAACGGCTTTTGACGCGGCTGGCCAGGGGCAGAGTCAGGGTGGCATCGGCCTGGGCCGCCTGGGTCAATTGTTGGGTCAGGCGAATCATGCTCCCCCCTCAAAAGAGGAAATATCGCTGGGTCAGGGGCAGTTCGGTGGCCGGTTCGCAGACAAGCAACTCGCCATCGGCCCGGACCTGGTAGGTCTGGGCATCCACCTCGATGCGCGGCTGATAGTCGTTGAGGCGCATGTCCGCCTTGCGCAGGCCCCGGCAATGGGCAACGGTCCCGATCAGGCTGCCGAGGCCCAACTGGGCGGGAATCCCGGCGGCCGCGGCGGCTTGGGAAATGAAGGTCATGCGGGTCGCCAGGCGGGCACCGCCGAGGGCGCCGAACATGGTCCGATAATGCACGGGCTGGGGGGTGGGAATGCTGGCGTTAGGGTCGCCCATGGGCGCGGCCACGATCATGCCGCCCTTGATGATGAGGCTGGGCTTGACGCCAAAAAAGGCGGACCGCCACAACACCAGATCGGCCAGTTTGCCGACCTCGACCGAACCCACCTCGTGGCTGATGCCATGGGTGATGGCCGGGTTGATGCCGTATTTGGCGATGTAGCGCTTGGCCCGCCGGTTGTCGTGATGGGCGGGGTCGCCGGCCAGACTGCCTCGCTGGACCTTCATCTTGTGGGCGGTCTGCCAGGTACGGCAGATGACCTCCCCCACCCGGCCCATGGCCTGGCTGTCGGAGGCGATCATGGAGAAGGCCCCCAGGTCGTGAAGGATATCCTCGGCGGCGATGGTCTCGCGGCGGATGCGCGACTCGGCGAAGGCCACGTCCTCGGCGATGCTCGGGTCCAGGTGGTGGCAGACCATCAACATGTCGAGATGCTCGTCCACCGTATTAACGGTGTAGGGGCGGGTGGGGTTGGTCGAGGAGGGCAGCACCCAGGACTCGCCGCAGGCCTTGATAATATCGGGGGCATGACCCCCGCCAGCACCCTCGGTGTGGTAGGTGTGGATGGTGCGGCCCTTCATGGCCGCCAGGCTCTGCTCGACGAAACCGGACTCGTTGAGGGTATCGGTGTGGATGGCCACCTGGACATCCAGCGCCTCCGCCACCGTGAGGCAGTTATCGATGGTGGCGGGGGTCGTGCCCCAATCCTCGTGCAGCTTGAGCCCGATGGCACCGGCGGCGACCTGCTCCACCAGGGGCTCGGGCCGGCTGGCGTTGCCCTTGCCCAGGAACCCCAGGTTCATGGGCAGGGCCTCGGCGGCCTGGAGCATGCGGTGGATGTTCCAGGGTCCGGGGGTGCAGGTGGTGGCGTTGGTGCCGGTGGCGGGCCCGGTGCCGCCACCGAGCATGGTGGTGACGCCGGACATCAGGGCCTCTTCCACCTGCTGGGGGCAGATGAAATGGATGTGGCTGTCGATGGCCCCGGCGGTCAGGATCTGGCCCTCGCCGGCAATGACCTCGGTGCCCGGCCCGACCAGGATGGTGACCCCGGGTTGCACATCCGGGTTACCGGCCTTGCCGATGGCGGCGATGCGCCCGCCCTTGATGCCCAGGTCGGCCTTGACGATGCCCCAGTAATCCAGGATCAGGGCATTGGTGATGACCAGGTCCACCACCTCGGCGGCGGGTCTCTGGCATTGGCCCATGCCGTCGCGGATCACCTTACCGCCCCCGAATTTCACCTCCTCGCCATAGAGGGTGTGATCCTTTTCCACCTGAATCCAGAGTTCGGTGTCCCCCAGGCGCACCCGGTCGCCCGTGGTGGGACCGTACATCTCGGCATAGGCCCGCCGGCTGATCGTCGCCATCAGTCCAACCTCCCCATGACCTGGGCATTGAAGCCCTGGACGATGCGGTCGCCGGCGTAGGCCACCAGCTCGACCTCCCGGGTCTGGCCCGGCTCGAAGCGGACCGCGGTTCCGGCGGCGATATTGAGGCGGAAGCCACGGGCGGCGTCGCGATCGAAGACCAGGGCGGGATTGGTCTCCTGGAAGTGGTAGTGGGAACCGACCTGAATCGGCCGGTCGCCGTGATTGGCCACCCGCAGCCGCAGGGTCGAGCGGCCGGGATTGAGTTCGATCGTGCCGGGCAGGACCCGGATTTCACCTGGAATCATGGCAAACTCCTCGGGTCTCAGACAATGGGGTCATGCACGGTCACCAGCTTGGTGCCATCCGGAAAGGTCGCCTCGACCTGGATGTCGGTGATCATCTCGGGGATACCCTCCATGACTTCATCGCGGCTCAGGAGGGTGCGGCCGAAGTCCATCAACTCCGCCACACTACAGCCATCGCGGGCGCCCTCCAGGATGGCGGCGCTAATGTAGGCCACCGCCTCCGGGTAGTTGAGCTTGAGTCCCCGCGCCTTGCGGCGTTCGGCCAGGAGGCCGGCGGTGAAAATCAGTAGTTTGTCTTTTTCTCGGGGGGTCAGTTCCACGGCTATTCCTGCAAGGCCTCAGTCGGGGGAATCAGGGTTCAGGTGGCCCAGATGCGGGGGGGACAGGGTTCCAGCCCCAGCACCGGGGGACGCAGTCCGGCCCAGATCCGGGTGAAGAGGTTGCGGCACTCCTCGGTGGAATCGCCCAGATAACGGACCACCAGGAGATTATCCAGGAGTGTGACGCCGCTGGTAAGGGCCTCATCCAACTGAGAGCGCACCCATTCCAGTTCGGCCACTCCCGCCGGCGTGGCCAGGAGAGTGGCCGTTACCGGCAGGCCACGCAGCCCCGCGGCGCCCCACCGGCCTTGGGGCGTGACCCGCAGCCGTTCCAGGAGGAGGGGGCGGTCATCCACCCAGAGTTGGAACTGGCAATCCAGCTCCCCGCTGTCAAAGCCCTCGGCCAGGGCGGGCCGGCCCAGGCATTGGTACTCCCAGCCCAGGAAGCGAGAGCTTGGGGTTAATTCGACCCGGGTCTTCAGCGAGGCCCGGACCCCCGTGAAGTGGATGTTTTCCTGGGGCAACCATTCCAGGGTGGCATGGGCCCCTAGGCGCAGGGTGGTGAATTGGTGCGCCCGGTCACCGGCGCTACGGTAAAACTTGGTCGCCCCCGGGGTGGTCACCAGGGCCCGGGCGTCGGCTTCCAGATTGACCTGGATCTCCAGGCCATCGCCGCCCACCACCCCGCCGGGGGGGTGCAAGAGATAGAGATGGCAGACATCCCCTTCCGGATAGAAGGGCCTTTGTACCGAGAGGGGCCCGCGTTGCCGGCGATAAGTGAGGGCGGTCCGGCCATGCCAGGGACTCAGGCCCAGTTCCAGGCTGGCTTGCCAGCCTGGGCTCTCCGTCTGGCCCCCGATGGGGGGGCCGAACCCATGGGCGGGACTGTTCGCGGCCTCGCGGCCGCTGGGCGCCAGGTTATGGCCAGCACCCGTCCCTCTGTCAAGGAGGGAGGGCCGAGGGCGGGCCGGGGACGGAATGGAGGAAAGGCGGGAGTTCGTGCTCATACAGTCAAATACTCCTTCACCAGGGTCTCGTTAAGATCCGCCATGGCGCCACTGGCCATGGATCGGCCGCGGTCGAGGATAGCAAACCGATCCCCCACCTTGCGGGCGAAGGGCAGTTTCTGCTCGACCAGTAGCAGGGTCAGGCCGGTCTCGCGATTGAGCCGGCGCAGAATATCGCCGATTTCCTGGACGATATTGGGTTGAATCCCCTCCGTGGGCTCGTCCAGAATCAGTAACTTAGGGTCCAGCACCAGGGCCCGGCCGATGGCAAGCTGTTGTTGCTGGCCACCGGAGAGATCGCCGCCGCGCCGCCCCAGCATTTCCTTCAGGACCGGAAACAGTTCATAGATGAAGCCAGGCACCTGGCGCAGCCGGTCCCGCCGCGCCGGCAGGCCGATACGCAGATTCTCCTCCACCGTGAGCATGGGGAATACCTGGCGGCCCTGGGGTACATAGCCAATGCCTAGGTTGGCGCGGCGTTCCGCCGTGGTCTTGAGCAGATCGACTCCGGCAAAGTCCAGGGTCCCAGTACGCACCGGCAGGAGTCCCATCAGGCACTGCAACAAGGTGGTCTTGCCTACGCCGTTACGCCCCATGAGCACGGTGCACTGTCCCGCGGGGATCTCCAGGTCCAGATCTCGCAGGGCGTGACTCTCGCCATAATACTGGTTGATGCCCTTAACGCTCAGCATAATGCCGGCCCTCCCAGATAGACATCGATGACCCTGGGGTCGTTTTGCACCTTATCCATGGTCCCCTCCGCCAGCACGCTACCCTGATGCAGGACCGTCACCTTGCGGGCGATGGAGCGGACGAACTCCATGTCATGTTCCACCACCACGACCGTATGCTCCCCCGCCAGGGAGGTCAGCAGTTCCGCCGTATGGTCCATTTCCTGGTGCGTCATGCCCGTCACCGGCTCGTCCACCAGGAGGAGCCGGGGCCGCTGCACCAGCAGCATGCCGATCTCCAGCCACTGTTTTTGGCCGTGGGACAGGACCCGGGCGGGGAGATCACGCCGATTCAGCAGCCCAACGGTCTCCAGCACCTGGTCGATCAGATCCCGCTGCTCCGGGGTGATCTTGGCGAAGAGGGTCGGCCAGACCCGCTTGTCGGCGGCCATGGCCAGTTCCAGATTGCCGAACACACTGTGGTTCTCAAAAATGGTCGGCTTCTGGAACTTGCGGCCGATACCGGCGTTGGCGATTTCCGCCTCGCTGAGCTTGAGCAGATCGGTGATCTGGCCGAAATAGACGCTGCCACAATCCGGCCGGGTACGACCGGTGATGATGTCCATCATGGTGGTCTTGCCGGCACCATTGGGACCGATGATGCAGCGCAGTTCCCCGTCGTCGATGTAGAGGTTGAGGTTATTGATCGCCTTGAAGCCATCGAAAGTCACCGACACCCCCTCGACATGGAGGATGGTGCGATGACTGATGTCTAATTCCGGGGTGATATCGGGCTTGAACCAATCCAAACCCTGCCCGCGCATCAACTTGCGGGTTTTTTCCAGGAGTCTCATGGCCCAACCTCCCCAACCCGTTGCGAGGAACGCCCCAGGCCGGCGAGCCCCTTGGGCAGAAAGAGCGTCACCACGACAAAGATGGCGCCCAGGGCATAGAGCCAGACCTCGGGCAGGGCGGCGGTGAACCAGGTCTTGGAGTAGTTCACCAGCAAGGCGCCGGCTACCGCTCCATAGAGGGTGGCGCGCCCGCCCACCGCTACCCAGATGACGATCTCGATGGAGAAGAGGGGCGAGAACTCGCCGGGGTTGATGATGCCGACCTGGGGGACATAGAGGGCTCCGGCGATCCCCGCCAGCACGGCGGAGAAGGTGAAGATCCAGAGCATCACATACTCCACCCGATAACCGGTGAAACGGGTCCGCTCCTCGGCGTCGCGAATGGCCATGGCGACCCGGCCGAGCTTGGAGAGGACCACGGCGCGACAGGCCAGATATCCCAGCGCCAGGGCCAGGGCCGAGGTCAGGAAGAGGCCGACCCGGGTGCTGTCGGCCTGGAGGTCAAAGCCCAGCAGGTCCTTGAAATCGGTGAGGCCATTGTTGCCGCCAAAGCCCATCTCGTTGCGGAAAAAGGCCAGCATGAGGGCATAGGCGAGGGCCTGGGTAATGATCGACAGATAGACCCCGGTGACCCGGGAACGAAAGGCAAACCAGCCGAAGACAAAGGCCAGCAGACCCGGGACCAGCACCACCATCAGCAGGGCGAAGCCAAAGTGGTCGAAGCCCCACCAGTACCAGGGCAGTCCCTCCCAATTGAGAAAGACCATGAAATCGGGCAATTCGGGATGGCCATAGACCCCCCGGTCACCGATCTGGCGCATCAGGTACATCCCCATGGCATAGCCACCCAGGGCAAAGAAGGCCCCATGCCCCAGGGAGAGGATACCCAGGTAGCCCCAGACCAGATCCACCGCCACCGCCAACAGGGCGTAGCTGAGGTACTTGCCCAAGAGGGTCAGGGTATAGGTGGAGAGATGCAGGGGGTGTTCCGGCGGCAGTCCCAGATTCAGGAGGGGTGCCAGTATCGCCAAAAGCATCAAGGCTCCCAGCAGAACCTGACCACCCCGGTCGCCTTTCAGCAATCGCGCCAGCATCATGTCGCCGCCCTCCCCTTTTGCGGGAAGAGGCCCTTGGGGCGCTTCTGGATGAAGAGGATGATGAAGACCAGCATCAGGATCTTGGCCAGGACCGCCCCGGCCCAGGGCTCCAGCAGTTTGTTGGCCACCCCCAGCCCCAGTCCCGCCACCAGGGTGCCCCACAGATTACCGACGCCGCCAAAGACCACCACCATGAAGCTATCGATGATATAGCTCTGGCCCAGGTTAGGGCCGACGTTGGTAAGTTGGCTCAGGGCCACCCCGGCGATGCCGGCGATGCCCGAACCCAGGCCAAAGGTCATGGCGTCCACCCATTGGGAACGCACCCCCATGGCGCGGGCCATGGCCCGGTTCTGCGACACCGCCCGTACCTGCAGGCCCAGCCGGGTCTTGTTCAGAATCAGGAACAGAAGTGCAAAGACCAGCAGACAGAACAGAATGATATACATCCGGTTCAGGGTCAGGGACAGCACCTCGTTGACTTGCCAGGAACCGGACATCCAGGCCGGGGTCTCCACGGAACGGTTGAGGGGGGAGAAGACCGACCGGACCAGTTGTTGCAGGATCAGACTGATACCGAAGGTAGCCAGCAAAGTCTCCAGGGGCCGGCCATAGAGGAAGCGGATCACCCCGCGCTCGATCAGGACGCCGACCAGACCAGCGACGATAAAGGCCGCGGGAATGGCGATGAACACCGAAATACCGATCTGATCCGGCAGCCATTGCTGGATGACGTAAGTGGTATAGGCCCCCAGCATCATGAGTTCGCCGTGGGCCATGTTGATGACCCCCATGACGCCAAAGGTGATGGCCAGACCAATGGCCGCCAGCACCAGCACCGAGCCCAGGGAGAGCCCAAAAAAGAGGGTCTCAAGGGTGGCATACCAGCGAATACGGGCCTCGGTCCCTTCCAGGACACGTTGCGCGGCGCTCCTGGCCCGGGAGTCGGTCTCCCGCTCCAGCAGCTTGGTCAAGGCACCACGCACCTGGGGGTGCAAGGCGCCCTCCAGCCCCTGGATGGCGGCCACCCGCGTCTCGGGTTCCGGGCTGCTCAAGTCCATCAGGGCCAGGACCAGGGCCATGGCCTCCTGGACGCCGGCGTCGGTCTCCCGATTCCGCTGCTCAAGCAGGAGGGAGCGGCTCGCGGGGTCCGGGTCGTTGATCAGGCTGTTGACGGCGGCAAGGCGCTTGCCGGGATCGGCGTGACTGAAATTCAGACGGGCCATGGCCGCCTTGAGCTGGCCACGCATCCGATTGTTGAGGGTGATCTTTTTCAGATCCTGCTGGCCGACGTCCCTGACCACCTGACCGCTGATGACCTCGGTCACCTCCAGGTCGGCCTCCTTGCCGCGGCCAATCACCAGACTCACGTTGGACTTGAGCTGGTAAAGCTCGCCATTGAGCAAGGCCGGGAAAAGCTGTTCGAGACGGGCATCCCCGGTTTGCGACAATTGCTCGATGCCCTGCTCCTTGACGGGAAACTTGGCATCCAGCAGCAGAGGCAGGGCCTCTTCAAAGCTCGCCGCGCTGGCCACGCCTGCGGTCGCGGTCGTCAACAGGAGGGCAAGCATGAGCCTGGCAAGCATGGGCATTGGATATTCTCGCTACCAAGGGGCCACCCGATTCATCGGCATGCCCGGGGCATCGGGGATGGGGCGAACCAGGCCCTGGGCCTGGCTCGCCATCACTACCCTTTTCCGATCAATAGGTCTGACCGGAACAGGTCTTGGTCTTGGTGTTGTAGTTACCGCACTTGAGGGTCACCCAATCGGCCTCGATGTCCTTGGAGCCTTCCAGGTAATCAGACCAGGCATCCCCCGGCACCAGGCCCGCGGTCTCCCAGACCACCGAGAACTGGCCATCGTCCTGGATTTCGCCGATCAGCACCGGCTTGGTGATGTGGTGGTTGGGCAACATCTTGGCCATGCCGCCCGTCAGGTTGGGGGTTTCCAGGCCGATCATGGCCGCTATCACCTTGTCGGTATCCGTGGTCCCGGCCTTCTCCACCGCATGCACCCACAGATTGAAACCGATGAAGTGGGCCTCCATGGGGTCGTTGCTCACCCGCTTGGGGTTTTTGGTAAAGCCCTGCCATTGTTTGATGAAGGCGGCGTTTTCCGGCGCATCCACGCTCATGAAATAGTTCCAGGCGGCCAGATGCCCCACCAGGGGCTTGGTGTCGATACCCGAAAGCTCCTCCTCGCCCACCGAAAAGGCGACCACGGGGATGTCCTGAGCGGAGACACCCTGATTGCCCAATTCCTTGTAGAAGGGCACATTGGCGTCGCCATTGATGGTCGATACCACGGCGGTCTTCTTGCCGGCGGAACCAAATTTCTTGATGTCGGCGACGATGGACTGCCAGTCCGAATGGCCGAAGGGGGTGTAATTGATCATGATGTCCTCCGGCGCCACCCCCTTGGCCTTGAGGTAGGCCTCCAGGATTTTATTGGTGGTACGCGGATAGACGTAATCGGTGCCCGCCAGCACCCACCGCTGGACGCCCTGATCCATCAGGTAATTGACCGCCGGGATGGCCTGCTGATTGGGCGCCGCACCGGTGTAAAAGACGTTTTTGGAAGACTCCTCACCCTCGTACTGGACGGGATAGAAGAGCAGGCCGTTCAATTCCTCGAAGACCGGCAGCACGGACTTGCGCGACACCGAGGTCCAACAGCCGAACACTGCCGCCACCTGGTCCTTGGTCAGCAGTTCACGGGCCTTTTCGGCGAACAGGGGCCAGTTGGAGGCCGGGTCCACCACAACGGCTTCAAGTTGCTTGCCGAGCAGACCGCCCTTCTTGTTCTGCTCATCGATCAGCATCAGCATGGTGTCCTTCAGCGTGGTTTCGCTGATGGCCATGGTGCCCGACAAGGAATGCAGGATACCCACCTTGATGGTGTCGGCGGCCTGCGCCAGCGCCGAACCCGCCAGGCTCGTAACCAGGCCGGTTGCCAACATAAGCCTACGATAACCCTTGGAAAGGTGCATGGTGCCATTCTCCGGTTGTTAGCGTGATTGGCCTGCGCGGCCAATTTCATGAAGGGATTCCCGGGCGATTCGGCCCGGGGATGAGGAGGTGACAGGAAGTGTCAATGACACTACAGCACAATCCAGGCCAACCAAAAAATCACCTTTAATTACAGAAGGTAAGGCCTGGACATGAATAGCGGATGCAGAAGAGCGAGGGCCTCGGCACCGAATCGGTGCGGTTGCGGGGGCGCATCGCTCGCCTTGGTGCATCGGCGCGTCTGACTAACCCCTTTGCTCCATCGGGATATAGTGGGCCTGGGTCCGGCCCGTATAGATCTGACGCGGACGAGCGATGCGGCTGGTCGGGGCCTGGTTCTGCTCCCACCAGTGGGCGATCCAGCCCGGCAGGCGCCCAATCGCGAAGATAACGGTGAACATGTTGGTGGGGATACCGATGGCGCGCAGGAGGATGCCGCTGTAGAAGTCCACGTTGGGGTAGAGGTGGCGCTCGATGAAATAGGGATCGGAGCGGGCGATCTCCTCCAACCGGCGGGCGATGTCCAGGAGCGGATCATTGCCACACAACCGCGGCACCAATTCCTCCGCCACCTTCTGCAGCATCTGGGCCCGG
>JBASIS010000284.1:0-4545 GCA_049654905.1 Chromatiaceae bacterium
GAGATGGGCCGCCCGCCGGCGTTCTAACTCGCTCGCGAGGTCTCGGGAAACCATGGATCAGCGGGCCGCGCCGAGGCGGCTATCGGTCATGGCCAGGCGCCGGTTGGCGGCCAATCCCCTCCCCTCGCCGCCACGCGGGACCAGGGAGAGGCGCTGGCCCGCCCCCGGCCTGGGGGCCTGGGCCCAGGACCCTTTGCCCCTCACTCAATGCGCCTCGCACCGCTCGCAGGGGCCCGGCACCGCGCGTTCGGCCGCATCGACCTCCTCGAAGCTCATGCCCAGGCGTTGGAACAGATCCAGATCGCGATCCGCCCCGACGTTGGGGGTCGTCAGCAGGCGTTCCCCGTAGAAGATGGAATTGGCGCCGGCGAGGAAACAGAGGGCCTGCAGTTCATCACTCATGTCGGCGCGGCCGGCGGACAGGCGCACCTGGGAGGCGGGCATCAGCAGGCGGGCCACGGCGAGGGTGCGCACCAACTCCAGGGGATCGAGCCGGGCCGTGCCATGGAGGGGGGTGCCCTTCACCTGAACGAGCAGGTTGATGGGCACGGATTCCGGGTGCTGGGGCAGATTGGCCAGTTGCCGCAGCAGGGAAGCGCGATCCTGCCGCGACTCGCCCATGCCCAGGATACCGCCACTGCACACCTTGAGGCCGGCGCGCTGGACTCGGGCCAGGGTGTCCAGACGGTCCTGGTAGGTCCGGGTGGTGATGACCTGACCGTAGAACTCGGGGGAGGTGTCCAGGTTGTGGTTGTAGTAGTCCAGACCGGCGGCCTTGAGGCGCTGGGTCTGGGCGTCCGTCAGCATCCCCAGGGTGACGCAGGTCTCCAGGCCCAGGTCGTGGACCGCCGCGATCATGGCGGTCACCCGATCCAGATGCTTGTCCGTGGGATTGCGCCAGGCCGCGCCCATGCAGAAGCGGGTCGCCCCCCGGGCCTTGGCGGCGGCGGCGGCGGCCGTCACCTCCGCCAGGGGCAAGAGGCGCTCGGGCTCCAGATCCGCGCCATGGCTGGCGCTCTGGGCGCAGTAGCCACAATCCTCGGGGCAGGCCCCGGTCTTGATGCTGAGCAGGGTGCTGACCTGGACTCTGTTGGGGTCGAAGCAGGCCCGGTGGGCCAACTGGGCGCGAAAGATCAGGTCCATGAAGGGCTGATCGAACAGGGCCTCAACCTCATCGAAAGACCAGTCGTGACGGAGTAGGTGGCTGGACTGAGGACTGGACATGAAGATTTTCCGGAGTCGATGGCGCCTGAACGCGGGTAGCAAGGGGCCGAATCTTAACCCGATCCCGGGTTCTGTCAACCATGACGAGGTGACGGAGTTTACGTCTGGCCCGGAGGTCGGCGGATTATTGGGGTCCACTCTACCACCCGCTGCACGGGTGTCCCCCCGGCCACAGCTTGTTTTGGCGTTTCCCCCCGGGTCGCGCGGGGATGTGCTGCCTGGCTTGCGTGGTCCCTGTCAACCCAAAGTAGAGATGTCCCCTTCTGGCCAATGGCCAGTCGTAGGGCCTCACACACCCATTCTGCTGGCATTGACGGGGCCATGGCCCAACCAACGATCTTCCTAGAGCAAAGGTCCATGACCGCGGCCAGATACAGCCCGCCGGAGCGCAGGAAGATGACGACCGGGACGATACGGTCGGTGGCAAAAAGCTCGGCCAAGTCCAAGCAGTAGTGGGCCAGGCGGTGGATGGAGAAGCGTGCGGGGTCGGTCTCTTCCTCGAAGACGAACAGCAGGGCGGCCCGGCGGCCGTCGGGCCATTCCACCAGGAGGGGCACGTCCAGCTCCCGAAAGCGTTCGCCCAGGCGTTCTTTAAGCTGTTCCTCGCGGATCGGCAGGATGCGTGCCCCGGCGTCCACGGCTTGCGCCTCGACGGCGGCGAAGAAGCCGATGGCCTGGCGCGGGTAGTCGAGGATGAGATTTTTGAAGTTGTGGTCGTGGCTCATGGGGTCTCGGTTGGTTTAACGCCTCCCGCCCCCTCTTCCCGGCCCTCCCCCGCCAGGGGGGGGATTGGCTTGCCGAAGCCCACCAGCAGGCGCTAGGTGCCAGCGGAGATTCAAGCCAAGATGCTGAATTCGGTACCCTTCGCCACTGGGCGCACATGATTTTGCTCACGGCGCATCTCGACCAGCCCAAAATTAGACATAGTCCTCAGTTGACGCGAGAGGTTACGAGAGGGTCGTCCCGTCGTTTGCGCCAGGGCGGAAATCGACGGCGGATTAGTGTCGCGGATAACCCTAAGCAACTCGCGATTTTCGTCGCTCAATACTTGCGCCAAGGAACGCATTGAAGTGAACCAAATCTTCGGGTCCGATGGCTTTGGCTGCAGTTCGCCGCGCGCAATGGCGAGCACCCGCGCTCGGATACGGTCTTGCGGCATGATGCCAATTTTAATGGTCTTCATGGTGATTTGATGTCCCGTAATACCCGATCAACTTCCGCGAAGAAATCGGCGAGGAGCTGGTGGGCGTCCTGGAAGGCATAAGGCACGCCTTCATCAGTGCTATCCCGGTGCTTGTGGTCATGGTCCAGAACGCGGCGACCGGAGAAACCGCCTTGTTTGGCAGGCTTGATGCCGTGGGCGTTGTCATAACCCAGTATCCGCTTACCATAGGGTTCGTGCAAGGTCAACGAATAGCGAATGCCATGCGGAACATGCTCTGAAGGGGTAACGGTCCTCGCCTCGATTTTGATTCTAGACTACGCCCCATGATTTCCCGGACCAGATCGAAGCATTTGATATAGCTGGTTCTATCATTCTTGCGCAGCCAATCCAGATCTTCTTGCGCATTTTCAAGAACGCGAATCCTGTAGGTCATTAAATACCTGCTCGACGGTTGGCTGATCAGATTCAAGCCGTTCATCACGCTGCGCATGACCGGCTAACAGCGCTTTTAAGGCGCGCGGATCGCTCAATAATCGCAGCGTTTCTCGCATCGATTCAAATTCGTCCTGCGGGACCAGAATGACCGCCCCACGATCAGAGACAATGGCCGTTTCTTCATGATTATGGACGGCACTGGCAATCAGATTACCTAAATCAGCCGAGGCCTGGTGTAGGGTATAAAACTGCATATTAATTTGCCTCTTTACTATTCGGAATTTCAGGATTTCAGCGCGGACCCTTACCCGCCCAAGACCTCGTCCAGGGACGCGGCGGTCAGCACCCGTTCCGACCAGCGCAGCAGGGTTTCCGCGCCAGTCATGGTGCGGGCCTCCTCCTGATAAAGTGCGGCGTAGCGTTGGCGTTCATTCTCGTTCAGGTCGGCGTAGATGTCGAACCCGCAACGAGATCTCCTCATCCACCTGGAAGTAAGTTTTTGCCATCTACGGGAGATCCAGCACCTACCACCTACGCCACCATGTCCTGCTGCTGACGGGCCTTTGCCAGAGGGTGAGCTTGGCACTTACCAATAGGTCATCGGCATTCCAGCGGGCACGGGCGAGGGCCTTCGCGGATCTACCGCGCGAGGCGCCTTGTCTTGGAGTGGCGGTAAGCCGCGGTTGGCCGCTCCGGTGGCGTTGACGACGCCCGGGACGCCGGTCAGCCTGATGGTCCTGGAGGACCGCAGTTGATCCTGTTTTGCGATACCTCCGCCTTGATCAAGCTCTACATTCGCGAGGATTTCACCGACACCTGGAGTCGGTGCACTTGCCCGATCTGCCCGGATGACCCTGTTCAAAGCTGAAATGGGTTCGTTTGGTAATTCGGCCCTTTTCGATGCGCTCGCGGTAGGCGTCGACGGTGTCTGGCCCGAATTTCTCTTGCAACAGCGCCAGCAAGATGATGGCTTCGCCCTGCTTGACGCCCTTTTCGATCCCCGCTTGTTCAACCGTGGTGACATAAGGCATACGCTGTTGCTCCTCATAGGCATAGAGTGGTTGGCGAAAGTCCGCTTCCCGTCCCGCGGGCAGGCGGATCATCCCGTCGATGAGTCGGAAGAGCGCCAGGATCAGCGCACGCTCATAACCGCGCTCGTACATCAGGCGGATCAGGCGGAATTTCCAGCCCTGGAGAGTTGCCGCGTCCCGGGTGACCTTGGCGCGGATCTGCGCCATCACCACCAAGGCGAAGACGTTGTCCCTCGCCGCCAGCGCCGCCCAGCGCTCCGGCTCGACGTAGTCGAGCAGTTTGACCATGGGGAACTCGAACAGGATCCGACAGCCCCAGCGGCCAGCCGCGTAACTCACCGGACGAAACTGCTGGTTGCTGTCGCTCAACACCGCCAGACTAACCCTCCCGGCGCCCCCAAGCGGAGCAACTCCTGAACGCGGGCCTGGGTTTGGTTGGCACGGGCGTTGGCAATGATCAGCAGGTAGCCCGCCACGCCGAGCAGGACGAGGAGCATGAGGCCAGCGCGTTGGAGCAGGGTGATCCAGTTCATGGCCAATTAGCCTGTCATAACGGGCCGCCCAAGGAAACGCTGATTTATTACTACCACATAGATCTAGCGTGATATAATGCATAGCATTAATTCACCGAACTTCGCACCCCACCATGGTCCAGCAAATCTCCTTCGCCCAAGCCGAGTATGACGCCAA
>JBASIS010000285.1:0-14838 GCA_049654905.1 Chromatiaceae bacterium
CCTTCATCGTCCCGGCCAAGGGCGGCACCCTCCTCATCGCCGCCAGGGCCGGGGAGGTCGAGAAGAGCGCCCGCTTCCAGATCCCCGCCGATGGCGATGACCGGGTCATCATCGACGATCATCAACCGGCCCGCCTGGTCAAGGCCAAGGTCACCCTGGATACCACCGATCGCGCCTTCGCCCTCATCCAACGCTTCAAGGACCGCCAGGACACCCTGCTGCGCGGCGTCCAGATCCTCATCGGCACGGGCGAAACAGCAGTGCAGATCCGCTTCAACGACCGTGCCCTGACCGTCGCCGCCATCGAGATGGCCATCGCCGGTATCCGCCAGGCTCTGGGCGACCCCCAGGCCGAGGTCCAGGTGTTGATCCGGGGTGGCGTCAGCTTTGGAGACGGCTACGCCCTCAAGGAATTCGCCGAGGTGGTTGGGATCGCCCTGACCCCCGGGGACGTCATCCAGGGTGAGGCATGAGTACCCGCTCCGCCAACAGCCTTCCGCGGGAGTCCCTGGCTGGCGGCAAGAAGGCCGCCTACGCCCATCCGACCCTTGGCTTTGGCGTACCGGCGACCTCGGACCCGCATCACTTCGTGGTAGCCATTCCCCGCGGCAACACCGCGCCCGTCCTGATCCGGGAGCATCTGGGCATGGCGGACGATAGCGGCCGGGCACGGGTCCTTGATCGCCTGCTCCTCGACCGTCCTCGCTGGACCGCCATCCGCGCCGAGGTCCAGCGGGCCTTCAACGCCCGTCTGGCGGAGCACAACCTGGCCCCGGGAACCTGGCGGGTGGGCGAAAACCCCATCGACCGACTGCTGGGCAAGGAGTTGTGCGTCCTAGCCTGGGCTATCGAACACCTGGACCCGGAGAAGATCGGTATCGCCCTGCGCAATTGGCTGGCGCTGCGCCCGGAGGAGCGCTGGTGGCTGTTCGGCATGACGGCCCTCGCCACCGGTGGGATCGAGGACGGGGAGGCGGGCTGGCGGGTCGCCTTGCGCCATGCCCTGGGTGACAGAGCCCAAAACGAGCTGCTCAAGCCGCGCACCCTGGCTCGCAAACTGGCGGCCGACGGTCAAGCGACCTTACCTTTGTTCGAGGACTGAAGGCCATGCGCATAGACCATATCCGGCTCAAGAACTGGCTAAACTTCCGCCGGGTTGACGCCCTCCTCGCGGATACCACCTACCTCATCGGCCCCAATGCCTCCGGCAAGTCCAACTTTCTGGATGTTTTCAGGTTCCTCCGCACGGTGTCGGACGCCTCTGGCGGTGGTCTCCAGCGGGCCGTAGCTGACCGGGGGGGCATCAGGAAGCTGCGCTGCCTGCAGGCGCGTCAGGATACCGAGGTACGCATCGAGGTCCAGCTCTCCGACGGTGCGGGCGACGACCGGACGGAATGGTTGTATGTCCTGGGATTTAAGAGTGAGGGTACCGGCAGACAGCGCCCCATGGTCCATGAGGAGCGGGTCGTGCGCAATGGCCGGGACCTGCTCAACCGCCCCGATGACCTGGACAAGGCGGACAAGGAGCGGCTCACCCAAAGCCACCTGGAGCAAGTCAATGCCAATAGCCAGTTCCGCTCCTTGGCGACTTTCTTCCGCTCCACCACCTACCTGCACCTGGTTCCTCAGCTTCTCAAGTTCGCGAGCCGGCTTAGTGGCAACCGGTTAGAGGATGATCCCTTTGGCCAGGGCTTTCTGGATGCCTTGGCCCAGGCCCCCAAAAACACGCGTGATGCTCGCCTGCGCAAGATCCAACAAGTTCTGACCAAGGCGGTGCCTCAATTCCAGGAGTTGCGCTTCAACCGCGATGACATCACCGGATTGCCGCACATGGAGGCCCGTTACGTCCACTGGCGCCCTCAAGGCGCCTGGCATCGCGAGGATCAGTTCTCGGATGGCACTCTCCGGCTGATCGCCCTGCTCTGGTCGTTGTTGGAGGGCGACTCCCTATTACTCCTCGAAGAGCCGGAACTGTCCCTCAACGATGAAATCGTTAGACAAATTCCATTGATGATCGACCGCATCAAGCGGCAGGCTAAATATCGGCGCCAGGCCCTGATCACCACCCATAGCGAGGCAATGCTGAGTAATCCCATCGATGGGCGCTCAATTCTGTTGGTCTCGCCCTCCGATGACGGCTCCGAGATCCGGGGTGCGATGCCGGATGAGCTGGCCATGTTGGCAACTGGCCTTTCGCCCGCCGAGGTACTGCTTCCCAAGGCCCGCCCTCAAGGTGTCGAACAGCTTGGGCTTTTTCAGTGACCGACTTTGCCATAGCGACCGAAGACGCGCTCAGTGAGGCGGTTGCCGAAACTCTGCTGCATCAGGCCGGTGGACATCGGGTCACCCAGTGTCTGCGGCGGAATGGCTTCGGCTACCTGAAAAGCAAGGTGAGGGTCTTCAACCAGATGGCGCATACCGTCATACCGGTGCTGCTGGTCACCGATCTGGACCGCTGGGCCTGCCCGCCCGAGTTGATCGCCGACTGGCTTCCAGGTGGCGCGGACCCACGGTTGCTGTTCCGGGTCGCGGTGCGCGAAACGGAGGCATGGCTACTTTCGGATCGCAGTGGTTTCGCGGAATTTCTCGGTATCCCGGTCGCGAATATTCCCGAGCATCCCGACCACTTGACCGACCCAAAGGCTGAGTTGCTGAAACTGGTTCGGAAATCCAAGCGTCGCGACCTGAAGCAGGACATCCTGCCTGCCCGTGGCGTCTCCTTCCCGGTCGGACTCGGGTATAACGACCGGCTGATCCAATTTGTGCACCAGCGGTGGGACAGTCACCGGGCCGCCAAGGTCTCGGTTTCCCTGGCCCGCGCGGTCGCTCGCGTTGCTGGGTTGAAGGCTTAGCCCTCATCTCCGGGTGAGATCAACTAATTGAGGGGGTTATCAATTATGAAGATTGCGGATCGGATCGAGGCGGGGTATGGATAAGTCTGAACCCTTTGCTCTCAAGAATGCCCCGGCGCTGATCGAGGCGGTCTTTCCCGCCCAGAAGATTTCCTTCGAGGCGCAGCGCGAGCGCAAGGCCGGGGCGGGGCAGACCCTGACGGCCCTCGGGTCCTATTGGAAGGGGCGCAAGCCCCTGATCCTGGTGCGGGCCATCGTGCTGGGCAGCCTGTTACCGCAGACCGATGACCCGGAGAAGGATCTGGAGATCTTCGAGAAGCTGATGGCCTTTGACGAGGGCGGACTCGCCCGGCGGGCATTGGCGAACAACGCCTTCAAGCCAGACGACATGGCCCGGTCCCTGACCCTGGACGACCCCTGGAAGTACTTCACCTACAAGATCCAGGCGCTGGGTCTGAGCGCCGGGGAGGTCAGACATCGGCGCTTCCCCCTGGACCCGGGCAAGGAGGGCATCCGCATCCGCTGGCGCAAGGAGTGCACCGCAGCCATGAGGCTCGACCTCTATGCCCGGATGCTTGCCCGCCTGCCCGACTACGAGACCCGGGCCGCCCTGTGCAAGCGGCCGGAGGAATTGGACCAGACCGCGCTTTTTAGCCCGACCTGGCCTGCGGTGAACGCCCACCTGGGGCACCTGGGGATCGAGGTCCACTCCCATCAGGAACTGGTCGAGCAGTTGGGCATCCTGCGTTTTGGTCATCGCCCGCGGGTGGGGGATACCTTCTGCGGGGGTGGCTCGATTCCCTTCGAAGCGGCGCGGTTGGGCTGCGATGTCTATGCCTCGGACCTCAATCCCATCGCCTGCATGTTGACCTGGGGGGCGCTCAATATCATCGGCGCCTCGCCCGAGAAGCGGGTGGAGATCGAGCGGGCGCAACGGGAGGTTGCGGAGGCGGTGGATCGGGAGATCACGGCGCTGGGCATTGAGCACGACAGCCGGGGTAATCGCGCCAAGGCCTATCTCTATTGTCTGGAGACCCGCTGTCCGGAGACCGGCTGGATGGTGCCGATGGCGCCGAGTTGGGTGATATCGAAGACCCGTGGCGTCATTGCCAAGCTCTGCCCCGACCACGCCAACAAGCAGTTCGATATCCAGATCCTGACCGGCGTTTCGGCCGCCGAGATGGCCGCCGCCGAGCAGGGCACGGTGCGGGACGGTAGCCTGGTCTACGAACTCAATGGCAAGACCTATCGCACCCCGATCAAGACCCTCCGGGGAGATTATCGCGATGCCGACGGCAATACCGCCAACCGGCTCCGCCGATGGGACAAGCACGACTTCAAGCCGCGTCCGGACGACCTCTTTAAGGAGCGGCTGTACTGCATCCAATGGATCACGAGCGAAACCCTGGATGCTCATCGTCCGACGACCTTGTTTGCCGAGGTGACCGAGGAGGATCTCGGGCGTGAGAAAGAGGTGGAGGCAATCGTCGCCGAGAACCTGGCACACTGGCAGGATGAGGGTCTTGTGCCGGATATGCCGATTGATCCGGGTGACAAGACCGATGAGCCGATTCGTACGCGCGGCTGGATCTATTGGCATCAGTTGTTCTCGCCTCGCCAGTTGCTGCTACTGTCAACGGTGGCGGCAAAGATGAGTGATCAAGAGTGGGCTGCTCTGTGCTTTGCCAACCTGCTGAATTATTTTTCTAAACTTGTTGGGATTAACTCTCGGAGCGCTGGCTCCGGGCGGGAGATGTGCCTTGATCGTGTATTCATAAACCAGGCATTGAATACACTTTTTAATTGGGGTGTACGTTCATACGCCTACTTCCCAGACACCGCTTTCAAGTTACCGCTGGATTTTGTCCCGGGAGCGGGGTTTGTGGATACCAAACAAGCCAGTGAAACCAGCGCTAATGCTGATATCTTCGTTACTGATCCGCCCTACGCCGACGCAGTGATGTACCACGAGATCACCGAATACTTCATCGCCTGGCTCCGCAAAAACCCGCCGCCCCCCTTCGACCAATGGACCTGGGACTCACGCCGCGACCTCGCCATCAAGGGCTCCGGCGACGACTTCCGCCGCGGCATGGTCGATGCCTACAAGGCGATGACCGACCACATGCCTGACAACGGCACGCAATGCGTGATGTTCACCCATCAGGATATCGGCGTCTGGTCCGACATGGTGAGTATCTTCTGGGCTGCTGGCCTGCAAGTAGTCGGCGCCTGGTACATCGCCACCGAGACGACATCGGAACTCAAGAAGGGCGGCTACGTCCAGGGCACTGTCATCCTGATGCTACGCAAACGCCCGGCCGGTGACCGCCCCGGCTTCAAGCAGCGCATCCTCCCCGAGGTGAAGCGGGAGGTGGACGCCCAGATCAAGCAAATGCTGCACCTGAACACCGAGACGCAAGCCAAGATGGGCGCCCCGGTCTTCAACGATTCGGACCTGCAAATGGCCGGCTACGCGGCGGCCCTCAAGGTCTTGACCGGCTACACCAGCCTCGGCGGCGAGGACGTGACCACCTTCGCCCTGCGCCCCCGCCGCAAGGGCGAGACCACCGTTGTCGATGAGATCGTCGAGCAGGCGGCCGAAACCGCCAACGGTCTGCTGGTCCCCGAGGGACTCGACCGCGAGACCTGGGCGGCCATCGGCGGCATCCAGCGCTTCTATCTGCGTATGCTGGACATGGAGACCACCGGGGCGTCCAAGCTCGACAACTATCAGAACTTCGCCAAGGCCTTCCGGGTGCGGGACTATGGGGATGTGATGGCCAGCATCAAGCCCAACGCCGCCCGTCTCAAGGCCATCACCGAGTTCAAGCCCCGCGACCTCACGGACCACACCGAGATCGGCCCGACCCCACTGGGCGCCCTGATCGTCGCCCTTCAGGAGTTCCTCGCCGACAGGGAACCCGAGGTGGTGATGGCCAACCTGAGAGATGCCGTGCCGGACTATCTGCATCGCCGGCCGCTGCTGATCGACCTGGCGGCTTTCATCGCCGCCAAGGCCCGGGGTCCGGAGACCCGCCGCGCCGCCGAGGCCATTGCCAGCCGGATAAAGCATCAGAGACTCCAATGACTGACGTCTTCCATAGCCAGCGATTCGATAAGAAGGTTTGGTTGACCAATCATGCAATCGAATCAATGGCGAAGCGGAATATCACGCTGAACGAAATTAAGACGCTGATTGAACAAGGTGTTTTCGAGATAAATGAGTATCCGCATGGGTGGATCTTTCACCACTTCGCCGCTCGCACTGATAATCTGGTCTGCGCTGCGATCGTCAACCAACAAGCCATTGTCATCAAAACCGTGATGATCAACTGGAAGCTAAGGGGTTCGTCATGAAAATCGTTTACTACGAACAGGATGACACACTCTTCATTGAGTTCTCGAAGAACAAGGTGGTGCGTGATGAGTCTCTGAACTGGAATATCCATATTGGTTACACCGAAGATGGCATCGGTGAGATTACGATACTGGATGCCGAAAAGAGCGGGCTTTATCCGCTGCAGATGGAGCGGGTGATCGCCGATGCAGCATGACAGTCTCGCGAGTTTCGCCGATCCGTATCCATCCGAGTGCGCCCGCAACCTGCTCGACCAGACCCTGGTGCGGGTGGATCGGCAGACCTACCAACACTTCCTGGCCGTTCTGGCTCAGCCTCCGGACGGAGAAGGCTTCGAGCGGCTGATGCGTGCCCCAAGCCCCTGGTAATCTTGAGCTTTGATGCCTTTACATCGCTTTCCGAGGGATACCGCGTCGAGGTTTTTTCCTGCGGCGTACAGATCCTGGACGAGTGGTTGACCTTGATGCTGTTGATGTCATTGCAGCGGAAGTCGCCTGCCGCGTCTCCGTGAGCCCCCGATCTTCCTGACATCCCCGAGAGAAGGATGACGATCCGCCGCCTCTCTTCCCGCACTCACCGGCTCGACCAGAGCTTTCTGGCCGAGCAACTTCAGGGCGCCCGTTCCTATCACCGTATCGCCGGCTACTTCACCAGCTCCCTGTTCGAGATCGCCCACGAGTGGCTGGAATCCGTCCAGGAGGTGCGCATCGTCTGCAACGTGGATCTGGCCCCGGAAGACCTGAAGGTCGCCCAACTGCGGGAGGCGCGGATGCTGGGGCGCTGGAACGAGCGCTCCATCGAGGCTGAATCCCTGCTCAATCGCGAGCGCTACCAGCGGCTGGATGCCTTTCTGGCCCGGCGCGGCCAGGTGATCCGGGTAGCACCGGACAGTATCTGCGGCTTCGTCCATGGCAAGGCTGGCGTCATCGAGCGGGCCGACGGGCGCAGGGTCGGCTTCATCGGCTCCATGAACGAGACCCGTCACGGCTGGCAGCGCCATTACGAGATTCTCTGGGAAGATGACTCGCCCGAGGGCGTGGCCTGGATCGAGGCCGAGTTCGAGTACCTCTGGCAGGCCGCCAAGCCCCTGCCGGAGGCGGTGTGCCGCGAGGTCCGGCGGCGGGGCCGGCGTTTCGAGGTCGGCCTGCCCGATATCCAGTCCGATGAGCTGCTGGCCCCGGCGGCCCTCGTCGAGTCGCCCCTTTACCGGGAGGGACTCGCTCTCCAACCCTGGCAGCAGGGCTTTGTCGGAGAGTGCCTGCGCCATTTCCAAGATCACGGCCAGGTGCGGCTCCTGCTGGCGGACGAGGTGGGCCTGGGCAAGACCCTCTCCCTGGGTAGCGCCGCCCTGACCCTTTGCTTGCTGATGGAGAAGGCGCATCGCCGTCGCAAGCCCATCGTCATTTTCGCCCCGGCCACCCTTTGCGAGCAGTGGCAGACGGAGATGATCGACAAGCTCGGCATCCCCTGTGCCTGCTGGCACTCGGCGCGCAAGGTCTGGCTCGATCCCGAGGAGCGGACGATCTCGCCCACGGGCCCCGAACACATCGCCCGTTGCCCTCTGCGCATTGGCATCGTCTCCACCGGCCTCATGGTCCAGCCCTCCGAGGAGAAGCAGATCCTGATGGGCATCGGTTATGGTCTGGTGATCCTTGACGAGGCCCACAAGGCGCGCACCCGCCAGGGACTGGGCGCGGACGCGGGGGCGCCGAACGGCCTGCTGACCTTTATGCTGAGCCTGGCGGATCGTGCCGATCATCTGCTGCTGGGCACCGCCACGCCCATCCAAACCCGGGCCGAGGATCTGTGGGACCTGATGCGGGTGTTGCATCGCGGGAGCAACGGTTTTGTCCTCGGCAATGCCCTGGCGCCCTGGCATCACCCCTCGCGCGTGCTGCCCATCCTGAGCGGCGCCCAGCAAGTGGATGACCTGGACTACGGTTGGCACCTGCTGCGCTCACCCCTGCCGACCACGGACTCGACCAACGAGCCCAATGCCCGGCGGCTGTTCCACAACCTGCGCGAAGAGCTGGGGCTGAACCCGCGGGCGCATCTGGCCGGGTCCTTGACCGAGTTGCCGGGCGACCTGCGGGACGACCTGGAGATCGAGCTGGAGCGGGTCATCGACGGGGCCAGCTTCTTTCAGCGCGAGAATCCCCTCGTGCGCCATGTGGTCTTGCGCAAGCGGACGACCCTGGAAGCCCGCGGCCTGCTGGACAGGATTGCCGTCAACGTCCACCCCGACGCGGGCTTGATCAAGGACCCGCATCGCTGCAATGCCCATCTGGCCCTGCGCACCACGCCGGATTTCGATCGGGCTTACGGCGAGGCCCGGAATTTTGGGGGAGTGCTCGCCCGGCGGGGTAAGGGCGGCGGCTTCATGAAGAACCTGATGCAGCAGCGGGTCTGCTCCAGCGTCGTCGCGGGCATCAATACCGCTACTCGCCTGCTGGCCGGCAAGACCGAGACGGAAGAGACCGAGGAGGCCGAGGAGGAAGTGGCCATCCAGGACGACGAGGAGCGGGCCGCCCTGGAGACCCTGATCCTGACCCTGGAGGGGATGGATGACGCCCCCAAGCTGCGGGCTATCCGTTACTACCTCAACGAGGAGGGCTGGTTGGCGCTGGGTTGCATTATCTTCAGCCAGTATTACGACACGGCGCGCTGGGTCGCGGACGCCCTGGCCGCCGAGCATCCGGGCGAGATCATCGGCCTTTATGCCGGCGCGGACCGCAGCCGGCTCTACCGGGACGGCCAGGTGGTCGGCATCGCCCGCGAGGAACTCAAGCGCAGGGTCGCCGACCATGACATCCGCATCATGGTCGCCACGGATGCCGCCTGCGAGGGTCTGAACCTCCAGACCCTGGGGACCCTCGTCAACGTCGATCTACCCTGGAATCCGACCCGGCTTGAACAACGCATCGGCCGTATTAAGCGCTTCGGCCAGGCGCGCCCGGTGGTGGACATGCTGAATCTGGTTCACCAGGGCACGGTGGATGAAATCGTCTATGCCCGCCTGTCGGAGCGGATGCGCAACCGCTACGACCTCTTCGGTGGCCTGCCCGACACCATCCGCGACGATTGGATCGAGAATATCGAAACCCTGGGCGAGCGGATGGACCGCTACATCGAGGAGCGCCGCCAGGCCACCGGCTTTGATTTGCGCTACAACGACAGCATCAAGCCGACGGATAACGCCTGGCGTGACTGCGCCGGGGTGCTCTCCCGGCGGGATTTCGACAACCTCATGCGTCAGGGCTGGGGGGGTTAGCCAGGACGCCGGCAGCCGCGCTAGGCGTTGCGCCCGGCGGGATGCTCGGCCATCCAGTGGCGGGCAATCTCCTCCCGCCGGCAGATCCACACCCGGTCGTGGCTTTGCACATAATCCAGAAAGCGCCCCAGGGCCATGGCGCGGGCCGGATGACCGCTGATGCGGCCGTGGAGCCCGACACTCATCATCTTGGGATGCCGCGCGCCCTCCCCCCAGAGGAAGTCGAAGGCGTCCTTGAGCAGGCTGAAGAAGTCGTCCCCACCGGCGAAACCGTGCGGCAGCAGGTAGCGGGCGTCGTTGTTGACCAGGGTGTAAGGGATGATCAGGTGGGCGGGCGATCCGGGGAGCCAATAGGGCAGATCGTCGTTATAGGCGTCCGAACTGTAGAGGAGGCGGCCCTCCTCCCGCAGGAGCTGGCGGGTATGGTGACTGACGCGCCCCGTGTACCAACCCACCGGGCGTTGGCCGCTAAGCCGCTCGATGATGTCGAGGGTGCGACGGATGTGCCGCCGCTCTTCGTCCGCGGGGATGTCGCGATAGTCCAGCCAGCGATAGCCATGACCGGCGATCTCGTGCCCGGCCGCGCGCAGGGCCTGGGCGATGCCGGGGTTGAGCTCCAGGGCCTGGCCGACGACAAAGGCGGTCAGGGGCAGGCCGCGGGCGCTGAACAGGTCCAGGATGCGCCAGACGCCGGCGCGGGAGCCGTATTCATACATCCCCTCGACGCTGAGGTCCCGTTCACCCAGGCGGGCGGGGCGGCCGGGCAGCTCGTGGAGATAGGCCTCGGACTGGGCGTCGCCGTTGAGGATGCAGGACTCGGCGCCTTCCTCGATGTTGAGCACGAATTGCACCGCGACCCGGGCCTCGCCCGGCCAGAGCGGCTGGGGTGGGCGCCCGCCATAACCGACAAGGTCGCGGTCGGCCATCAGCCCAGCTCGAAGGTGGTGACGCCGAAGATGCGCGAATGGGCGAGATCGGGGGTGGGACCCAAATACATGCGGGCGCAGCCAAAGACCTCGACCATCTCTTCCTGGCGAGCCAGCTCCAGGGCGGCGGGATGGTTCTCCGGGGTGTCGAGGAAGAGGGGCCCGCCAGCGGCGAAGCCGGCCAGGTGGGCATAGAGGGCCCTGGCGGCCGAGGCGTCGTCGGCGAACAGGGGGCCGATTTTGCAGCCTTCGCCACACCGGCGGATTACGCCGTAGCCGCTCAGTCGGCCAGCGCGGCGGCAGCCCAGGGCGAGGGCGTCGGGTTGGCTGATCCAGCCGGCCAGGAAGGTCGGGCGGGGGGCGGGGAAGCAGGTGCGGTCGTAAGCGAGAACCTGATCGAACGGCACCTGGGCCAGGGGGACTAGCGCTTCGTCGCCAGGTGGCGGGGTTGGGGGCTGATCCGGGATCTCGGCGCGAAACCGGATATCGCGATGGGAGAAAACGAAGCCACCCTTGGCGTAGTAGTCCTGCATATTAAAGACGCCATCCATGCCGATGGTCGCGCCGGGGCGCAGCCGGGCGAGCAGGCGCTCGCGGCGGGCGTGCCAGAGGCGATCGCCGAGACCCTGGCCGCGAAACTCGGGCCGCACGATGAAGAAACCCATAAAGCCAAATTCACCCTGATAAGCGGTGATGGCCCCGCCCCCAATCAATTCGCCGTCGAGGTCGGCGGCGATGAAGGCGTCGGGGTCGGTGGCCCAGAAGACTTCGGCGTCATGCCGGCCCGGGTTCCAGCCCTCCCGGGCCGCCCAGGTGACGAGTTCGTCCACCTCGGGACGGGTCATGTTGCGGATCATTAGCTTAGGGGTCATGGGCAGCCTCTCGTGGGTGGTTCGGGGCGAAGGCTAAGCGCGCGTCGGATGGCCGTCAAGGTGGGTCTGATCCGGTAAACCCCGAATAAAATTTGGCATCCGCGCCGGGCGGGTCATAATTTAGCCACTTGATCCACTGGAGGAACCCATGGAACTCTCGACCGCCGTCATTCTCGCGATCGCCTTACTGGGGCTGTTCTACCTGGTTGCTATCTATAACCGACTCGTGGCCTTGCGTAATCGCTTTCGTAACGCCTTTGCCCAGATCGAGGTGCAGCTCAAGCGCCGCCATGACCTGATCCCCAATCTGGTGGAGATCGCCAAACGTTACCTGGCGCACGAGCGCGAGACCCTGGAGGCGGTGGTCGCCGCGCGACAGGGGGCGGTGGCGGGATTGGCGCGGGCGGCGGCGAATCCCGCGAACGCGGCGGCCATCACCGGGCTCGGCCAGGCGGAAGGGGTGCTGACGGGGGCCCTCGGGCGCCTGAATCTGGTCGTGGAGGCTTATCCGGACCTCAAGGCCGATGCCAATATGCGCCAATTGCACGAGGAACTGGCGAGCACGGAAAACAAGGTGGCCTTCGCCCGCCAGTCCTTCAACGATGAGGTGATGGCCTACAACACCTATCGTCAATCCTTCCCACAGCACCTGCTGGCCGGCCTGTTCGGCCATGGCGAGGATGCGCGCTGGCTGGAATTCGCCGATAGCGCGGCGATCCAGCAGGCACCCAAGGTCAGCTTCTAGCCGTCACGGCCCATGGATTTCTTTGGTGCCCAGGATTCAGCCCGGCGGCGCGCGGGCTGGCTGCTATTGCTCTTCGGGCTGGGGGCCACCGGCCTGGTGGTCTTTACCAGCCTCTTGCTGATGTTCATCCTGGGTTTATTCGGGACCGTGACCGCCGCCGATCCGATGGGTACCTGGATGGATTTCGATGGGCAGACCTTTGCCGGCTTCGCCATCCTGGTGACGGTCGTGATCGCCGCCGGCAGCCTCTATAAAATGGTGGTCCTGTCACGCGGCGGCGCCGCGGTGGCGGAGGCCCTGGGCGGGCGCCTGATCGCCCCGGACACGGATGATCCCGAAGCGCGCCGGGTACTGAATCTGGTGGAGGAAATGGCCATCGCCTCTGGGACTCCGGTGCCGACGGTCTATGTGCTGGAGGGGGAGGCCGGGATCAACGCCTTTGCCGCCGGTCTTACCCCCGCCACTGCCGTGATCGGCTTGACTCAGGGGGCGGTGGACGGCCTGTCCCGTGACCAGCTCCAAGGGGTGATAGGCCATGAATTCAGCCATATTCTCAACGGCGACATGCGGTTGAATATCCGTTTGGCGGGCCTGCTGCACGGGATTCTGCTCATCGGCCTGATCGGGCGGGGGTTGGTCCAGGCCGGTGGACATGGGGCGGGCCGACGCGGGCGTGACAGCTTTGCCTTCATGTTGGTGGGGGCGGGGCTCGTGGCCACGGGCGCCTTTGGCACCCTCTTCGCTAATCTCATCAAGGCCGCCGTGAGCCGGCAGCGCGAGTTTCTTGCGGATGCCTCCGCTGTCCAGTTCACCCGTAATCCCCAGGGTATTGCCGGGGCTCTCAAGCGTATCGGGGCGGCAAGCCACGCGGGCCTGCTCGTCCATCCCCGGGCTCCGGAGATGAGCCATGCCTATTTCACTCAGGGGGTCAGCTCCTTCCTGGGGCGCCTGGTCGCCACCCATCCACCCCTGGAAAGGCGCATCCGGCGCCTCGAACCCGGCTGGAACGGGCGTTTCGAGGAGACCCCGAGGGCAGCCGAGCCACCGCCGGACGCAAAGCCTCGGGATCTGTCCCTGGCCTCGGGTCTTGCCAGCCCTACAAGTGCCTTCCCGGCCGCCGCGGTCGTGACGGGTCTTACCGAGGCGACCCAGGCGGCCATTGCCCAGATCGGCCGGCCCGACGAGACCCATCTGCGTTACGCCCATGCCCTGATCGGCGAGTTGCACCCAACCCTGCGTTGGGCGGCGCGCGAATCCTATGGTGCCCAGGCCTTGATCTTTGCTTTGCTCCTGGATCGCGATGCCGCCATCCACCAGCACCAGATTGCTCATCTGGACAGGCATGCCGATGCGGGCCTGGGCGCGGAGACCGAGCGTCTCTTTCCCGCCGTCCTGGCGACCCGGCGTGAGCATCGCCTACCCCTGCTTGACCTGTCCCTGCCCGCGCTGCGCCAGCTCTCCGCGCCCCAGGCCCAGGGCTTCAGGTCGGCTCTGGAGGTACTGATCGCGGCCGACGGGCGGGTCAGGCTCTTTGAGTGGTGCCTGTCCCGCATCCTGCTGGCTGGACTGGCGCCGGAGGTCGATAACAGCCGGCAAGGGGCTAAGGCGCTGGCTGAATGCGCCGATCTCGCCGCCGATTGCGCCCTCATCCTGTCGCTACTGGCCCGGATTCAGGACACGGGCGATGCCGTCCGGCTGGCCTCGACCGCCGCCCTCCAGGCCATCGGTCTGTCCCAACCCCTGCCCCTGGCGGATGAGAGGTCCGTTGATCACCAGGCCCTCGATCAGGCGCTGGAGCGTTTGACGGCGCTGAAGCCCCAGGCCAAGCATCGGTTGTTGCAAGCCTGCGCGGCCGTCATTCTGGCGGATGAGCAGGTCGTACCCGCGGAACTGGAGGTGCTGCGCGCCATCGGGGCTGTTTTAAACTGCCCCATACCGCCCCTGCAAATTCCCGCGCCTCGCCCGCAACCCGGCTGAATTTTTAACCCGGGCGCGTTTGGCGGGTTTTGCTATCGGGAAATAGGCAGGTCCCACCGGATAAAAACCAATGGCAAATTCCTGGAGGACACTTCGGCCGATGAAGCCGCTTTCGTTAATCACCCTTGGTCTGTTACTGCCGCTTTGGCTCCTGGGCGGATGTGGCACGAGTCGGGAAGTTCAGTACAGCGACCCTCGGGTTGACGGCTGGGAACATCAACCCCCGGCTTTCAAATCAGTTGTTATTAAGGTTAAATCGGAAGTCCCCGGGACCGGGGAGGCGGAAAAACAGCTTAATTTTTCCCTGGAGGTCGAGTTCCTTTACAGGAAGAAATTAATCGTCAAGTCTGGCGGTGATATAGAGGTTGTCGTGGTCATTAAATCCCTCCAGGACGTACCACGAGAGAGCCGGGTTTGGTTAGGCAGCCTGGCGGGAAGCGCGACATTGCTCGCGGAGGTCCGGGTTGTGGGGAAAAAATCAAAACCCTTTACGTTTACCGTTGAAACGGTTTCGCGCGGCGCCGGCACCACGGATGATTTTTTGACCGGCAAGGGCGGCAGTACTCAGGATATGCTGGAGCGCACGGCGGAACTCATTGTTGCGGAACTGGTCCCCTAGCCGGGAATAATTAAACCCGTAAATTATTCCCGGATGAACCGGTTCAGTCTTCTTTCTTTTTGCACTCGGCTTCGAATTTTTCAAGGGTGGCTAAGAGACTGTCTAGTAAATAACCTATTGATTTATAATTCGAAAAATCTTAAGATACACGATTATTTGCCTCCATGCAATTTTATTTGGAAATATAAATATGGTTTCAGCCGATAGCGAATTGA
>JBASIS010000286.1:0-2924 GCA_049654905.1 Chromatiaceae bacterium
AGCGAGGCACAGGTTTATTGCGCCTCTGGCCGATTACTGCTGCGGCAAATTTGCAATAATCAAACGCCCTATAAATTAGCAGTCAGTTAAATTTATGGGATAAATTAGTTCCTAGACAGTCTCTAAGGGATTTCGTCGGATTTTCGAGAAGAGGATGATAGTCCTTCGCAATGATGGGAGGCAATCACCACCGGGGTACGGGTCTCTGTATCAGGCTTAGAATTCTCCGATTATTATATGATAAATAGAGAGTTTAATCTTTACCGCCACCCAGGCAGGGGGGCGATGTGGGCGCCTGGCCACCCTTGAGGAACCATTCATCCGGCGTCCAGGTATGCATCGCCAGGGCATGCAGGCCGGCGGCGAATTCGTCTCCCAGCAGACCATTGATGAGGCGATGTCGGGCGAGGGGCTTGAGTCCCGTGAAGTGATTGCTAACGACCAGCAGCTTGAAGTGGGACTCTCCATCCGGGGGCGCATTGTGCTGGGTAGTTTCGTCGATCAGCTCCAGATGGAGCGGGCTAAGCTCGCGGGTAATTTGATCCTGGATGCGTTGGGCACGACTCATGGTGTTTTGATCCTCGGGGGACTGGCCCCGGACGGTAACAAGGCAGGCTTATAGAAGTGTGGCTGGCCACCGGGCATGACAAGCGGCCAAGCTATGCAGATGGCGTTCAGGGGCTTCCCGGCGGTAAGGCGGTCAATAACTCCAGAATGTCCTTATGGCCATTCTCACGGGCCCAGTCGCGGGCATTGCGGCCAGTCACATCCTGGGGATGGGGGTTGGCGCCCTGGGAGAGCAGGATGGCAACGCTGTTCCGACGACCATCCTTGGCGGCCCAAATGAGCGCGCTCCAACCCGCGTCGCGCTCCTGGCGGTCCACATCCGCGCCACGCTCGATCAGAAGACGAACCAAGTCCCCATGCCCTCGGGAAGCGGCCAGCATGAGAGCGGTGTAACCACCCTTATCCTCGGCATTGGGATCTGCCCCGGCGGCCAGCAACCGTCGGGCGGTCGCAAGGTGACCCTTGAGGGCGGCCTTCATGAGGGGTGTCCAATGACAGCCATCCACGGGATCGGGGGTGGCTCCCGCGGCGAGCAGGGTATCGATGGCCGGAAAATCACCGCGCTCCGCGAGCAGAACCAGAGGGGGATCGGGTGCATCCGGGGTCTGGGTCTGTTCCGGGGATACCCGCGAACAGGCCGTGAAAATAAGCAGGCACCCAAGGACCAGGCCCAGAGGCGGGGTAGGGGAGGTGGCGAGGAGGTTCATGACCGGGCATTTTCCGCCCAGTCCTGGCTAGCGCCAATGCGTTCTCGCAAGCGTACCGCACAAGGACCTCAACGCTATGGGGCCTGAAGCGCACGGGGCTCAGGCTACTTGTCCTTGGTCTTGGTCTTGGATGTATTGGAACTGGTAGTAGCCGAAGGAGATTTTGTAGGGACCGAGGAGGGTGCCTTGGCCGTGGCTTTGGAGGTAGTCGGAGCCGCAGAGGCCTTCGTGGTGGGCGGGCCCCCTTTTGCCGCGGGGGCTTTTGTTGCGGATGAGGCGCCTTTTGCCGCCGCCGGGGAGGGGCTGGAGGGTTTGGAGGGCGCGGCGGTAGGGGGCTTGGTGGCGATGACCCTGGTCGCTTTCACCGGTGTCGTGGTTTTGGGAGTCGTCTTGGGAACAGGGGTGACCACGTTAGCACTTTTCGGGCCAGCGGCAACGGTTGGGGATTTCGCCGTGCCTGCCAGCGCCGTTTTTGGGGCTATCGTCGCGGCCGGTTTTCCGCTGGGCGCGTTGGTCGTGGGTTTAGGGAAGATGGGTAATGACTTAGGGAGTGTCGCCATGGACCCGGTTGCCTGGGTGGTGGTGGGCTTCAGTATGAGGGACTGCACTGGGGCGGCGGCCACCTGGGTGGCGGCCTTGGCTGGCGGGGCTGCTTTAGGGGCTTGCGAAATCTTGGTTACAGGCGTGATGGGCGTGGTCTTGGACGGGAGCGTATTAGCCCTCGCTACGGCCGTTGCGGTCGCGGTGGCGGCCGCCGCCGGTGGTAAGGACCAGGTCGCGGCCGAGCTTGGCTGGCTTTCCTCGGCCTCCTCCTCGGGGATATCAATCATAGAATAAGAGGGGGGGGTTACCGGCGCGGAATTCGCTAGCGACTCGGAGACTGGAGAATCGGTTGGCGCGGCATCCCTCATGCCACCAATCGGCGGCAGGGCGTTGGCAATGCGGGGTCCAGCCTCGTGCCATGAGTTTTGCAGGATCGAGAGCGAATGGGTCAACTCGGTGCGATAGGTCTCGGTATAGTCTTGACGCACCTCCTTGTTGGTGCCGCGTGCCGTTACGGCCTCGGCGCCCAATTGCACCTCCACGCCGCCGGAGCGGTCGAAAAAGTCGGTCCGCACCTCGATAACCGGCGGCAATGGCCCCCGAGAAGCCCCCGGCGCGAGGTTCTCCGCCGCGGTATCATCCAGATTGCGTTGCAGAATTAAGCTGTCGCGGCCCGCTTTCTTGACCTCCCAGCCTTGCGTGACCGCCGCGCCCATGGCCGCGCCCCGGACCTGCTGAATATTGCCGCCAGAGAAGAACATGCTGGGTTTATTCGGATCGGGGACGGGTTGCGACATCGCATCTTCCGAATTCCCGTACTGTCCCGATCGTGGCGACGAGGCGCATCCAACCAAAACCAGTCCCAGACTGCATAAAGCCAGTAAATTCAATAATCCACGCAAGTTCAACGATAATTCCTCTCTTGTCAGCCTTTCTGATTACGGATGCCCAGGGCCCGTGCTGCTTCATGTGCGAATCTTATCATGATGTCAGTGCCTTAGTTCCGGCGCGTCCCGTGGCATTCTAGAGCAAGGGCTGATTAGCCAGGCACATGATTGCGTATAATGTATATTATGTAAAGTCGGATGGGCGGCCGATGGCTACACC
>JBASIS010000287.1:0-19328 GCA_049654905.1 Chromatiaceae bacterium
CTGACGCTGCTCTCTCGACGCGCGGTGAAAATGCCAAATTCCGCTGGGGTGGCCTCTCGGCTCTTCCTAGGCGGTCAAACGGGATAGATTTGCGGTCACCAGGAGGGGCAAACCGGACACCGTTGCCTCAACAACAAAGCTAGGCTGACGTAGGAAGACACTTAGTTTCACTGGATAGCTCTTACCAATGACTTTCTTATCGCGCTCGTATTTCGCTTTGATTTCCTGTTCGGAGAGAGCGCGATTGACCATTGATGTGGCTTGAACCTCCATGCCTTTGTATTTGGCACCACCCGCCTGCCAGTAGGCACTCTGCTTGAGTTCCGCTTCTGTAAGCACCCTGTTAATTGCTGGTGCCATGATTCTGAGAGTCCGGCCGCAAGCGTGGGCGACTTTCCCAAGCTGACCTTCGATCAGCAAGGATCGAAGAATTGGACTCGCCCTGCGCAAAGAAGAGTCGTCGATGTCTTGATTCCATTCGCGGGACAGGTAATCCATATCCTCTGCGACGACGCGTGCTAATTCGATGTCCATAAGATGCCTAACGTGAAGGTCACCGGCGCTGCGCGGCTTTATCGCGCAGCGTCCGGTGGACCACAGGGTTAGGGATTGGTCGGCTGAAAGAATGCTTTAGCATGCTCAAGGAGGGCGAAGAGATTTTGAAATGCCTTGCTTGACTGCTGACCATCTGGTTTGAAATCATCGGCAGCGGCGGCAAGGATGTGTATTTTGTTTCTGCTTGTGTATAGCGCTTCCAGTTCCTGTTGATTGGCAGCCTCAACGAACCCAATTAAGATTGCGGCAGCAAGGCGATCTTTGAACTGGATCTCTTTAAGGTGCTGCGTTCGGGTTTTCTTCTTGCATGAAACGACCTTGTGTGTGGTGCCTGCCTCCTTGAACGTGAGTTCAGATGCGCCTGAGAGGGCCGGAACCAGGGAGAAAAACTCTTGTTTGAGCAATGCGGCAACGGCAGCATCGGTCTTGCTCTTCTCAAGAGCATGGTCAATAAGCGCCTCGTAGATCGACGCGTAGAGGACGATCTGAGTTTTTACAAAGACGTTATTGAAGTCCTTCTTTAGCCCGAGTGCCTCTCGTGTTTTTTCGTTTAACCTAGCTTGATAGAAAGCCTCGGCAAGATGCTTCTGGAGAGTGGTGTTATCGACAAACGCAAATCGATCAAGAAACCACTCCATCGGTTTTTGTCCCGGAGCTTTGCCCGGTGCAATATCCCGCAGGATGTAATCGACTACTTGTTGGCGAAGAGCCTTTGGGAGGGGCATACGAAATCCCTAACGCTAAGCATAACAGGCTGCGGGCCAAACAAGACGGACTCTCAAAGCACAAATCAAGTACGCGGCCCGCAGTTCGGTTGATGCGCACGTTAGCTGCCAGTGGGTTTATCAACTTTAAGCCCGTTTTGCGAACGGAACTTTGCCGCTGGCGTTCTCTTAATAAAAGTGTGATTCAGCCGCATAGTTGCTCTCTTTGAACCACTTTTATTTTATAGCTCAACTGTACTCTTTAAGAAATGCGGCTGAATCACCACTACGCGGACTTGGCGGACTTTGATAATTGGTAGCGCCCTGATCAGTAGGATTAATAAAGTGGACCCCATGTCCAGGACAGTTTTACCCCGAGTTTAAGTTGCACTGGTTACCTCGATTGCAGCGCCTTGGCGCTGCCCCGGCTCGGCACGGGGGCCGAAGCGGTCCGTGATCTCGGCGCCACCGCCTTGCCCTGAGCGGTGCAAGGCCTCGGGCGTGCGGTTGCCCAAGCTCTGGTGCGGACGCTCGTAGTTATAGAACGCGAAATACTCGGTCAGCCCGAGCAACAGTTCGGGTAGGGTCGCGTAGCCCTTGAGGTAGGCGTCCTTGTGTTTGACGCTGCGCCACAGGCGCTCGACGAAGATGTTGTCCAGCGCCCGGCCGCGCCCGTCCATGCTGATGACGATCCCCGCGTCCCGCAGGACGCCCGTGAAGGCATCGCTGGTGAACTGCGACCCCTGGTCGCTGTTGAAAATCTCGGGCCGGCCGTGGCTCCGCAGGGCGTCCTCCAGGCAGTCCACGCAGAACCTCGCCTCCAGGGTGTTGGAGAGCCGCCAGGACAGCACCCGCCGCGAGTACCCGTCGATCACCGCCACCCGATACGCGAAGCCGTGCGCCAGGCGGATGTAAGTGATGTCGGTACTCCACACCGGGTCGGGGCGCACCACCACCACCCCGCGCAACAAATACGGATAGACCTGATGCTCAGGGTGTGGTCGGCTGGTCGTCGGCCCGGGTGCCATCCCGGCCAGTCCCAGAACCCGCATCAGACGCTGCACATGCTTACGGTTGACGGCATGCTCCTGTCCTCTCAGGTAGACCACCCTGCGCCGACTGCCGTAGAACGGCCGCCGCGTATACTCGGCGTCGATGAGCCGCAACAGGGTCAAGTCCCCTTCGCTGACGGCGTCCCGGTCGTGTGGCGCGTACACCCAGGAGCGTGCCACCCCCGCCAGCGCACACTGCCGACTCACCGCCAACGGCACTCCAACGCCCTCGATCCACTCCCGGCGCATGCTTACAGGCTCAGCCCGGACTTTTTTTTCAGCCAATCCAGTTCGACCTTCAGCCGCCCGATCTCGCCGTAGAGCTGGTCGGCGTCCCCCGGGCCATCGGCCTTTCTGGGCCCGCGCTTGGTCGCGAACAGGCTCTCCGCACGCTCCTGGATCTCGCGCTTCCACTGGCCGACCTGGACCGGGTGCACCCCGTGCTCCTGCCCGATCTGGTTGACCGTCTTGACCCCGCGGAGGGCCGCCAAGCCGACCTTCGCCTTGAAGGCTGCCGTGTACGTCTTGCGCTTCGCTTCACGCATTTTCCTACCGCCCTTTGGATTAGGAGGCAAGCTTAAACTGCTGTCCGATTCTTGGGGTCCACTTTATTCAGGTGCCAGGAGGGTCTCCGGTCTGGATAGCGGGGTTTTGACGCCAATCTCCTCCGGTGGTGCCGGCTGATTAAACCGTGGTTCACTGCATTTGACAAGAATAAGGAGCGGGTCGCCGCGCTCCTCGCCCTGACCACCGCATTCCGTCAGCAGACTCAAGAGCCGCTGAAAGGGCATCGTTTGGAAATTTCGCTCGAAAAACCGGGCCAGCAACGGGAGGACTTTGCCCCCCTGGGCGGCGACGACATCGTCCTGCTTTGGCGCACCGCACCGCCGCGGATGCCCGCCCACTAGGCGGGGCCTGCTCCCGGGAAGCGAATGTGCTCATCCTATCCCTGTCCGAGGGACCCCATGTCGATTAAAGTGGGTACCTACCCATCCGGGAGCGGCGTGGCCATGCCCCCTGCCAACCCCGGTAAGTCAATCATCTGGCGCGGCCAGCAGCCATCACCCCAATGAGGCCGCGCCCACCGCCCCGGATCCTACAGAGGAACTGACTCATGCGTCCCTTACGCTGGAAAAGCCGGTTTCAGACTGGCGATATCGCGACCGACCGCCAGAAACGGGCCTTCTTCGACTGTCTCAACAGCCTGATCACCGCTGCCGGGCACCGCGAGCATTGCCAGGAGATGGAGGATTTCCTGGGGCGGAACCTGATCCAGGCGGAACAGGCCCTGCTGCAACCCGCCCCCAACCCTGATCTGGGCCAGGCATTCGCCCGCCAATTGCTGGGCTCTCTGCCCCTCCGTCCCTACGGCAGCCCCGCCTGCCGCCAATGCGGGCTTTGCGACCTGGCCCAGCAAAAGGTCGCCGAACACCTGCAAGCCCCGGCGGACTGCCTGCTTAAGCACCGGGCCTGAGCCGCACAAGGGGCTTTGCTTCCCTGGCCACGGACGCGGGCATTACCCACAACACCGCCAAGGCCTGGGTGAGTTGCCCGGGGCCGATGGCCTGTTTGGCGCAGGTAGCGATGACCACCCTTGATAGGGGCCGGCCAGGCGGATGTCGGTGCTCCAGACCTGGTTGGGGCGGGTGACCGCTACCCCGCGCAGCAGATAGGGGTAAAGCTGGTACTGCGGGTATGCTTTACGTGTCGTAGACCCAGGGGCCATGCCGGCCAGACCCAGCACCCTCGGCCGGATTGAGATCTACAATGATTATGGGTTGGGTTACATGCTGCGGCCGGTCCTGGACGACTGAAGAGCGGCGTGGTCAGGGAGGCGGGACGGCTCAATGAGGACGAAATAGGGGCTGCGGGGGGGGGGGGTAGCGTCAGCAAGGCGCGCACCTCACGGCGGATGAAGTTGGGCCTGACGAAGTCTGAGTCTGATTCCGCGCCGCGGTACGCACCTTTTACCCGCGGCACACTGACCGAAGAGGAGAGTGACATGAGCACGGCATGGTATCGACAGAGCGTGGACGAGGTTCTGGCAGCGTTGACAAGCGACCGGACTCAGGGCCTATCCGCGGCCGAGGTTGCTAGCCGCCGAGCCCAGCACGGATGGAATGAACTGGTCTTCAGGAAAACACCGGCCTGGGTGCGTTTCCTGGGCCAGTTTCAAGACGCCATGGTGATCATCCTGCTCGTCACCGCCGCCATCACCGCCCTGCTGACGGCCTTGGGCAGCCACATGCTACCCGATACCCTGGTGATTCTGGCCGTGGTGATGCTCAACGCCCTGCTGGGATTCGTCCAGGAGGGCAAGGCCGAAGGGGCTCTGGACGCTTTGCGCGGCATGATGGTACCCGAGTGCCTGGTGGTTCGCGACGGGGAGGTGCGGCGGCTGCACTCGCGTGAGTTGGTGCCTGGCGACCTGCTGGTGCTCGAGGGCGGGGACAAGATTCCCGCTGACCTGCGCTTCATCGAGGTCAGCAGTCTCTCGGTCGATGAATCGTCCCTCACCGGCGAATCCGTGCCGGTGCCAAAGTCAGTACCGGCGATCGCCGGCGAGAATCTGGTGCCGGGCGATCAGCGCAACATGGGCTTTTCGGGGACCTTTCTGACCCAAGGAACCGCCCGGGGGATCGTGGTGGCGACGGGTGCCAACACCGTTTTCGGCCAGATCGCCGCCATGGTCAAGCGCGCCGATCCCGGTCAAACCCCTCTGCAGCGCAAGACGAGTGAGTTTATTCATACCCTCATCAAGGCCATTCTCGTCGTCGGCGCCTTCAATTTCGGCCTCGGCATCTACCTGGGCTACGATTTAGGCTATAGCTTCCTCGGCGCGGTGTCGCTGGTGGTGGCGGCGATTCCGGAGATGCTGCCGGCCTTGATCACCGCCATCCTGGCGGTATCGGGGACCCTCATGGCCAAGCGCAAGGCCCTGATCCGCAAGTTGCCGGCGGCGGAGACCCTGGGGGCCACCTCGGTAATCTGCTCGGACAAGACCGGTACCCTCACCGAGAATCGCATGACGGTGACCCAGGTCTATGCCGGTTCACAAAGCCTGGGGGTCGCGGGGGTTGGCTATGACGTGACGGGCCATTTCTCCCTGCAGGGTGCCCGGCTTGACCCCGCGGACCAGCCGGCCTTGCGGCGTTTGTTGGAGATTGGTGTTGCCTGCAACAACGCCCACCTGAGCGATGCGGGTGGCGGGGTGGGTGATCCCACCGAGCTTGCCCTGCTGGTGAGCGCCGCGAAAGCCGGAATCACCCGCGAGGGGTTGCATCGCCTTGAAGAAATACCCTTCGACTCGAGCACCCAGTACATGGCCGTGCTGGTTGAGATGGTGGGGGGACGCTTTATCTTCGTGAAGGGCGCCCCCGAGGCCGTACTAGCGATGTGTACCACGCAACTTGACCGAGCAGGTCAGACGCAAGAGCTGGAGCCAGCGGCCTATCACGTCACGGTACGAGGCTTTGCCCGTCAGGCGCTGCGCACCCTGGGCTTTGCCTGCAAGGCAGTCAGTGGGGACCATCGGGATCTCTGCCACCAGGACCTATGTGACCTGACACTGGTGGGTTTGCAGGGCATGATCGATCCGCCAAAACCCGCGGCCATCGCCGCGGTGGCCAAGTGTCAGGGGGCAGGCATCCGTACGGTCATGGTCACTGGCGATCACCCTGACACGGCACAAGCGGTTGCCGCGCAACTAGGCATCCAGGCGGGACGGGTGCTGACTGGGGTGGAACTGGCGAACATGGATTTGGCGACCCTCCGCCTGGCGGTGGAAGAGGTGGCCGTCTTCGCGCGGGTGGCCCCGGAGCATAAAAAGCTCATCGCCGAGGCCTTTCAGGCCAATGGCCATGTCGTCGCCATGACCGGCGACGGCGTCAACGACGCCCCGGCCCTCAGGCAGGCAGACATTGGCATCGCCATGGGTATCGCGGGCACCGAGGTCGCGCGGGAGGCGGCGGACATGGTGCTGGCGGACGACAATTTCGCCACCATCGTCAACGCCGTGGAGGAAGGCCGCCATGCCTGGACCAATCTGCGGAAGGCGATCCTCTATACCCTGCCGACCAACGCCGCCCAGGCCCTGCTGATCATGGGCGCCATCCTGCTGGCGGCCCTAGTGCCGGTGTTCGCGGCGCGTTTTGTCCTTGAGCCGGTGCAGATCCTCTGGATCAACCTCATCGACTCGGTCCTCCTCACCCTACCGCTGATGATGGAACCCAAGGAACGCGGCCTGCTGGCGCGACCCCCGCGTGACCCCCAGGTGCGCATTATTGATGCCCTGTTTCTACAGCGGGTGGTGATCATGGGCCTGATGATTGCGGTGCCGTGTTTCCTGATCTATTTCCACTTCGGCGCCTCCGCCGTGGTGGACGGGGTGGTCGTGGACGCCAACCTGCTGACTCAGGCGCAGACGGCCGCCTTTTGGGTCATCCTGATCACCCAGGTCAGCTACGTTATTTCCGCCAGGTCCATTTACGATTCCGCTTTTACCTTGAACCCCTTCGGCAATCCTTGGCTACTGGGCGGAATCGGGCTCGCCATCCTGCTCCATGGCTTGGTAACTTATGTCCCGGCATTGGCGGCCGCCTTCCGCCTGGCGCCTTTCCCCAGCGATTGGTGGCCTTTGATCCTCATGTCATTCTTTCCGGTCATCATCACCATAGAAATGGATAAGGCTATCCGTAAGTCGCGGCTAGCCCCTCAAGCCCAAGTCTAGCGCTGGCAACCCCATGGTTATCCTCCATCAAACCTCACGATAAATCCGCCCGCCCTCTTTCAGGAACTCATCGGCCTTTTGCTTCATCCCTTCGGCCAGTGCCGCCTCGACGTCATCGAGGCGGTGGGCCTCGGCGTAGTCGCGCACCTCCTGGGTGATGCGCATGGAGCAGAAGTGGGGGCCGCACATGGAGCAGAAGTGGGCGACCTTGTGGGCCTCGTGGGGCATGGTCTCGTCGTGGTACTCGCGGGCACGTTCGGGGTCCAGGGACAGGTTGAACTGGTCCTCCCAGCGGAACTCGAAGCGGGCCTTGGACAAGGCGTTGTCACGCACCTGAGCGCCGGGCAGGCCCTTGGCCAAGTCGGCGCCGTGGGCGGCGATCTTGTAGGCGATGATGCCGTCGCGCACGTCCTGCTTGTTGGGCAGGCCCAGATGTTCCTTGGGGGTGACGTAGCAGAGCATGGCGGTGCCATACCAGCCGATGTTGGCGGCGCCCATGGCGGAGGTGAGGTGATCGTAGGCGGGGGCGATGTCGGTGATCAGGGGCCCCAGGGTGTAGAAGGGGGCCTCGAAACAGTCGGTAAGCTCCTTGTCCACATTCTCCTTGATCATCTGCAGGGGCACGTGCCCGGGGCCCTCGATCATAACCTGGACGTCGTGCCGCCAGGCGATCTGGGTCAGTTCACCCAGGGTTTCGAGCTCGGCGAACTGGGCGGCGTCGTTGGCGTCGGCGATGGAGCCGGGGCGCAGACCATCGCCCAGGCTGAAGCCGACGTCGTAGGCCTTCATGATCTCGCAGATATCCTCGAAGTGGGTATAGAGGAAGTTTTCCTGGTGATGGGCCAGGCACCACTTGGCGAGGATGGAGCCGCCCCGGGAGACGATGCCGGTGATGCGGTCCGCGGTCAGGGGGACATAACGCAGCAGGACCCCGGCATGGATAGTGAAGTAGTCCACCCCCTGCTCGGCCTGCTCAATGAGGGTGTCGCGGAACATCTCCCAGGTCAGTTCCTCCGGCTTGCCGTCCACCTTCTCCAGGGCCTGGTAGATGGGCACGGTGCCGATGGGCACCGGGGCGTTGCGCAGGATCCACTCGCGGGTCTCGTGGATGTTCTTGCCGGTGGAGAGGTCCATGAGGGTGTCGCCCCCCCAGCGGGAGGACCAGACCATCTTCTCCACCTCCTCCTCGATGCTGGAGGTGACCGCCGAGTTGCCGATGTTGGTGTTGATCTTCACCCGGAAGTTGCGCCCTATGATCATGGGCTCCAGCTCCGGGTGGTTGATGTTGGCGGGGATGATGGCCCGCCCGGCGGCTACCTCGGCGCGCACGAATTCCGGCGTGATGGACGCGGGCAGCCGGGCGCCAAAGCCATGCCCCGGGTGCTGGCGCAGCAGCTTGGCGTAACGGGGATCGGCACGCAGTTCGTCCAGGCGCTGGCTCTCGCGGATGGCGATGAATTCCATCTCCGGGGTGATCAGCCCCCGGCGGGCATAGTGCATCTGGGTGACGTTGGCACCGGGCTTGGCGCGGCGCGGGACCCGGATGTGCTCGAAGCGCAGGTGGGCCAGGCCCGGGTCCCGCTGACGCTGACGGCCGAAAGCGGAACTGGGACCGGCGAGACGCTCGGTGTCGCCGCGCTCCTCGATCCAGGCCCCCCGCAGGTCGGGCAGGCCCGCCAGGAGGTCGATGTGGGCTTGCGGGTCCGTGTAGGGTCCCGAGGTATCGTAGATGTAGATGGGTGGATTCTCTTCCACGCCACGCTGGGTCTGGGTGTCCGTCTGGCTCACCTCCCGCATGGGCACCCGCAGATCGGCGCGGGACCCCTGGACGTGGATCTTGCGCGAACGGGTGAAGGGCTGGGTGGCCGCGTCCGAGAGACGAGCCGTGTTACGGATAAAGTCCTGGGGAATGGCGCTCATGACGTCTGATCTCGATGGAATGGGGGCAGGCAGGCGCGGCGCGATCGGCGGTCTCGCCCGGAGGGTCCCGCGCCGGCCTTAACCTGGGCTGCTTTGCTGGCCCTCCTCGAGCCCGAGGCGGCGCAGGATACGCGCGACATAGGACTGGGTCTCCTGGTAGGGGGGGACCCCGCCATGCTTCTCGACCGCCCCTTCGCCGGCGTTGTAGCCGGCCAGGGCCAGCTTGACATCACCATCGAAGTGGTCGAGGAGCCAGCGCAGATAGGCCATGCCGCCGTTCAGGTTTTGCTCCGGGTCCCAGACATCCTTGACCCCGAAACGATCGGCAGTCGCGGGGATGAGTTGCATCAGACCCTGGGCATCCTTAGGCGAACGGGCCCGGGGATTGAAATTGGATTCCGCCTCGACCACGGCCAGGACCAGGCTGGGATCAAGCTTGTATTTAGGGGCCAGGCTATGGATCAGCTTGGCGATCTCGCCGGTGGCCGGATGGGTGCGCAGGACCATGCGAGTGGTTTCACCGCCTCCGCCGCCGCCCGGGCCACCGGGGCCGCAGGAGGGCAGACGCTTGGGATCGGCGGTGACCTTAAGGAGCTTGAGCTGAGTAGCGGCCATGGCGTGGCGCGCCTTGACCGCCTCGCCAAACCAGGCGGCGGCGAGTTCCGGATCACGCTTGACGCCCCGGCCGTAGGCATAGAGGTAGCCGAGACGATATTTGGCGTCGCCATCACCCATTTTGGCCGCGAGGCAATAGAGCTTGACCGCCTTGTCGGCATCCTGCCCAACGCCAACACCGGTCTCATAGCGCATTCCCGATGCGGTGAGCAGGTGCATGTCCCGACTGCGCAGGGCCTCGTCGAAGACCTTGTCCACCTTCGCCTCGGGGGTCTTTTCCGCCGCCTGGGTAGCGGCATGGGGCACGGCCGTCAGCAAGAGGGTCGCCAGCATCGGGAGGGATTTCATCTTTCGCATCATCTCGCCGCCAAGGGTGATGGGTGGTGCGCCGGATGCAAACTGGACCTGGGGGTCCAGCCTCCCGCGCCAAAGGCCATAACAGATTTAGTGTCCGATATGACGGCCCGAAAAGCCACCATAAAATAACCGGACGGGCGCGCCAGCCGCCCAAAGCCCTACCGCAAGGTTCAAGCCCCGGTCTCCAGGACGGGCAGGGCCCCCACCCGTTGGGCGGCGCGGTGGACCAGAATATTGACCAGGCGCAGGGTGGCCGCGATAGCGGCGAAGACCTGATTGGTATGGACGCCGCGCGTGCGGACCGGACCTTCCTCGTCGGCCCAGGTGATGATGCACTCGGTAAGGGCGTCGGTACGGCCACCCTTGGGGATGCGTACCTCGTAATCGATCAAGCCGGGGAGCGTCAGGTCATGACGGCGCAGAACCTTGGCGAGGGCCTTGATGAAGGCATCAAAGCTGCCGTTGCCGCTGCCGGCGGCGTAATGGATGGCCTCGCCGACGCGCACCCGGATGCTGGCGGTGGAGGGCAAGTCCAGCGCGCTACTGACGTTGCAGGCCAGCAACTGGACATGGTTGTAGTCCTGGCTCTCCAACACCTCGGCAATGATGAAGGGCAGGTCATCGGTGGTAATGGTCTTCTTGGAGTCGCCCAGTTCGACGACGCGCTGCAGCACCTTGCGCTGATTTTCCTCCGATAGACTGATGTCGAGCTTTTCCAGATTTTTAGCCAGGGAGGCCTTGCCGGCGAGCTTGCCGAGGGCGTACTTGCGGCGACGGGCGAAACGCTCGGGACTCAGTTGGGTGTGGTAAAGGCTGCCCTTGCGATCGCCATCGGCGTGGATGCCGGCGGTCTGGGTAAAGACATCCTCGCCGACGATGGGGGCATTGTCGGCGATGCGTTTGCCGGAGAAATATTCGACCAGCTCGCTGACCCGCGCCAGATGGGTCTCGTCGATTGACAGCTTCATACCCAACTGGTCGCGCAGATTGACGGCGACCTCCGCCAGGGAGGCGTTGCCGGCGCGCTCGCCCAGGCAGTTGACGGTGCAATGGACCGCCGCCGCCCCCGCCCGAGCGGCGGCCAGGACATTGGCGGTGGCGAGGCCATAGTCGTTATGGGGATGAAAGTCGAACTTGAGCCCTGGAAAGCGCCGGATCATGTCCGAGACGGCCGCGAAGACTCGCTCCGGGGTCATGACCCCCAGGGTGTCGGGCAGCATGATGTGCCCCAGCCCGCTCTCCTCCAACCGCTCCACCAGGCCATAAACGTAGTCCCGGTTATCCTGGTAGCCGTTGGACCAGTCCTCCAGATAGATGTTGACCGCCAGCCCCTGGTCCTGGGCGAGGCGGATGGTGTCCCGCACCTCTTGGGCGTGCTGATCAAGGGTCTTGCCGAGTTGACCCTGGCAGTGTTTTTCGCTGCCTTTGGCAAGCAGGTTGAGCACGCGCCCGCCGGCCTGACGGATCCAGTCAATGCTGCGGCCCTGATCAATGAAACCCAGCACCTCGACCCGCCCCTCCAGACCCTGACCCCGGGCCCAGTCGATGATGTTCGTGACCGCCGTGAGTTCGCCCCGGGAGACCCGCGCCGAGGCCACCTCGATGCGATCGACCCGCACCAGTTCCAGCAGGGCCTTGGCGATATTGGTCTTTTCATCGGGCGAGAAGGAGACGCCCTGGGTCTGCTCGCCATCCCGGAGGGTGGTGTCGAGAATGAGAATGGAAGGGGCCTGGCCACTCATAGGCTTGCCACCTCCAGAGTGTCCTGGATATAGGTACGGATGGCGTCCACGCTGGCCTCCAGCCGGGCGCAACGGGTTTCCTTCTCCAACAGCCCCCGCAGAGACGGCGGCGGCGGGGCCTCGCGGCCAATGGCCAGGGTCACGGACTCGCCAAACTTGGCGGGGTGGGCGGTGGCCAGGCAGATGGTGTCCCCATGGCCCTGGGCCGCGCGCACGCCAATCGCCGTGTGTGGGTCCAGAATATACTGGGATTGGGCGAAGGTGGCGCGGATCTGGTCCAGGGTTTCGGCGTCGCTGACGGCCAGGGCGTCGAAATCGGCCCGGACCTGGGCATGATGCCCGGCATCCACCGCCAGGCCGCCGGTCCTGACCATGTCGTCGAGCAGGCCACGCACCGCCGCCGGGTCCTCGCCCAGCAGGAAATAGAGATAGCGCTCGAAGTTAGAGGCGATCTGGATGTCCATGGCCGGGCTCAGGGTCGGATAGACCTCCCCCGCCGCATAGCGGCCGGTATGGACGAAGCGGCTCAGGATATCGTTGCGGTTGGTGGCAATGATGAGGCGGTCCACCGGCAGGCCCATGCGCTTGGCCATGTAACCGGCGAAGACATCCCCGAAGTTGCCCGTGGGCACGGCGAAACTGACCCGGCGGTTGGGATCATCCGTCGCCAATCGCCCCCAGGCGTAAAAGTAGTACACCATCTGGGCCAGGATGCGCGCCCAGTTGATGGAGTTGACGGCACCCAGGCTCAAGTCGCACTTGAACTTCAGGTCGCCGAAGAGTTGCTTGACGATGCGCTGGCCATCATCGAAGGTGCCACGGATGGCGATGTTGTGGACATTGGCGTCCAGCACCGTCGTCATCTGGCGTTCCTGGATCGGCGAGACGCGGCCCTCGGGATGCAGGATAAAGATGTGGATGCGCGACTTGCCGCGCACCCCGGCGATGGCCGCCGAGCCCGTATCGCCCGAGGTGGCACCGACGATGTTGAGCCGGCCGCCGTCCCGCTCCAATAGATATTCGAAGAGGTTGCCCAGAAATTGCAGGGCCACGTCCTTGAAGGCCGCCGTGGGGCCATGAAAGAGTTCAAGCAGCCACGGGTCGCCCAGGCGGATGACCGGCGTCACCTCCGGATGGCTGAAGCTGGCGTAGGAACGCTCGATCAGGGCCGCCAGGTGATGGCGGGGGATGGCATCGCCGACGAAGGGCGACATGACCTCCAGGGCCAGGTCCTGAAAGCGCAGACTCGACCAGGTCTTGAGGGTCTCGGCATCCAGGCGGGGCAGGCTTAGGGGCACCAGAAGGCCGCCATCCGTGCCCAGGCCCATCATCACCGCCTCGGCGAATCCGATGGGGGCCACTCCCCCGCGTGTACTGACATAGCGCATGTGTGGTCCTGCTGGATGCCGGAAATTTCAGAATGACGATTGTGATCGGTATTGGCCCCCAGTTCGGGACCAGGATCCGGTCCCGGGAGCCGGGGACTGTCAAGTTAGGTAATTTTTCCGCCAAATTCAAGTGCAAGGCTGGCGGCGGGACCGGCGAGGCTGACGGCCCGGCGCGGCGGGACCCGCCCTTGCAATCGTACAACGGATTGAAAAGGCGGGCCCGGAAGTAAAAATGCCCGCCAGGGGCGGGCATTTACCTCAAACGGCTTGGAGCATCAATGGCTGGAGGCCAGGGAGGCACCGACGCCAGTTTCCGAACGGGTCATCTGGTCCGGATAGAGGGCACGTTCCTTCTTGGCCTGCGGGCTGCGATCCAGGATCGAGACCAGCCAGATGACGAAGAAGGCCGCGGTGATGGAGAAGACCGCCGGCGTGGAGAAGGGGAAGAGGGCACTGCCCTTGGGATTGCCGAGCGTGGCCTCCCAGACGGCGGGCGAGACCACGGTCAGCGAGACGGACATGACGAGACCGACGATACCACCGGCCACGGCCCCGCGCGTGGTGCAGTTCTTCCAGAGCACCGCCATGAAGAGGACCGGGAAGTTGGCCGAGGCGGCGACGGTGAAGGCCAGCATGACCATGAAGGCCACGTTCTGCTTCTCGAACAGGATACCCAGCAAGACGGCGACGATACCCAGGACGACCGTCGTGATCTTGGAGACCCGCAGCTCGGTATCGGAGTCCACGTTGCCGTGACGCCAGACCGAGGCATAGAGGTCATGGGAGACGGCGGAGGCACCAGACAGGGTCAGACCGGCCACCACGGCCAGGATGGTGGCGAAGGCCACGGCGGAGATAAAGCCCAGGAAAACATTACCGCCTACGGCGTTGGCGAGATGGACCGCCGCCATGTTGCCGCCGCCATTCAGGCCCTTGGCTAGATCGCCATTGACAAAGTATATGTCGGGGTGAGGGATGAGGTTGACTATAGCACCAAAGCCGATGATAAAAGTCAAGATATAGAAGTAGCCGATCCAGGTCGTCGCCCAGGCCACGGACTTGCGGGCCTCCTTGGCGGTGGGGACGGTGAAGAAGCGCATCAGGATGTGCGGCAGGCCGGCGGTACCGAACATGAGGGCCATGCCAACGGAGATAGCGGAGATGGGGTCATTGATCAGGCCACCGGGACCCATGATGGAGGCACCCGCCGTAGCAGCCTCCGCGGCGGTCTTGCCGGTGGAGATAGCCATCCCGGTCTTGACCTCGACCGCCTTGGCGAACAGGGCCTCGGGGTTAAAGCCAAACTGCAGCAGGACCATGGTCGCCATGAAGGTGGCGCCGCCCAGGAGGAGCACGGCCTTGATGATCTGCACCCAGGTGGTGGCGGTCATGCCACCGAAGAGGACATACATCATCATGATGACGCCCACCAGGACGACGGCATAGATGTACTCAAGGCCGAAGAGCACCTTGATGAGCTGACCGGCGCCGACCATCTGGGCAATCATATAGAAGGCCACCACCACCAGGGTGCCGGTAGCGGCAAAACTGCGCAGCGGGGTCTGGGCAAAACGGTAGGAGGCCACGTCGGCGAAGGTGAACTTGCCGAGGTTACGCAGACGCTCCGCCATCAGGAAGGTAATGACGGGCCAGCCCACCAGCCAGCCGATGGAGAAGATCAGGCCGTCAAAGCCATTGGCGAACACCAGGCCGGAGATCCCCAGGAAGGAGGCGGCGGACATGTAGTCGCCCGCGATGGCCAGACCATTCTGAAACCCGGTGATGCCACCCCCGGCGGTGTAGAAGTCGGCAACGGAACGGGTACGGGCGGCGGCCCATTTGGTGATGCCCAGGGTGATGAGGACAAAGCCAGCGAACATGGAAATCGCCACCCAGTTGGTGGTCTGTTGCGTGGTCTGCCCGAGGTCGGGCCCGGCGCCAAAGGCCGTACCAAAGACGCCGATCAGAATGATGGCGGCGACGGCGATCAAGCTCGTGATGGTGGGATTCATTTCGTGGATTCCTCCAGGATGGCCGCGGCCTCGGTATCGAACTCCGTGTTGGCCCTGTGGACATAAATCCAGGTCAGGATAATGGTGAAGAGGATGACGCCCACGCCGATGGGGATCCCCAGGGAGGTGACGCTGCCAGGAACGAGCTTTTGGGCCAGGAAGGGCTTGTCAAAGGCGACCAGAAGGATGAAACCGAAATACGCGATGATGACCAGGATGGACATAACGATCGAGTAGCGGTTACGTTTTTTAACGAATTTCTGAAATTTCGGGTTAGCCCGAATCTGCCCCCATGTTTCTATGGACACAGTAACACCTCCTCATGATTTTGGATGGGAGTGGATGTAATCAGAGTAGGAAGGTCGCTGACCTCGTTACCCTTGTGGAAATGGCATGACGTCAACCGCTTGGTTAGCTGTCCACGGCCGTCCGCCCTGTCCACGCGAGCCGGGCCAGAGCTTGTGAGCCCTCCCAGCCTGGGTGTACAAAGCCTGTCCTCGGCGCCCTGGATAGGGCCATAATCCGATCTGAATACGGGAGGATCCCCTCGGACGGCCAGGCAAGATATCTTATCTTCCCCGCCAAGTCCAGACGCGGCCCAGCCCTGCTGTTAGCACCCTTGCCGTCGCACGGAGGGGGTGATGGTGACCGGGATACCGAAAAGCGGGTCACCCACTGGGCCGGTAAGCAGGATGGTCACCGCGCCCACCCGGATGGCTCCGCTTGATAAGGGTCGGCAAGTCAACCCGAAGTGGCATTCTTGTTTTCGCCAAGGGCGATGGCGATGAGCATCCCGCCGATGGAACCGTAGGCCAATCCCGCCGCCGCGCAAAGCAGGACTAATTCCTTCTCGGCGCCGTAGGTCAGGCCAGCAAAAAGGGCGGCACTGACCGAACCTAACAGCCCCAGGATGACGGCTCCCCCCTGAGCGCTGGCCCTTCTCTGGACCGCCCAGCCGCCGACCGCCCACGCCAGGAAGGAGTAGACGGCAAAACCGGCCAGATCAAGGCGCGCCGAGAACTCGTCGATGACCCCCAGAATCGAGATGGCGGCGGGGAGAATGGTGGTCGTCAGGCTCAAGCCGGCGAAGCCCCCCAGAATGACCGCACCGGTGGGACGGAGCCGGATGCCCAGTATTTTCGAAAGAATGAATCTGTTGAGGTCTTTAATCATGCTTAACCTACCCCCCGGCGGATCGGCCTGCGCGGCCATGGCCTGACTCCGTCGGTACACTGAATAAAAAAAATGGCGGCTACCGTTCCCGGCAGCCGCCATCCGTGCGACCTACATCAACTCATTAATCAATGGCTGCTGGCCGCGGTTACCTCCTTGCCGGGGTAACGCAGGCTGCCCACCAGATCCTGGATATCGGCCGGCGGCTCCTTGGTGAACTTGCTGACCACATAGGATGTCAGGAAGTTGAGCGCGGCGCCGACGGTACCGATCCCTTCCGGGGAGATACCCAGCCACCAGCCGGCCGGATTGTTGGACGCCGGGTCGCCGTACTTGAACCACCAGATATAGGCGGCGGTAAAGACGATGCCGACGACCATTCCGGCGATGGCGCCTTCCTTGTTCATCTTCTTATTGAAGATGCCCATCAGGATGGCCGGGAAGAAGGAGGCCGCCGCCAGGCCGAAGGCAAAGGCCACCACCTGGGCCACGAAGCCTGGTGGATAGATACCGAACAGGCCGGCAATGACCACCGCCACGCCGGCCCCCCCTCGTGCCCACCAGAGCTCTTCCTTTTCCGACATGCTGGGTTTGAGGATATTCTTCATCAGGTCATGGGAAACGGCGGCCGAAATGACCAGCAAGAGGCCCGCCGCCGTGGAAAGGGCGGCGGCCAGGCCACCGGCGCCAACCAGACCGACGACCCAGTTGGGGAGCTTGGCGATTTCCGGGTTGGCCAGCACCATGATGTCCTGGTCAATCTTGACCTCGTTGGCACTCTTCGGGTCATCCCACTTGCCGGGGCGGATCTGCATGATGCCGTCGCCATTCTTATCCTTCCAGCCAACCAGCCCGGTCTTTTCCCAGTTCTTGAACCAGGACGGGGCATCGACATACGCGACGTTGTTTACCGTCTGGATGAAGTTGGTGCGGGCAAAAACGGCCACTGCCGGAGCGGTGGTGTAGAGCAGGGCGATGAAAATCAGTGCCCAGCCCGCGGAAGAACGGGCGTCACGGATCTTGGGTACGGTGAAGAAGCGGATCAGGATGTGCGGGAGACCGGCGGTGCCGATCATCAGCGAGAAGGTGATGAAGAAGACGTCGATCATGGGGCGCTGCCCACTGGTATAAGCCGCAAAACCCAGCTCTTTACTGAGACCGTCCAAGACATCCAGCAGGTATTTACCCTGGGTGCTGGGATCGTTAAGCAGCGCCGCGCCCTCGCCGGTGATCGGCGAACCGTAGCCTATCTGCGGGATGGGGTTACCGGTGAATTGCATGGAAATAAAGATGGCCGGTATCAGATAGGCGGTGATCAGCACCACATATTGCGCGACCTGGGTATAGGTTATGCCCTTCATGCCGCCCAGGGTGGCGTAGAAGAAGACCAGTGCCATGCCGATGATGACGCCGGTGTTGATTTCGACATCCATGAAGCGCGAGAAGACCACGCCGACGCCACGCATCTGGCCCGCCACGTAGGTAAAGGAGACGAAAATGGCGCAGAGCAGCGCGATGAGGCGAGCGGTTTGGGAGTAGTAACGGTCGCCGATGAACTGGGGGATCGTAAACTTACCGTACTTGCGCAGATAGGGGGCAAACAGCAAGGCCAGCAGTACATAGCCTCCGGTCCACCCCATCAGGTAATAGGAACCATCGCGTCCGAGGAAGGAAATCAACCCCGCCATGGAAATGAAGGACGCCGCCGACATCCAGTCGGCGCCGGTGGCCATGCCGTTCAGCAAAGGCGGAACCGACTTCTCGGCAACATAGAAATCGCCGGTTGTTTTCGCCCTGGCCCAGTAGGCAACGTAGATATACACCGCGAAACTGAGGCCTGTAAGTATCCAGGTCCATTGAAGAATTGTCATTGTGTCAGTGACCTCGTCAAATTTCAGGAAGAGCGTTCGTTGCGAACGTCAGGACCGATGTCAGTCTTGCTGCACGCCATACTTGATGTCCAGTCTGTCCATGAGCCCGACATAGACCCAGATCAGGACCACGAAGGTCACCAGCGAGCCCTGGTTGGCGAACCAGAAGCCGAGGGGGAAACCGGCGATCCGGTAGGCGTCGAGTTGATTGGCGAGCAGGATGCCACAAACGTAGGACACCACGAACCAGATGGTCAGCAGCACCGAGATAATGACCAGGTTTTCTTTCCAGTAGGCTTTCAGTTCTTTTGTTGCATGTATCGACATGAGGACTCCTCGATTTTTATGGTGGTAAATCCAACCGGTTAAGGGTTGGGTCCAAGGAGACCATACCATCGCGGAAAGGTTCCAGCAAGGATTTAGGAATGTTGCTGTCTTCAACCGCCCTCCCATCGGTTGGCTAGCGGCGGAGTTCGAGGGAACAGGGGCCAGGGCTTGGCCGGATCACCCACCCGGGCGACAAGACGCCACCTGGTAGCACAACCCAGGCCAAAACCCCGGGCCAACTCCCGAACGAGCCTGGCCCGAAGTGTTTTTTTTATCCCTCCATCGTCACAATCCCTTAACATCCGCAGAATGCTTGGCAAGGCAACCCAGACTGCCAGCCAGACGAGGCCTGAAAATCGCGAAGAGGCGATTAACCCCACTCAGTACCCCCCCAACAAGGAGACCCCCTATGCCTGTTGAAGAGGAGCCCCCTATGCCCACTGTTGATGAGTCCCCCATGCCTGCTAACGAGGAGATCCCTATGTCTGCCAAGGAAAATAAAGAGAAGCCCACCAAGCAATTGGGAACCCTGGTCCGGGAGTTGGCGGAGGCCGCCAAGATCCAGGTCGAGGTCGCCCTGGCCCAGGAGAAGGTAGCCCGCGCCCAGGCCGAGGCCCAGGCGGAGACCGCCACCGCCCGTGCCCAGGCCGCCAAGGCCGAGGCCCAGGCCGCCCAGCTCCAGGCCGAGGCCCAGGCCAAATCCGCCCAGGCCCACGCGGAGGTCCAGAATGCCCTCAAGCAGGCCGCCGAGGCCAGGGAGCAGGCGGAGGCGGCTCGGCGCGAGGCCCAGGCCCTGGTAGATCGCATGAAATCCGAAACCCGGGCCGAGGTCGAGGCCGTGCGCAAGGCGGCGGCGGTGGAAAGCGAGCGGGCACGCCAGGAG
>JBASIS010000288.1:0-5226 GCA_049654905.1 Chromatiaceae bacterium
GCCCTGGGTCTTTTCGGCGACGTAATCGGGCAGATAGCTGGTGCGGTAGCCGAAGACGGAATCCCGGGCGAACTCGGTCTCCGCGGTGGGTACGGGCTGGCCATTGACCATCAGGTAATGGATGGAATCGCGGGTGATGCGCCCGCCCTCGAAAAAGGCCGGGGTGAGGAAGTGGGCATCGAAGGGCCCCAGTTCCTCCGCCATGACGTCGGTCTCCACCGGGTAGTGGCCACGCAGGGTGGAGTCGGAACGGCTGACGAAGAGGGGATGGAGTTCCCGCCCCTCGCGCGCCCTAGCCTGGGCGTCGGCGGCCAGGGCCAGCTTGAGGTTATGGCAGGCCTCGCGGGTGACCGCCGCCGCCTGCTCGGCGCCCATGGCGCGGCTGTTCGTCAGGATAAAGAGCAGTGGCGAGGCATCGGCCAGGCCCTGGCGCAGGGTCTCGACATCCCAACGGGTCAGGAGCAGGCAGCCGTGGACCGTCTGTGAACCCGTGGGGTCGTCGTCGAGAACTATGATTTTGGTTTCTGGCATCGTGTGGCTCGCGGACAGATTCAGGCCGGAGTCGGGTTAGGCTGCGCTAACCCGACCTAGGGAAATACCGGTTATTTTTGAACCCTGATCAGGACCGCAGGGCCTTGACCCGCGCCACCATGCGCTCGGCGGTGATGCCATTGAAGTCCATGATCTCCGCCGGGCTGGCGGTGGTCTCGCCGCGCTTCCAGGCAAAGGTGTCGCGCTGGGTGGCGCGGCTGCGCAGCAGCACCGGCTCCAGGGCGGCGGAGGGGCCACCGCTCACGGCCAGCAGGACGTCGCCGTCGAAGAAGGCGTTGAAGTGGTCGTCGTCCATGAAGGCGTTGTCGGGCTCGGACACCGTCTCCCAGGCGACATCGCTGGGACGATAGAGGCGGCGCGGATTGACCACGGCGACGATGCGCACGGCCCAGCCGGCGGCTTCGAGCTGATCCTTGGCCTCGAAGACGGGCAAATAGACCATGTCGCCGGTGACGGCGAAGACCACCCTACCCTTGTTGCCGTTCTTGCCCTTTTTGCCCTTGCCGCCCTTCTTGCCGGACTTGCCGGGCTGGGTCTCGTAGAGAGTCGCCGCGCCCTTGGCCACCGCGTCGTGGGCCTGGGCCAGACTCAGGTACACCGGCAGGGGCGATTTGGAGGCGATGATCACCATGCCCTTGTTAAAGCTCTGGGTGGCGTACTCATAGGCGGCCTGGATGGCGTTGGCGTCCGGTGGAAACAGCATATAGAGGTTGCCGTTGCGCATCTGAGCGGCAAAGTAGTTTTCGATCTCCGGGCGCTGGTGGGTCCAGCCGTTGCGGCCCTGCTCCAGGGCGCCGGCGGTGAACATGCAGACGACGGACGGCGTCTTGCGGCGCAGCTCGGCCATGGCCTGGGTCACGGTCTGGACGATGGGCCAGCCGTTGATGGCGAAGCTCTCGTAGGACAGCCAGAGGGCGCGGGAGCCAAACAGGCTCAGGCCGGCGGCGAGGCCGGCGCAGGCGTCCTCGTTGAGGGGCTCGTACACCTGGCCGGTCGGCTCCTGGTTGTAGAGGGGGTCCGGGGTCGGGTGGCGGATCTTGAGGGCGTCGTTGATGTTCTTCATCGCCGAGGCCTCGTTGCCGTCGGCGTTGGTGACCACGAAGCGCGGGTCCCGCTGGCCCACCCAGGCCGCCAGGGCGCCCAGGGCGGTGGCGGGCACGGCCTTGTCGCCCGGGGTGAAGGCCTGGCCGGGGAAGGCGCCCAGGGGGGCCAGGTCCAGCACGAACTCCGTCACCGCCGTCTTGACGGCGGGGCCGCCACCGGCGCGGACAAAGTTCTCCCGCACCAAGGCCCAGGCGGCGGGTGGCAGGGCGCGGCGTTGCAGGCCCTCGATGATATGAGGGGCATCCAGGGTGTCGGCCGGGTAGAGGTTATGGGACTTGGCGCCCAGGGTATGGACGCCGGTACCCTTTAACTGCTTGAGAATGAAGGCCGTCAGCTTGCCTGAGAAGGCGCTCGCGGCGGCCCGCTCGACACCCGCCAGTACCGCTTGGGCAAAGGCCAGGCGCTGGCCCTGCGAAAAACGGCTGGAATCGACATAGGCGGCCTCCTGACCGCTATCGTCGAAGTCCTTGGCGTCCACCAGCACCACCTCCGCGAAGCCATGGCCCCGCCAGTAGGCCAGCATCTCGTCGTTGGTCAGGCGGGAGACCATGGAATGGTGCTCCTGGCTGTAACCATTCCAGATGAGGGTCGGCAGGAAGTTGGTGACCTGGGGGTAGGCGGTATGGAAATGCATCATGGCATTGAGCACATAGGGCTCGCCCATGCCACCGTCGCCGATGGTCACCGGGAAAAGCTTGTCCGGATGCAGCAGGGCGCCGGCCATGGCGAAGTGCTGACCCTGGCCCAGGGGGCCGGCGGGGGCCAGGAGGCCCGGGATGGCGCCGGAGAGATGGCCCAGCAGGCCATGCTTTTCCCGGAAGCGCGCCATCATGTCCGTCAGGGTGCGGATGCCCATCTCCTCCAGGGAGGTATCCAGGAACATGGCGCTGTAGAAACCGGGGGCGTGGTGGCCGACCTCGGTGACGATATTGGTGTGGCCCAGCATCACCAGGGCGGCATAGGCCTCGGCGCTGGAGGCGAAGCCACCGGGGTGGCCGGAGCCCTTGGAGCCGCACACCTGCAGGGTGACATAGCGCAGGGCATCGGCCATCAGGAGGGTCTGATAGGCGGCCTCCGCGTCCACCTGGGCAATGCGGCCAGTATCCGCCCCCACCGCCGGCGCGGCGGCATGGGTCTCAAAGCCCGGCCAGGGCTCGCCAAAGTGCTGCATGCCCGCGCAGAAGTCTGGGGCGGCCTGGTCTGGGGTGGTCTCGGTGGCGGTAGCCTGCATGGGGGAACTCCTCGGGATGACGAATGGGCTTGATCTAACTTTACACCGGGCGCTATAATTTCACAATACGTAATAGATTTCATAATGTGAAATGAATAGCCCAACACCTCGCCAACCCAGCACCACCCCCAGCCACCGGATTCAGGTCATAGACCGCCTGGCCGCCCTCCTGAATGCCCTCGCCAGCAATGGCGGCGGCGCCAGCCTCAAGGTGCTCTCCGCCGAGACGGGCCTGCACCCCTCCACCGCCTTCCGCATCCTGGCGGCGGCCACGGAGAATGGCCTCATCGAGCGCAACGAGACAGGCCACTACGGCTTTGGCGGCCAGCTCGCCGGCTGGGCCGCCTGCCGCCAGGGCGGCGAGGACCTTCGCGCCCTGGCCCGGCCCGTCATGGCCTGGTTGCGGGACCAGGTCGAGGAAACCGTCAACCTGACCGAGCGCGAGGGAGATGAAGTCGTCTATATCGAAAGGGCCACCCCCCAGCGCATGATGCGCGTCGAGCAGCTCATCGGCAGCCGGGCGCCCCTGCATGTAACGGCGGTGGGCAAGCTGATGCTGGGCAGCGCCGGCCAGGCGGCGGTCCAGGACTACGCCGCCCGCACCGGCCTGACCGCCTACACCGAGCACACCCTGACCCGCTGGGAGGAACTCTGGCGCCAGGCCAGCCAGGACCTGGCGGCCGGTTACGCCCTCGACAACGAAGAGGCCGAGATCGGCGTCGGCTGCATTGGCGTTCTGGTGCGCGACCCGGCGGGCGAGCCCTTGGTGGGGCTGTCCATCTCCGCGCCCATCGAGCGGCGCCGGGATGCCTGGATCGGCCTCATCCAGGAGGCCGCCCGCCGCATCACGGAGCGCATCGCCCAGCAGCGGGGCGCGCGCTAACGCCACAGCGGGAATGGCCAGGACCGCCCGCTATGTCATACTTGCCGCTCCTCGTGCCTCCTCGCCCAACCTACACCCCCCACCGGTCCGCCTCATGAATTACGCCCTGCGCAAACGCATCCTCGTCACCGGCGGCGCCGGCTTCCTGGGCAGCCACCTCTGCGAACGCCTCCTCGCCGACGGCCATGACGTCATCTGCGTCGATAATTTCTTCACCGGCACCAAGGACAACATCGCCCACCTGCTCGATAACCCCTACTTCGAGCTGATGCGCCACGACGTCACCTTCCCCCTTTACGTGGAGGTGGACGAGATCTACAACCTGGCCTGCCCGGCCTCGCCCATTCATTACCAGTACGACCCGGTCCAGACCACCAAGACCAGCGTCCACGGCGCCATCAACATGCTCGGCCTGGCCAAACGGGTCAAGGCCAAGATCTTTCAGGCCTCCACCAGCGAGGTCTATGGCGACCCCGCCATCCACCCCCAGCCGGAGCACTACTGGGGCAACGTCAACCCCATCGGCCCCCGCTCCTGCTACGACGAGGGCAAACGCTGCGCCGAGACCCTTTTTTGCGACTACCGCCGCCAGCACGGCCTGCGCATCAAGGTGGCCCGCATCTTCAACACCTACGGCCCACGCATGCACCCCAACGACGGCCGCGTCGTCTCCAACTTCATCATCCAGGCCCTGCGCAACCAGCCCATCACCCTCTACGGCGACGGCAGCCAGACCCGCTCCTTCTGCTATGTGGACGATCTCATCGAGGGCTTCGTCCGCCTCATGAACAGCCCCGACGACCTGGCCGGCCCCATTAATCTCGGCAACCCTGGCGAATTCAGCATGATCGAGTTGGCCGAGACCATCCGCGACCTGACCGGCTCCCATTCACCCCTCATCCACGAGCCCCTGCCCCAGGACGATCCCCGCCAGCGCCAACCGGATATCACCCAGGCCAAAACCCACCTGGGCTGGGAGCCCAGGATCCCCCTGCGCGAGGGCCTTAAACCCACCATCGCCTATTTCGAAGCCTTACTACGCCGGCCCCTTGCGGCACCCGCTGCGAGTCCCACCATCTAGGCAACCCGAAAACCGAACCCAGGACGGACTTCCCCCACCAAAAATGCCGATGAAGACAACCCATGCAGCCCTTATGCTGAAGCCCTGCCCCCGCCGAGCGATGACTAAAGCAGCAGGCGCGGCCCCCTATCGCCATACCCCGCAAAGACAGGGTAGGGCGGTAGCGTATTTGCCTTTTAACCTTTAGCCCCAGACCTGCTGTTTCCCGCATGCCCTCCCACCCCGTCCTCCCCGAAGCCGACTGGACCCAAATCATCCAGCCCCAGGATCGCCTCTTCGATCTCAAACTACGCGAACTCTGGCACTACCGCGACCTCATCGTCCTCTTTGTCCGGCGTGACTTCGTCTCCCAATACAAGCAAACCATCCTGGGCC
>JBASIS010000289.1:0-1634 GCA_049654905.1 Chromatiaceae bacterium
GCCGAGGCCTGCCGCCATCTGCCGACGGCGGTCCAGGCGCCAGGGGCCGGCGCGCTTCCCGGTCTGGCCGGTCAGGTCTTGCGGCTGAGGCCCGGCGCGGACCCCGACCAGGTCATCCGTCTGCTGCGGCAACTGGACGGGGCTCTGTACGGTGGCCAGGATATTGATTTTCGACGCTGGAAGCGGGACTTCGCCCGCCAGGTCGGCCGCATCCAGGGCCTGCTGCGGACCCGTGGCGGAAAGCCCCGCCTGGAACGTCCCCGGCTCCCAGCCCTCAATCCCAGCCCCGTCTGAAGGGGCCCCGCGGGAAAATGGTCGAAGCGTCAGCCCCGTCGCCAGGCGCCGGGATTGGCCGAGTGTCCAGACGACTAGCCGCTAAATGCCGATGGACATCCTGATCGACATCATCCTTAAGGCCGGCCGTTCCGCGGTCGAACTCTCGTTATTCGTGCTGTTGCCGGTGATGGTGGTCATGCTGTCGCTGATGCGCCTGCTTGAGGCGCGGGGCGCGCTGGACTGGAGCGTCGCCCGGCTGGCACCGCTGCTGCGCCCCTTCGGACTGACCGGGCTGGGCATCTTTGCCGCCTTGCAGATCAATTTCGTCAGCTTCGCCGCCCCCCTGGCGACGCTGACCATGATGGAACAGCGCGGCACCTCGGATCGCCACCTGGCCGCCACGCTGGCCATGGTCTTCGCCATGGCGCAGGCCAACTGCGTCTTGCCGATGCTGACGATGGGCCTGCGGTTCGGCCCGACCCTGGTCTTGTCGCTGCTGGGCGGTCTGGCCGCGGCGGTGGCGACCTATTATCTATTCGGCCGCCGGCTATCGGCCGCCGAGGCAAGGCTGGATGAAACCCTGCATCACCCGGTCGCCGACAGCGCCAAGGGGGTACTCGACGTCATCAACCGCGCTGGCGCCGAGGCCTTTAAGATTGCCGTCGGCGCCATCCCAATGCTGGTGCTGTCGCTGGTCGCGGTCACCGCACTGAAGCGATTCGGAGCCATTGACCTGATCACGGAGGCCTTGACGCCACTGCTGGGGCCGGCCGGCATCGACCCGGTGCTGGTCCTGCCCAGCCTGACCAAGTACCTGGCCGGCGGCACGGCGATGATGGGGGTGATGGACGAGATGCGCCGCGCCGGCCAGGTCAGCATCGAGTTGCTCAACGCCAGCGCCGGCTTCCTGATTTCGCCGTTGGACCTGGTCGGGGTGGCGATACTGATCTCGGCCGGCCGTCGGGTCGCCGCGGTCTGGAAACCGGCGGCCCTCGGTGCCTGTGTGGGCATCGCCTTGCGCACCCTTGGCCATGTCGTATTCGCAGCGACCATCCCTTAGCCAGCTTGACGACGCCTATGTCCGGACACTGGGCGCGGAGGCGTCTTCACCAGCGCCACCGTACCCGGTTAGTTCAAGCAAGCGATCATATTCCTCATGAGGGCCAATCCAGAAGCGTACCGTTTTCCTGTGCTTCACAGACTGCCGAGAATCCCGGCCCTCTTCTCCTCAAGGAAACGCTGAAGATTGGCCGGATTTCTCTTCCCTCGCTCTCGGAAGGCGTTTTTTAGGACTAAGGAACCCGTTTTAACCGGTTTTTGGGCTCATTTTGGGCTCTCTGGATGGCTCCAGTGGTCCT
>JBASIS010000290.1:0-16730 GCA_049654905.1 Chromatiaceae bacterium
ATATACAGCATTAATGTCAAGCTCTTCGACGGAGGGTTTTCTTGCCGGAAATGCACGGATTTGTCGTATTCCTGCAGCATCGGCTTGCTTGGGTGAATATAGCATTGAGTCAGAAAACCATTGTGGCTTGCGGGTGAGACCGTCGTAATAAAATACGACTGTTCCTTCTCTAGATACAACGGACACTTCAGTTTGAATTGTTCTTTGGCCTTTCGATGTAAGAGAAACGCTACCATCAATAAGCTCAAAAATGTCTTCACTACGGATAAGATTAGCCAAAGCAGCCTTAACTGTTGTTTCCCCTAGGCCCAGTAACGAACTAATATCAATTATTCGAGTAAATTCTAACGAAACTGCGCGTAGTACAAATTCTTCAATTGGGGAAAGATTCTTTTTTGCGAGCAATAAAGCCGTTACAGTGAGTTTGTAAATTGGAAGCCCGATATCACCGAAATCTACAAGTCTAAATCCTGGCCTATCATCAAATCGTGCCGCAATTTCTTCGCTAGTCATTTTTAACCTTCCACTATAGTGCATGTTTTTGGATTGTTTCTTATATAATCTAAAATATCTATAAATGGATTCTTTCCTTTCACTTCCTGACAAAAATAAGAATCACCAACAATTGCTAGCCCAAGCCTGCCCCTTGATAATGCTACGTTAAGTCTTTCAAATTCCTTTAGAAAACCAATTCTGCCTTCCTTGTTTGATCTTGTTATGGAATATACCGCAACGTCTGCTTCTCGTCCTTGAAATGCATCAACTGTATTGGATTCAATATTTAAATATTCGACTTCGGTTTTCAATTCTGAAGCCATTCTTTGTAATTCGTTGACTTGAGATAAATAGCCTGATAGCACGGCAACGCTTAAATTCATTCCAGTATCCTTTGCTGCTAGATTCAGTCGTTTAAGGAATCGCTTAATCACATTAACTTCGCAAAAATTTTTGTTGCTATTGCCGACTTTTGTTTCAGTGCAATCTTTTTCTTTCGAAGTAGAAAACCAAGTAACGGGCATTGGTAGCGCTAAAAATTTGTCCAAATGGAATTCTTCGTCACAAAGACTTTGAAGCCTGTTGTTGTAAAAGCAATGACTGACTAGATCACCAATCGGCTTGAACATACGATATTGATAGTTAAGTTCATAATGACAAGATGCCTTTACCCCTTGAATAAGATGATTAAGCAAGGTGTCTTTTAAATCGTCTTCATTAAGACCGTGCTTTTCTAAAGCGATCTTATTTAGTGATTCAGTGGAAACAAATGGAGGTAATTGGCGTGGATCACCCACAATCACCCATTTTCTTGATCTAGCCATAGGTACGAGTATTTCAGTTGGTGTTGCCTTTGATGCTTCGTCAACAATGCAAAGATCGTAATCAACCTCAGATAAACCTCTGCCTGCGGAGCTAACACAAGTTGCTGCAACAATATCTGATTGAAGAACGAATGCACCAAAAAAATCTATAGACCTACCAAATCTTTCATACCAATCTTCTAGTAATTCTATGATTTTTCGGCATTTGATACCGCTTTCGTCCTTATTCAGCAAATCATGCTCCCATTCCTGCAATTCTTGCCATGTGAACCCTGACAAGTCTCTCCCGTCTTTACCGAATTTTTCTATTTCTGAAACTGCGGTTTTATGTTCTTTTCGAGCTTCTGCGATTGTAGTATTTGCTTCAACTACATCCCGCCGCAAGATATTTAAAGAAGATTGTATTTCAGCCAATTCTGTCGCCTGATCCGTTTTCTCCCGTAGCATTTTTTCAGTTTCTACAACAATCTTGACTTCTTCAAGTAGCGAATCGTAATCCTTGGTTTTAATCTCTAGCTTCTCTTTGGCCGAACGAAGTTTAGCTACAGCAAGTCCCAGTTCAATCGATTTTCTATCAACTCCATTTGCTTCTGCCCAAGACTCCAGGAATATTTGGGATGTTTTCTTTACATCCAGTAACCAACTGGCAACAGCGTTTTCTAGTAAGAATTCACGTACAGTTGTTGATATACGGGCATCTGTACGCTTTCCTATACGGACAATGTTAACTTTTTGTCCGATATCTTTTGAGAGAACTGAGATTTTTTCTATTGCATTGTCAACTGCATTATGAGTCTGAGAAGAAAGTAAAATTCGTGATCCTGGATTAATCCTTAGATATTGAAGTATGAGTTCTGAAATGAATCGTGTCTTTCCTGTACCAGGAGGTCCGTCAATTAAAATAATATCTTCTGCCGAAACGCAAGCTTGAACTGCGGACTTTTGGGATTCATCTAGCTTTTGATGATACATTTCTAATATACACGGCTTTGGTGGCCGGGCTTGTTCTGGATTTAAGAGTATATGCTTTAAGTCAGGTCTTACCGCTCGATCAAATTTCATAGCGTCAAGAGCATTTTGTTGTATCTTTAATGCTGATTCAGCGGCCCTTGAATCGATTAGAAGTATTCCTTTTTGTGGTATTTCGTCAGCATCAAAAGTATTGCAGTAAAGTGTGATAAACTGAGATGTTACATGATCGATAATTCCTGAAATTTCACGATATTCATTTACTTTAATTATCCTTGATTGATCAATTATGTCTTGCTCTGGGGGAGTGTTAGTATACAAATGTATACGGTTTCCTTCTATCTCTGTACTGTTAAACTGGATAGGATCTCCGTTACTAATTTGTACTTCACGTTGCAGACTTAATAATTTTTCCCATTTATTAATTATTGCATTTTGCTTTTCTTTTGCTTTTACGACCAATCGGTTCGATAAATATTCACTTAGGCCTTCGAAAATATATCTAATTGCCTGCTCCCCTTTTTCTTTATCAAAATTAGTGTTGTTCGTAAATTCTAATTCAGGGATCCATGCATCTTCTCTAAATTGTTCTAGTCTAGATGGTGGGTCTCTCCATACATTCATGACAAATAATCGTCCTTGACAATTTTTTTCTTCTCCTACCTGATATCTATGTTCGGACGAATAAAATACAAATTGATCTTGAGTAATAATCTCCTGGCCATTTTGATAAATGCGAAAGCGATTTATTGCACATGTGTCATTCAAGTCATTAGATATATAGTTTCCCGCTGTATAACCTGGTCCTGTAACGCCCTCCGCTTCGAGTTTTGATTGCACTGTATTCGATAACCGAAAAGAACAGGAAAATTTCTTTTTCCAATTAGACCGACGGCGAGCTTGAATGCCATCAAGTTGAAATAATAAATCCTGTACATTTGCTGGTCTTTCAGACGGGTTTGCGGAAACCGCTTTTTGTAGCAGATAAATTACTTCATCGGGTGCGTCCAAGTCACCCATGATCGTTTCAACATCTACGTCAGGGTCGAGTATTAATGTGTTGACTGCTTCAAGTGCGAGCACAGCAAATCCATAAACGTCCCTACTATCAGCATATTGAAAACTATCTCTTTCTGGCGGTGCATAAGGTGGTGATGCATAACACACTAGTGTCAAATGGGGTCCATAATATTCTTTGTATTTAGATATCCCAAAATCAGAAACTCGTACCATGCCTTCATCTGTAACTAGAACATTGGCTGGTTTTACATCACGATGTATTATTCCTCTGGAATGCCCAAAGCAAAGCGCATCAAGAATTTGGCGTCCAAAGCTATCATAAAAATGATCCCATCCTTTAATCGGGTCTTTAATCAGATATGCTAACAAATCATTTTCAAGCCACTCTAGCGCAATGTATTTCCGGCCTGTCTCGGCGTCCGTTCCATAGTCAAGAAGTTTTGCAATATGATTGTGACTATTTAAGTCACGGAGTGATCGGGTCTCGCGTGCAAACGCTTCAATTGCAATTCTCCTATCTAAAAATCCTTCAAGAAACAGCTTGATTGCAACGTGCTGGCCTGAATTTTTTAAATCGTAAGCTTTATAGACTTCTGCCATACCCCCTTGGCGAGGTGCGATATCCTGATCTATAGCAAACCGGTTTTCTATTACCCACATAATTAAACCACCTTTTTTAATCGTGAACTATCTGCTTTCAGATCAGAATCTTTTTAGGGATTTTTGTAATAATTAATGCATTGCTCAACAATGTCCTCCGGGGTTTTTTTAGCCATGTTTTACAAAACCATGGATAGGCCATACCTGTCAAAAAAAACAAATATGCCTCAGATGCCCGGCTAACGCGTCAAAATCATAAATTATTTGGCTTTAAGAAGTAGTCCGCTTGCAAACTAGCCATAAAAACAGGGTTGAACTCTGAAAACATAGGTATTCTAGGCTTCTTTAACTTGTCTGGCTATGAGGATCTACTATCGGAGTTTTATGCCGTGCTTGTTAGTCATTGTGAGATCATCGTTTAGTTCTGCACAGGTCAGGTCCGAAATCTTCCCCGATCTGGACAATCCCTGTGGGCGCTTTTTCACCTATCGCCAGTTGTTCGCCTGCAGTGACACCCAGGCGCCTCGGGCCTTGCTAATTTGCCCACCCGTCCGGAAAGCTATACCGCCCTCCATGACTTGGCCGATGCGGTACTGGATCCGGTCATCGATTATTTCGGCATGATCCGCCTGTCCTACGGCTTTTGCTCCGCAGCCTTGGCCAAGCGCATCCCGGGGCGCATCGACCCGCATCGGGATCAACACGCCGCTCATGAGCTGAATCGGCTGGGTAAGCCCATCTGCCCGCGATTGGGTGCGGCCGTCGATTTCCGGGTGGAGGACGAGAGTATGTTGGAGGTGGCGCAGTGGGTCGCGGCCAATACGCCCTTCGACCGGCTCTACTACTACGGGGATGACCAGCCGCTACATGTCAGCCACGGGCCAGGGCATAACCGGCAGGTGGTGCTGATGCGGGCGGGGAAGAGCGGGCGCTTGGTGCCAAAGTGCCTGACTATAAATCAGTTTCTGGAGCTTTGATGGCCTTTGAGCCACGCGACCTGGCCAGAGCCGACCCGCGTTTTGGGTCAAATTACCAAACGAACCCATTTTGGGGGGCACGGGAGACGGACGCTCAGCGGCGCGAAAGTGGCCAAACGCCTACTCATCCCCCTATTCCATCAAGGCCACGGCCTTGACTTGGGCATGGACCTGCTGACCGAGGGTCAGGTCCAGGCGGTCGCGGGATTGACGGGTGATGCGGGCGAGGATAGTGGCGTCCGCTCCGGTCTCCACCGCGGGTCCCAGGCCCAGCTTGACCAGCAGTCGGGGGCCTTCGCTGGCGCCTATTTGATGTCCCTGGCTGGGCCCGCCGCCCAGATGCGGCCGTCCGCGAAGACCAGGATGTGATCCGCCAACCGCGCCACCTCGTCGGGGGCATGGCTGGCATAGAGGACGGGGATCGCCAACTCGTCGTGGAGCCTTTCCAGATAAGGCAGGATCTCGGCCTTTCGTGGCTGATCAAGGGCCGCCAGGGGTTCGTCCATCAGCAGCAGGCGCGGGCGGGTGGCCAGGGCCCGGGCGGGCGCAGGTCGACCTCCAGGGCGAAGCCTGACCAGCGCACTGTTAATTGGGCGATCACTCCTCGGCATCGGGGATGTCGGATCTCGGTTACGGGATACCCGTATAATGGTTCATGTGTACACTGTCATCGAAACACCAACTTTCGCCAAGCAAGCCGACGCAATTTGGCGTGAGGATGAGCGTTTAGCCTTTGTGTCGTGGCTGGGTAATCATCCCTTGGCTGGGGATGTGATACCCGGCGCCGATGGGGCTCGCAAAGTGCGATGGTCAATACCCGGCCAAGGTAAGCGCGGCGGTGTCCGCGTAATCTATTTCAACCGGCTGGATGATGGCGTAATTTACCTCTTGGCGATTTATCGCAAGGCGGATCAGGCCAACATCCGGGCCCAGGATACTCCGGGATACTAACAGATGAAAAGTGATGATCTGGAGCGGATAGCGGTGGCTATTGAGGCTGATGCGGGCGGGCCGGTACCCGGCATCCGGCAGTCGTTGGCTGAAATGGCAATGGAAGCACGGGGCCGGACCTATACCCCTGCGCAATTGGCGTTGCGGGAGGCGAGGGCCGTTTTGGGGCTATCGCAAGGGGCGTTTGCCCGGCTGCTATGCACACCCGTGGCGACGGTGCGTGATTGGGAGCAGGGACGTTTTCCGCCACCTGGTAGCGCCTTGCTGGTCGCGCGGTTGGCGCGCGAACATCCGGAAGTCCTGCGGCCTTACGCCGTGGGCGAGGAGCCGGCCCGGAGGGCGCTCGGGTAGAACTTCCCCCTATTCCATCAAGGCCACGGCCTTGACCTGGGCATGGACCTGCTGACCGAGGGTCAGGTCCAGGCGGTCGCGGGATTGGCGGGTGATACGGGCGAGGATAGAGGCGTCCGCTCCGGTCTCCGCCGCGGGTCCCAGGCCCAGTTTGACTAGCAGTCGGGGGCCTTCGCTGGCGCCCATTTCCAGGATGCGGGCGGGTAGGACGTTGAGAATGCTGGAGGCGGCCGGTGCGCCGATGGCGATGCTGACATCGCGGGCCTGGATACGCACCCGGGCGCGGGCGCCGCTGGGTCGGGGGGCACCCGGCACCCAGAGGCGGGCACCCGGGACCTGGATGCGCAGGAGTTCGTATTCCGGGTCGTAAGCGAGCACCTGGCCGTCGAGGAAGCTGCTGGCCTCGTTATCCCGGGCCAGGGGCAGGTCGAGGCGCGACAGGATGTCCCGGGCCGGGCCCGCCGCCCGGATGCGGCCGTCCGCGAAGACCAGGATGTGATCCGCCAGGCGCGCCACCTCGTCGGGGGAATGGCTGACATAGAGGACCGGGATCGCCAGCTCGTCGTGGAGCCTCTCCAGATACGGGAGGATCTCGGCTTTGCGCGACGGGTCGAGGGCGGCCAGGGGTTCGTCCATCAGCAGCAGGCGCGGGCGGGTGGCCAGGGCCCGGGCGATGGCGACCCGCTGGCGCTCGCCGCCTGAGAGACGCTCTGGCATCCGGTCCAGCAGATGGCCGATGCCCAGCAGGGCGATGATCTGGTCCAGCGCCACGGGGTGCGGCCCCGGGTGGGAACGGGCGGCCCGCCGCCGCCCATAGTCGAGATTGCGGCGCACCGAGAGGTGGGGGAAAAGGCTGGCCTCCTGGAAGACATAGCCCAGGGGGCGCTGGTGGGTTGGCAGGAAGAGGTCGCGCCCACTGTCTTGCCAGACCTCGCCCTTGAAGACCAGGTAGCCCCGCCCTTGGGGCTCCAGCCCCGCGATACAGCGCAGGAGGGTGGTCTTGCCAGACCCCGAGGGCCCCAGGAAGGCCGTTACGCCCCGGCCGGGCAGGCGCAGATCGACCTCCAGGGCGAAGCCCGGCCAGCGCACCGTGAATTGGGCGATCACCCCCTCGGCATCCGGGATGATGGGTAACAGGGCGGACGCCGGGGCGCTCATGTCCCGCTCAGGTCCAGGGCCGGCTATTGCGGGAATAGAGCGCCAGCAGTACCAGGAAGCTGAAGACCAGCATGCCGCCGGCCAGGACATGGGCCTCGGCGTACTCCAAGGCCTCGACATGGTCATAGATGGCGACCGACACCACGCGCGTCTGCTCCGGGATGTTGCCGCCGAGCATCAGCACCACGCCAAATTCCCCGACGGTATGGGCAAAGCCCAGGATGGAAGCGGTGATGAAACCCGGCCGGGCCAGGGGCAGGGCCACGGTGAAAAAGCGGTCCCAGGGCCCGGCGCGGAGGGTGGCGGCGACTTCCAGGGGACGGTCGCCGCAGGCGGCGAAGGCATTCTGGAGGGGCTGCACCACGAAGGGCAGGGAGTAAAAGACCGACCCCACCACCAGTCCCGCGAAGGTGAAGGGCAGCAGGCCAATGCCTAGCCACTGGGTGAACTGACCGATGGTGCCATGGGGCCCCAGGGTCAGCAGCAGATAGAAGCCGATGACGGTCGGCGGCAGCACCAGGGGGAGGGCGACCAGGGCCCCGACGACCCCTTTCCACCGCGAGCGGGTGCGCGCCAGCCACCAGGCAATGGGGGTGCCGACCACCAGCAGGATGAGGGTGCTGGTGGTCGCCAGCTCCAGGGTCAGCCGGATCGCGGCGAAATCGATTTGTTCCAGCAAGTTCCGGCCCCGACCCTATAGCCCGTAGCCGTAGGCCTTGATCACGGCCCTGGCCTGGTCGCTCCGTAAATATTCCATCAGGGCCTGGGCCGCGGGTTGGTCGGCGCCCTTCTTGAGCAGGACCGCATCCTGCTTGATCTCCCCATGAAGTTCCGCCGGGACCCGCCAGAAGGAGCCACCGGTCGGCTGGCCATCCTTCCACACCTGGGAGAGGGCGACGAAGCCCAGCTCGGCATTGCCGGTGGCGATGAACTGCTGGGCTTGGGTAATGTTCTCGCCGGTGACGAGCTTGGGCTCCAGGGCGGTCAGCAGCTTCATCTTCTCCAGCACCTCAATCGCCGCGGCGCCATAGGGGGCCGTCTTGGGATTGGCGATGGCCAGATGCTCAAAGGTGCCGCTCGCGAGGACAGCGCCCTGGTCGTCAACATAGCCCTCCCGGGCCGACCAGAGGACCAGCTTGCCGATGGCATAGGTGTAGCGGCTGTCGGGGATGGCGTCGCCTTCCACGATCAGCCTGGCCGGGGTTTTGGCATCGGCGGCCAGGAAGACCGCGAAGGGTGCCCCGTTTTTGATCTGGGCATAGAACTTGCCGGTGGCGCCAAAGGAGAGGAGGGGGCGATGGCCGGTCGCGCGTTCGAAGTCGGCGGCGATCTGCTCCATGGGGGCGGTAAAGTTGGCCGCCACGGCGACCTGCACCTCATCGGCCAGGCTGTTGCCCGCCAGGATGGCCAGGCCGAGGGCGAGCAGGGTGGGTTTGAGACGAAGGGTCATGATGGGGGCAACTCCAAGGGTACGGGTTAGTCATCCACGGCGGCCAGAATGACATGGGTGCCTTGATGAGGGTGCAGGTCCGTCCACCCTCGGCGAGACCCAGTTCCCCGAGACTCTTCAGGATAAATTAAGCGAATAACGATTGGCCGGCAACCATCAAGGCCAAGGGAAGCCATCCCGTCTCTACCCATGGTGTATTCTGAGCAGATGCCTGCCGAATTTCGAGACCTGAAGATGGACAGCCCCTCGCCAAGCGTCGGGGCTCCGGGTCTGCTCGCGTTCCTGGCCTTCCCCTATGTTCTGCTCGGTGCCCTGGGCCTGCTGCTAGGTTCCCCTAGCCCGGTCTTTCCCTCCGCCGGCCTGGCCCTGGCGGCCCTGCTCTGGTTCGGCAACCGCGCCCTGCCCGGCCTTTGGGTGGGGGCCCTGGTCCTCAATCTCGGTCTGCATTGGCTCGGCGAACCTTGGCTGGGGCATGGCGCAACCTTAACCCTGGTAGCAACCGCTGCCATCATCGCCACCGGCGCCAGCCTGCAGGCCTGGTGGGGAAGCTGGCTGGTCCGGCGGTGGCAGGGCGAGGCGTGGCAGGCGCTGGCACGGGAGCAGGACACCCTGCGCTTCCTCCTCTTGGGTGGGGTGCTGGCGGGACTGATATCCGCCTCCGTCGGCACCGCGGGTCTCGGCGCCTTCGGCCAGATCGGTGTCACCGACTTGGCCTACACCTGGTGGACCTGGTATGTAGGGGATGTCATCGGCATCCTGGTCTTCGCCCCCCTGACTCTGGCGCTGCTGGAGCGACGGGACCCCTTGTGGCGGGACCGCCGGCGGCGCATCCTTGTGCCCCTGCTGATCACCCTGGCCCTGGCGGTCATGGCCTTCCACGGCGCCGGACAGTGGGAAGTCCAGGAGCGGCAGGCCCGCCTAGCCCAGGTCGGCGAGGCCCTCGCCCGCGACCTTGACAATCGCCTGCATACCCACCGCGAGGTCTTGTCCGCCCTGCGGCACTTCATCGAGGCCAAGCCCGACCTCAGCTTCGCGGAATTCGAGCAGTTCACCCGCGCTACCCTGGCCGACAATCCGGATCTCCTCGCCCTGAACTTCAATCCCCTGGTCAGGGCCACGGATCGGGAGGCCTTCGAGGCGCGCATAAGTCAGCAGGTGCCCACGGGCCACTTCCAGATCCTGGAACGGGACGCCGGGCGACGCCCGGTGCCCGCCGGGATGCGGCCAGAGTATGCGCCGGTCACCTACATCGTGCCCTGGGAACCCAGCCAGGCCGTCCTGGGTTTTGACAATTTTTCCGAGCCGGTGCGCCGCGCCGCCACCGAACGTGCCAGCCATCACCGTCGCCTGGCGGTGGCCGCGCCCATTGTTCTGGTGCAGGAGGAGGCCCGGCGCATCGGCATTCTGGAGATGCTTCCGGTCGAGGACCGCCAGGCGACCGACGCGGCGGGCCGGCCCCGCCTGCTGGGGTTCGTGGTGGCCGTGGTCCGCTTCGATCAACTGATTACCCTCGCCACCCAGGGCAAGATCCCCGCGGGCTTGCAATTGCAAGTGACCGATGCGGAGATCCCGGTCGCGTCCGCGGGTCAGCCTCTGCCGGAGGGGGCGGAGGACGGGGTGATCTACCGGCCCGACGACTTCCCGGACCCGAGGGGCGCCAGCCGCCATCCCGGGGATCAGTGGCAGGGGCACTTGCGGGTAGGCGACCGCGACTGGCACCTGACCCTGATCGCCACCCCGGCCTATCTCCAGCAATACCGTTCCTGGGCCGCCTGGGGCGTCGGCGTGGTCGGCCTGGTCTTTGCCGCCCTGCTGCAAATCCTGCTGCTGGGATACACCGGCCGTGCCCACCTGACCCAGCTCCATAACGCCGCCCTGGAGGCCGCCGAGGCCAGGCTGCGGGAACTCAATGCCACCCTGGCGCATCGGGTGGCGGAGCGCACCGCGGAGTTGCGCGATCTCAACCTGGAACTGAATCGCCTCGCCACCACGGACAGCCTGACCGGGGCCTGGAACCGGCGCTACTTCGAGCAGGCCGCGGACTTGGAGATCGCTCGGGCCGACCGCTATGGCGAGCCCCTGGCTCTGCTCATGTTTGATATCGACCACTTCAAGCTGCTCAACGACACCCACGGGCACCCCGTGGGGGACAGGGTGCTGGTCGAACTGGTGCAGCGGGTCCGCCCCCGGCTGCGCACCACGGACGTTCTGGCTCGTTGGGGCGGCGAGGAATTCGTGGTGCTGCTGCCCCACTGTGGCAGGGAGGATGCGGTCAAACTGGCGGAAAAACTCCGCCATCTGATCGCCACCGAGCCGTTCCCCCCGGCCGGTCCGCTGACCGCCAGCTTCGGGGTCGCGGATTTCCAGGCTGGAGAGACCCTGGATACCTGGCTCAAGCGGGTGGACGATGCCCTGTACGCCGCCAAGGCGGCGGGGCGTAACCGGGTGTCGCTGCATCAAGGGTGAGCCGGGCGGGCGTGGCGAGGGGGAATTCGCGCCAAGCTTGATGTCGGAAAGTCGACAAGGCCTGGCCCCGGAACAGTCAACCTCTTGATTAATAATGACGGCATGAGGCTTGCTAAGTATTAGCAAGTCGATTGAGGAGTCTCTCCATGCCACGCGCCGTCATCATTAACGATACCACCCTCCGGGATGGTGAACAGTCCGCCGGGGTGGCCTTCACCCGGGAGGAGAAGCTGGCCATCGCCCGGGGTCTTGCGGCCCTCGGCGTCCCCGAGCTGGAGGTCGGCATCCCGGCCATGGGGGAGGAGGAGTGCGAGTCCATCCGGGCCCTGGCGGCGCTGGGTCTCGGTCCCCGGCTCATGGTGTGGGCCCGCCTGCTGCCCGGGGATATTGCCCAGTGCCGGGGGCTGGGAGTCGATCTGGTGGACCTGTCGGTACCCGTCTCCGACCAGCAGATGGCGAGCAAGCTGGGCCAGGACCGGGACTGGGTTCTGGGGCAGATCCGGCGCCAGGTGCCCGTCGCCTTGGATCTGGGGCTGGAGGTCTGCGTCGGTGCCGAGGATGCCTCCCGCGCCGATCCCGAGTTCCTGTGGATGGTCGCCGAGGCCGCCCAGGAGGCGGGTGCCAGCCGGATTCGTTTCGCCGATACCCTGGGCCTGATGGATCCCTTCGCGACCCTCGATAGCCTGCGGGACTTGCGGGCCATGGTCGATCTGGACATCGAGATGCACGCCCACGACGACCTGGGCCTGGCCACCGCCAATACCCTGGCCGCGGTCAGGGCCGGGGCGACGCATGTCAATACCACGGTCCATGGGTTGGGCGAGCGGGCCGGCAACGCGGCGCTGGAGGAGGTGGCCCTGGCCCTCAAGCACCTGCATGGCGTGGCGACCGGGCTGGATCTGTCCGGCTATGGCGACCTTTCCCGACTGGTCGCCCGGGCCTCGGGTAAGCCGGTCGCCTGGCACAAGAGCCTGGTGGGCGGGGGGGCCTTCACCCACGAGGCGGGCATCCATGTGGATGGCCTGCTGAAGGATACCCGTAACTATGAAGGCATAGATCCCGCCGAGGTCGGTCGCCAGCATCGGCTGGTACTTGGCAAGCATTCCGGCACCCAGGGGGTGTGCCATGCCTATGCCGAACATCTGAGCCTGGACCTGGCGCCCGAGCAGGCGGCCCAGGTGCTGCCCCTGGTCCGGCGCTTCGTGACCGCCACCAAGCGCAGTCCGGGGCGGCGGGACCTGCGGCGCTTTCTGACCGAGATCGACTATTCCAGCCTCCATTGAGGTGGCGGTGCCGCCCGGTCCCTAGAACCCTAACCTCCGAGGAGATGATGATGACGGACGACTTCGAATCCGACCTCAAGGAGCTATCCAGCGCCGAGGACTTTCTCGACTACTTCGGGATCAGCTACGACCTGCGTATCGTCCAGGTGAACCGCCTGCACATTCTCCAGCGCTTCCACGATTATCTGAACGATTACGACGAGATGCCGGACGCCGATGCTCTCCGCTTCGCCCTCCACGCCCAACTCCTGGAAAAGGCCTATCGGGATTTCGTGACCTCGGATGCCCGGACCGAGAAGGTCTTTCGGGTCCTGCGGCCGCGCCAGCCCCAGCGGGTGAGCATCCCCCTCGGCAACTCCCAGGGTCGCACTGACCCGGAGACGGATCGCCATGCGCGCCCGATTTGAAACGGGTGCCGAGGTGAGGGTCCTGCGCAATGTGCGCAATGACGGCACCTTTCCGGGCCTGGCCTTGGGCGCCCCCCTGGTACGCCGCGGCAGTACCGGCTATGTGTGCGACCTGGGCCTCTTCCTGCAGGACCAGATCATTTATACGGTGCACTTTCTCGCCGAGGACCGGCGGGTCGGTTGTCGCGAGGAGGAGTTGCAACTGGCCAGCGAGCCCTGGACCGCCAGCCGCTTCGAGTTTCGTGACAAGGTTATGACCCGCCTCCGGCTTGGCGCTGGCGGCCGCGTCCTGGTGGAGCGGGGCGAGGTCGGCGAGGTCATCAAGGTCTTGCGCGATACCCCGGAGGGGGTTGCCTACCATGTCGTTTTCGCGGATTGCAACACCCTGCAGGTGCCTGAATCCGCCCTGGCAGAGATCGCGGATGGGAACCGGGACGCCGCCTCATCGCCCTCCCTGGGTCTTTCCCCACCCGCATGAAAGCCGTCCCCCCCGCCCCTATCGGTGCCCGGGAAGCTGGCGGAGAGGACAGCGATCCGCTTTATTGCTATCACCTCTTACGGGCGGCCAGTGAGCGTTTCCAGAGGGATCCCCTGGGCCTGGACTCCCGGCAGCGGGAGGAGGTGAGCCGCCTGGCCCGGCGTACCCTCGAGCTGGAGAACCTGGTGCTGGGTTCAGGGGAGGCGATCGGGGTGGTGATCCCGACCGAGCAGGTGGAAAAGGCCGTGGGTGTGCTGCGAGCCCGCTATCCGGATGACATGGCCTTCAGCCTGGACCTGGATCGTAACCACTTGACCCTCGCCACCCTGGGTCTGGCGCTGCGCCGCGAGCTGATCTTCGATGCCGTCATGCGGCGGGTTGCCGCTCGCCATCCCCCGGTCGAGGCGATCGATGCCCGCCTCTATTACGAGTTGCATCGAGATCGTCTCACCCGGCCGGAGCGGCGCACCGCGCGCCATATCCTGATCACCCTGAACGAGGATTACCCGGAAAACCAGCGGCCGGCCGCCCTGGCCCACATCGAGCACCTGGCGGATCAATTACGGGTTCCCGGCATGGGGGGTGCCCGCCGCTTTGCCAACCTGGCCGAGGCTCATTCCGAATGCCCCACGGCCCTGGAGCAGGGCCTCTTGGGCGAGGTTGCGCGCGGCAAGCTCTATCCCGAGTTGGAAGCGGTCCTCTTTACCCTTCAGGAGGGCCATTTTGGTGGACCCGTGGAGACCAGACTCGGGTTCCATCTGATTTTCTGCGAGCGCATCCATCCCGCCCAGGCACCGCCCTTTACCAAGGTGCGTGATGCGATTCGGACGCGTCTGGTGGAACGCAGCCGGCGGGATTGCCAGCAGGCCTGGCTGGCGGGATTAAGCGAGAAACGGGGCTGACGCCGCGCCGCGGGGATGAAGACGGCGGGTGGCGCGAGTTGTGCCTCTTGCCGGAATACCCGCCTGTGCCGCGCGTCCCCAAGTCACTCTGACTCAATTCCTGGGCGCCGAACTGACCGGTCAGGATGGCCACCAGGAGTCCGACCCCCGCGCCGATGAAGAGGGCCAGGACCCGCGCGCGTCCGACGGACCAGACCTGGAGGGCAACGATGGTCCCCAGGGTCGATAAGGCAATCAGGATGCTGGGGAGGTCGAGAGGGAATCAGGCTCATGCTCAGCAGCATCAGCAGGACACCGCTCACCTCGGCGGGGAAGAGTAGCCGCAGCACCGGCAGAAAGCGGCCCAGCACCAGTAAGGCCAGGCCCGAGGTCAGCGCCCCGTCCGCCGCGGCGCCCGGACCGGCGGCCTGCGCGACGCCAATGAAGACCGCCATGATCAAGGGGCCCGGATAGATGACCAGGAGGTGGCCGGCGCTGAAGCGGCTGGCCAGACCATTCAAGAGGGTGCCGAACCCCATGACCAGAATGCCCATGGCGAACTCCCTCAGCCTGTCGCCCTCCAGGCCGATTTCCTGACCCGCGATCACGTCGTAGACCAACAACATCGGGCGGCCATGGCGTGTTGCAGACCCACGCCGAGCGAGATCAGCCAGGGTGGCCGATCCGCGGCCAGGTAGAGCATGTCGCGCGGTTTCGCGCGCGGGCCCTCGGCAAAGGGCGGCAACAGGCGACCGAGCAGGTCCTTCATCTTGTTTCGGTGCCGAGGTTATGGCCTGGACCAGGGTCCTCGAACTTCCCCGGTTAATGTGGGATTCGCGAGTCTAGTCCATGGCCACTGACCGGTCAAACCAAGCGGAAGCGAACCATGCCTGCGGGGATCACTGGGTAAAATAGTCTATTAATCAGATGCTATGCTGCCATGCGACTCTCGTTTCCCGCCTTAACCCGATCCCCCGCACCACGATGCTCACCCTCTGGACGCGCTGCCCCTCACCCCGCCCTCCGCACCCAACCCGAGGGCCAACTCGAGGACCTCCTGCGCGCGACCGGCATCCCGCGCCAGGGGGGCTATCGCCTGGGGGAGGTGTACGGCCTGTAGAGGATTTCCTACCCCTAAACCGCTTACTGGGGGGCTTGCAGCCGGAAGAGCGGGCCAGGTTCTTGTCCCAGTGCGAGGCCGATGCGCCCTACGCCTATGCCTATTTCCCGCTGCGAGGGGTCATCGCCCTGGTCACCATCATGGGCCGTAATCGGCCCTTGGAAATGGGGCTGATCGGCAACGAGGGCATGCTCGGCGCGACCCTGGCGCTCGGGGTGGGGACCGCCCCCCATGCGGGCCCTGGTCCAGGGCGCGGGTACGGCCTGGCGCATCACCCGCGAGCGCTTCCTGCAGGCATTGCTCGCCAACCCGGGCCTGAGACGCAACATCTACCGGTATCTCTATGTCCTCTTGACCCAGTTCGCCCAATCCGCCGCTTGCACCCATTGCCACGAAATCGAGCCGCGCCTGGCGCGCTGGCTGCTGATGACGCAGGATCGCGCCCACGCCGATCATTTCCATCTCACCCATGAAGTCCTGGCCACCCTTCTCGGGGTGCGCCGGAGCGGCATCACCCTCGCCGCGGGTGCGCTCCAACAACGCGGCCTGATCCGCTATGTTCGGGGTGACATCCGCATTCTCGACCGGCCGGGACTGGAAGTGGCGGCCTGTGGCTGCTACGTCGCGCTCCTCGCGGACTATGCCGAGCAGTTCGCCTAGCCCGCCGCGCTTGGCGTTCCCCGCCAGCCTGTTGCCCCCCTCACCCCACCCCCAACAACTCCCCCCACTGCGTCGTATAAGCCGGCGACAGCCGCTCCCGGTGCATGCGCCACGGCTGGCCCACCCCCTCCGCCAGCGTGCGCAGCGTCCCCCGCCCCCAGCGGCGGTTAATGTCATCCATCACCGTCATCACCCCCGCCCGCCGCGCCTCCCCTTCTGCGGTTAGCGGCGCGAACAGATCCCCACTGCGCGCCCCCGCCGGGGCCAGGTCGAGCAGCACCACCCCCGCCCGCTGGTAACGATAGCCCGGCCGGTAGAGCGCCCCCAGCCCCGCCAGGGCGGCGCGGATCAGCCGCGCCGTATCGGCGGTGGCCAGCGGCAGGGGCACCGCCAGGCTGGGATGGTATTGCGGCTCGTCCTCCCGAAAGGGCGGGGTGCCGATCTGTACCTGGACCACCCCCGCCGTCAGCCCCTCCTGGCGCAGGGTGGCGGCGGCCCGCGCCGTATGGCTGGCCACCGCCTCGCGCAGCGGCCCCAGGTCCGTCACCAACGCGCCGAAGCTGCGCGAGGCGATGACCTGCTGGCGCGGTGGCGGGGTCTCCTCCAGGGTCAGGCAGGGCACGCCCCGTAGCTCCAGGAC
>JBASIS010000291.1:0-2578 GCA_049654905.1 Chromatiaceae bacterium
TCAGTGTTGTACGCCGAGAGGCCTCTCGATCGCCATCGCCACCTGATCCGCCACCCGACGGATGGCGTCCGCGGTCAGTCATTACTCAGACGAGCGGGAACCCGTCGTTTTCGCTCCCCACGCGGCGGGCGGCGTCCAACTGGCGATCCAGTCGGGGATCTGCTCCGGCGGCATCGGCCGGGCGATGCCATAGCCCTGCGCCCAGTCGCAACCGAGTTCTAGCAGCCGGCTGCCCAGTTCGGTAGTTTCCACCCCCTCGGCGATCACGCTGCGCCGGAAGGCGGCGGCCAGTCCGACCGCCCCCTGGACAATCGCCTGGGCCTCGGGATCCATCAGCAGGTCACGCACGAAGGACTGGTCGATTTTCAGCACCTGCACCGTCAGCCGTCTGAGGTAGGTCAGCGAGGAATAGCCGGTGCCGAAATCGTCCAGGGCGAAATGCACCCCCAGTTGTCCACAACCTTTGATGAGGCGGGAGACGGTCGCTATATCGTCAAAGGCGACCGATTCCAGAATTTCTAGTTCGAGTTGCGCCGGCGGCACGTCGGGGTGTCTCGCCAGCAGCGTCCGCAATTCGGTGACGAACTCAGGGTGCAGCAAATGACGGGCGGCTATATTGACGCTCACCGGCAACTGCACCCCCTCCCCCTACATCGCCCAGGCGCTCATCTGGCGCACGGCTTCGCTGATCACCCAGGAGCCGACCGGAATCGCCAGTTCGCTGGCGTCCACCACCGGCATGAACTGAGCGGGGGGCAACAGACCCTCCTCCGCATGGCGCCATCGGATCAGCGCCTCCGCGCCGATGACCGCGCCGGTGCGCATATTCACCTTGGGCTGGTAATACAACACGAATTCGCGCTCGGTCAGCGCCCGATAGATCCGCTCCAGGGTCTGATAATGGTGGCGGATGCTGCGGTCCTGGACCGCGTCGAAGGCGTAGTAGCCATTTTTGCCCGCCAACTTGGCCTGATACATCGCCTGGTCCGCTTGGCGGAGCAGTTGCTCGGCATCCAGCTCGTCCGTCTGCGGGTAGAAGGTGATGCCGATACTGGTGGACACCTGGAGGGCGTCATCGCCGATCACCACGGACTGACTGGCGGCTGCGAGCAGGCGCTAGAGGATCGGCTCACCGGCGGCGATGTCGGCCAGATCGAGCAATACCGCGACGAATTCATCGCCGCCGACGCGCGCCAGGGTGTCGCCTTCGCGCAAGGCCTTCTTCATCCGGGTGGCCACAGCCATTAACAACCGGTCGCCGACGGCGTGCCCATAATAGTCATTCACGGCCTTGAAGCCGTCCAGATCGAGAAAGGCCACCAGGATGCGTTGTGCGTGCCGCTGGGCCTGCGTCATGGCCTGTTGCACCCGGTCGGCCAGCAACACCCGGTTCGGCAACCCGGTCAGCACGTCATAGTGGGCGAGGTGTTCGAGTTGCCGTTCGTGTTCCTTGAGCGCGGTGATGTCCGAGAACAACCCGACGTAGTGCAAGGGGTAGCCTTGGGCGTCGTACACCGTGCTGATCGTGAGCATCTCCGCGTAAACGCGGCCATGCTTGTGCCGGTTCCAGATTTCGCCGTACCAGTGGCTGCTCACGAGCAACTTGTTCCACAGCTCCGCGAAGAACGCCGGGGGATGCAGGCCGGAACTCAGAAGCCGCGGGTTTTGGCCCAAGACTTCCTCATTGTAGTGGTCTAATTGAAACGGACACCCTGATAGGTGGAACATACACCATCGTCAGGAGAAAAGCATGGTACAACAGAGAAGGTCATTTCAGCCAGAGTTCAAGCTCCGGGTAGCCAAGATGATTACGGAACAGGGGTTGAGAATTTCCCAAGTTTCCAAGGATATGGATCTCGGTGAGACTGCCGTCAGAAACTGGGTCACACCGCTCAGAGCAGACACCCAAGGGACGCCCGGGATTGGTAAACCCATTACCCCTGAGCAGCTCCGAATCCGGCAGCTCGAACAAGAAAACCGGCAACTCAAACAGGACAATGAACTATTAAAAAAAGCGTCGGCCTTCTTTGCCCGGGAACTGAAATGACGTATCGGTGCGTTGATCAGTTGCAGAGGGAGGCCGGTGGCATTGCACCGATCTGTGAGCTACTGGGTGTGAGTCGCTCAGGCTATTACGCGTCACGCCAACGGCTGCAAAAGCCGCGCAAGATCTCTGCCGTGGAGACCCAAGTCGTGGCAACGTTGATGGCCTCGGGCAGGCGTTATGGTAGCCGCAGGGTGCGAGCAGCGCTTGCCGTTCAGGGAACCCTTGCCGGGCGATACCGCGCTCGGACCATCATGAGGAAACAGGGGCTCCGGCCAGTGTGGCGTCGCCAATTCGTTCATACGACAGACAATAAGCATGACTTGCCGGTAGCCTCGAATGTCCTGAATCGTCAGTTCGATCCGGTTGAGACCAATAAGGCCTGGGTGGCCGACCTGACCTACATTCGCACGCGATCCGGCGGGCTGTATCTGGCCGCGGTCATGGACCTTTTCTCTAGGAAGATCGTTGGTTGGGCCATGGCCCCGTCACTGCCAGCAGAATGGGTGTGTGAGGCCCTACGACTGGCCATTG
>JBASIS010000292.1:0-14926 GCA_049654905.1 Chromatiaceae bacterium
CAAGGGTGCTTGCAAAGATTTCTTTGCCGAGCTTGATCTTTTTAAGCCGCAACTCAGAGCGCTGCTTACCGAAAACTTTCAGATCATTGGAAAATAAAAGCCGAAAACCGAAATGGGACTGCTATAACAATAGCGGAACCTGGTTGTAGGCAATCGTGGCGGCCGAGTTGCGTTTTGGTGCAACCCAGCTTGGCGCCGCGAAATACGCGGCGACGATCGCAGCCTGGCTGGCTGGGTTCGAGGTGCGACATTGGCCCGTCGAAGCGACTTACCACTACGCCGAGGCCCGGACCGCACTGGAACCCGAAAACTGGCCGGGGGGCGCGGCAGAGGCAAATTACGAAACAAAGCCAAGTTACCGGCAGGACCAAAGGGGATTGGCTGGGGAGGATGGGGGCCCAGAAAGGGGTAGGGTGGCCAGTCATCCCCTGGCAATCTTCTTGCCTCGGGCGGGTGAGGGCCGGATACTATACCCATGCCATACTCTTCGACCCTTGCTAACCACTTCCTGATCGCCATGCCAGGCCTGCGGGATCCCAATTTCTCGCGGACCGTGACCTATGTGTGCGAGCACACCGACCAGGGCGCCATGGGCATCGTCATCAACCGCCCCCTGGAGATCCGCCTCGGCGAAATCCTGGAACAACTGGATATCGAGGTCCTGGATCCGGGGGTGCGCGACAACCCCATCTACCTGGGCGGTCCGGTGCAGACGGATCGCGGCTTCGTCCTGCACAGCGAGGGCGAGACCTACGACGCCACCCTGAGCATTGCCCCCAACATCTGCGTGACGACCTCCAGGGACGTGCTGGAGGCCATCGCCGCCGGCCGGGGCCCGGCCTCGCGCCTCATCGCCCTCGGCTATGCCGGCTGGGGTGGCGGCCAACTGGAGCAGGAGATGGGCACCAACGCCTGGCTGAGCGGCCCGGCGGACGGCGATATCCTGTTCCGGGTCCCCGCCGGGCGGCGCTGGCAGGCGGCGGCGGCTCTGCTGGGGGTGGACCTGAACCTGATGAGTGCCGAGGTGGGACACGCCTGAATGGCCACCGGCACCCTCCTTGGCTTTGATTACGGCCCCCGCAAGATCGGCGTGGCCGTGGGCCAGCAGGTAACCGCCACCGCCGCCCCCCTCACCACCCTGCGCTGCCGCGACGATCGGCCCGACTGGCCGCGCATCGAGGCCTTGATGCGCGAATGGCGTCCAGACGCCGCCGTGGTGGGTCTGCCCTTCAACATGGATGACACCGAGACCGAGATCGCCCCCCTGGCCCGGCGGTTCGCCCGCCAGATCGAGGGGCGTTTTGGTCTGCCGGTGTACTTGGTGGACGAACGTCTCACCACCCTCGAGGCGCGCCACATCCTCGGGCGCAAGGCCACCTCCCGCGAGGTGGTGGATGCCATGGCCGCGAAACTGCTGCTGGAGACCTGGCTGAGTGAAGCCCACTGAGATCGTCGCCACCGCCGCCGATATCGAGGCGGCCATCGCGCGGATGAGTGCCGTCCTCCAGGCCAAGCTCACCCAGCGTGGCATCCTCGACCCCCTCATGGTCGGCATCCATACCGGCGGCGTCTGGATCGCCGAGCGCCTGCACCAGTCCCTGTGCATCCCCGAGCCCCTGGGGGTGCTGGACATCTCCTATTACCGCGATGACTTCAGCCGCCTGGGCCTGCACCCCCAAGTGCGGCCCTCGGACCTGCCGGTCGCCATCAACGACCGCCATCTCATCCTGGTGGACGATGTCCTCCACACCGGTCGCACCATTCGCGCCGCCCTGGATAGCCTCTTCGCCTACGGCCGGCCCGCCTCGGTGCTGCTGGCGGTGCTGGCGCGGCGCGGCGGCCGGGAACTGCCCATCGCCGCCGACGCCACCGGCATTGACCTCAAGGGCGCCCTGACCCGCGACGACGCCCTCCAGGTCAAGCTTACCGGCCCCACGCCCCTGGCCCTGGTCCTGGGCCGGCGCCCCGATCCCCGCCCCTGACCCCCGGCCCCGCCATGCCCAACCTCCAGCTCGATGCCCAGGGCCAGCTCCGCCACTGCCTGACCCTGGAAGGCCTGCCACGGGCCCTGCTGATCCGCATCCTCGATCAAAGCGAGGGCTTCCTGGGCGTGGCCCGCCAGGCCGTCAAGAAGGTGCCGCTGTGCCGGGGCAAGACCGTCGCCAATCTCTTTTTCGAGACCAGCACCCGCACCCGCACCACCTTCGAGCTGGCGGCCAAGCGCCTGTCCGCCGACGTCCTGACCCTCAACATCGCCGCCTCCTCCACCACCAAGGGCGAGACCCTGCTCGACACCCTGCGCAACCTGGAGGCCATGCACGTGGACATGTTCGTGGTCCGCCACGCCGAGAGCGGCGCCGCCCACTTCATCGCCCAGCACGCCGCCCCCGGGGTCAGCGTCATCAACGCCGGCGACGGCCGCCACGCCCACCCCACCCAGGGCCTGCTGGACATGTTCACCATTCGCCGCCACAAGGGCGACTTCGCGTCCCTGCGGGTGGCCATCGTTGGCGACATACTCCACTCGCGGGTCGCGCGCTCGCAACTGGCGGCCCTCAAGACGCTGGGGGTCGCCGAGGTGCGCCTCGTCGCCCCCCGCACCCTGCTCCCCGCAGACCCCGAGTCCCTCGGCGCCCGGGTCTGCCACGATCTGCGCGAAGGGGTCCGGGACGTGGATGTGGTCATCATGCTGCGCCTGCAACGGGAACGGATGCGCGGCGCCCTGCTGCCCAGCGAGCACGAATACTTCCAGCTCTTCGGACTCACGGAGGAGCGCCTGGCTACCGCCAAGCCGGACGCCATCGTCATGCACCCCGGGCCGATCAATCGTGGGGTGGAGATGGACTCCCAGGTCGCCGACGGCCCACGCTCGGTGATCCTGGAACAGGTCAGCAATGGCATCGCCGTGCGCATGGCGGTCATGGCCCTGTGTCTTGGCACCCAGAACCAAGGCGCGGCGGTAACGGCCCATGACTGAAATCTCCCGCATCAGCATCCGCCATGGCCGCCTCATCGACCCCGCCAGGGGTATCGATGGCCACCTGGACCTGCACCTGGCCGAGGGGCGGGTGCTGGCGGTAGGCGCCGCCCCGGCGGGCTTCCAGCCGGACCAGGTTCTGGACGCCCGGGGCCAGATCGTCTGCCCAGGCCTCATCGACCTCTGCGCCCGCCTGCGGGAGCCGGGCGAGGAGCACAAGGGCACCATCGCCAGCGAGACGGCGGCGGCGGCGGCGGCGGGCATCACCAGCCTCTGCTGCCCCCCGGACACCTGGCCCGTCATCGACACCCCGGCGGTGGCCCAGCTCATCACCCGCACCGCCGAGCAGGCCGGCTGGGCGCGGGTTATCCCCGCCGGCGCCCTCACCCAGGGCCTGGCGGGGGAGCAGCTCAGCGAGATGTTCGCCCTGCGCCAGGCCGGCTGCGCCGTCATGAGCCAGGCCGACCGCCCCATCCTCAATACCTTGGTGCTGCGCCGCGCCCTGGAATACGCCGCCACCTTCGGGCTCACCGTCTTCCTGCGTTCCGAGGACCCCCAGTTGCGCGCCCAGGGCTGTGCCCATGAGGGCCGCGTCGCCACCCGCCTTGGCCTGCCCGGCATCCCCGAGGCCGCCGAAACCGTCGCCCTGGCCCGGGACCTGGCCCTCGCCGAGCAGACCGGCGCCCGAGTCCACCTGCGCGGCATCTCCTGCGCCCGCGCCCTGGAAATGCTCGCCGATGCCCACTGTCGAGGCCTGGCCGTGACCGCCGACGTCAGCGCCCATCAGCTCATCCTGACGGAGGAGGATCTGGAGGGGTTCAACAGTCAGTGCCACCTCTACCCGCCCCTGCGCACCCTGGCCGATCGCGATGCCCTGCGGGACGCCGTGCGCGCCGGCCTGATCAACGCCATCTGTTCCGATCACCAGCCCCACGAGGCCGACGCCAAGCTGGCGCCCTTTCCCAGCACCGCCCCCGGCATGGCGGCCCTGGAGACCCTGTTGCCCCTGACGCTGCGCCTGGTCGCCCAGGGGGTGCTGGATCTCCCCGCAGCCATCGCCCGTCTCACCAGCGGCCCCGCCGCCATCCTGGGTCTGCCCCTGGGCAACCTGGCCAGCGGCCAGCCGGCGGATGTCTGCGTCTTCGACCCCGAGGCCCAGTGGCGGATCGGCCCCGAGACCTGGCGCAGTCAGGGCCACAACACCCCCTTCCGGGGCGAACCGATGACGGGGCGCGTGACCTGGACCCTGCTGGGTGGCCGTATCGTTCACAGGCTCCGGAGTCCATCATGAGCACGGCCTCCCAGCGCGGCACCCTCTTTGTCGAGGACGCCGAGGTCCTCAGCCAGGAAGCCTTCGCCGGCGACCAGTACCTGATGCGCCTCAGGTCCCCGGAGTGCGCCCAACGTGCCAAGCCCGGCCAGTTTATCCACCTCACCTGCGACCCGGCCCTGCCGCTACGCCGGCCCATCTCCCTGATGCGTGTCGATCCCCGGGCAGGCTGGATCGAGATCCTCTACAAGGCGGTGGGGGAGGGCACCCGACTCCTGGCCCGGCGCCGTCCGGGGGATATCGTCAGCTCCATCGGCCCCATCGGCAACCCCTTCCAACTCCATGCCGAACGGCCCCGGCCCCTGCTCATCGGCGGAGGCGTGGGCATGCCGCCCATGATCTTCCTGGCTGATACCCTGCGCCGGGAGGCGGCGGCTAAGCCCCTGGTCATCCTCGGCTCCGAGGTGCCCTTTCCCTTCTCGGCGCGGCCCTCCCAGTTTCTGGTCCCCGGCCTGCCGGCGGAGGTCATCGCCGCCATGCCCCTGCTCGACGACTGGGGTATCCCCAGCCGCCTGGCCAGCCTCCAGGGCTATGCCGGCTGCTTCCAGGGCTATGTCACCGACCTGGCCCGCGCCTGGCTCCAGACCCTGGATGCCAGCGCCCTGGCCGAGGTCGAGGTCTTCGCCTGCGGTCCCCACCCCATGTTGGCGGCGGTCGCTGCCCTGGCGCGGGAATTCGCCCTGCCCTGTCAGGTCTCCCTAGAGGAATTCATGGCCTGCGGCGTCGGTGGCTGCGCCGGCTGCGTGGTCGAGGTCAGGACACCGGCGGGACCGGCCATGAAGCGGGTCTGCGTGGACGGCCCCGTCTTCGATGCTCAAGAGGTGTTTTGCGGCTAACAGGGCGTCTTCGGGGGTAGAATTGCGCGTCCCGCCCGTCTCCGGCGCTTAACCCTGAAGTCGATCCCATCATGACGCCTCTTCGCCTCGGCCTGCCCAAGGGCAGCCTCGAACAATCCACCCTGGCCCTTTTCGAACAGGCCGGTTGGAAGATCAGCCCCAACTATCGCAACTATTACCCCGGCGTGGACGACCCCGAGTTGTCCTGCGTCCTGGTGCGGGCCCAGGAGATGGCGCCCTATGTCGCCAACGGTACCCTGGATCTGGGCCTGACTGGCCTGGACTGGATCCTGGAGACCCAGGCCGAGGTCGAGGAGATCTGCACCCTCACCTACTCCAAGAGTTCCGAGCAGCCCAGCCGCTGGGTGCTGGTGGTACCCAAGGATTCGCCGATCAACTCGGTCGCCGACCTCCAGGGCAAGAAGGTCGCCACTGAACTCCTGGGCTTCACCAAGCGCTATCTGGCAGAGCGCGGCATCGAGGCCAGCGTGGAGTTCTCCTGGGGCGCCACCGAGGCCAAGGTGGTGGAGGGCCTGGTGGACGCCGTGGTCGAGATTACCGAGACCGGCAGCACCATCCGTGCCCACGGCCTGCGTATCGTTGAGGAGCTGCTGGTCACCGAGACCCGGCTCATCGCCAACCCCCAGGCCCGCCAGGACCCCTGGAAGCGGGCCAAGATCGACCAGATCGCCCTCATGCTCCAGGCCGCCCTAGCCGCGCGCCACAAGGTCGCCCTCAAGCTCAACGTCAAGGCCGAGGATCTGGATCGGGTTGTCGGCCTGCTCCCCAGCCTCCATGCCCCTACCGTCAGTCATCTTTACGATCGCTCCTGGCTGGCCGTCGAAACCGTCGTGGACGCCCGGATCGTCCGCGACCTGGTGCCCCGCCTGCGGGTGGCCGGCGCCGAGGGCATTCTGGAATACGCCTTGCGCAAGATGGTGTGAGGTCCGTGCCAGCCGTCACTCGACGACCTCGTCCAGGGTCCGCTCCAGGTGGCGGCGGTCGGCCCAGGCCAGGATGGTCCAGCGGGGCGCGGCATACTCCAGCCAGTTCAGGGCGGCGTTTGGCACCGGGAAATCGCGCGGGCCGGACAGGTCGCGGCCTGTCGCGGCGCGATAGACAATGTCCAGTATGCCGCCGTGGGTGAAGGCGAGGAGGGTGCCCCCCGGGTGTCGCTCGGCCAGGCGGGTCAGGCCCTCCAGGGCGCGCGTGGCGAAGGCCCGCAGGGTTTCGCCGGTCCCGTAGTCGTAGTCCAGGCTGCGCTGGCGGTGGTGATGATAGATCTCGGGGTGGCGCGCCAAGGCCTCCTCCACCGTCAGGCCCTGATAGAGGCCATAGTGGCGCTCCCGCAGGCTCGCCTCGGGCCGCGGGTTGGGCAGGTCCAGGTTTTGGGTCGCCACCACCGCCGTGTGCCAGGCCCGCGCCAGGTCGGAGCTATAGACGGCGGTGAAGTGCTGGTCGGCTAAGCCGGCCCCGAGGGCCCGGGCTTGCGCCTCCCCGGTCGTGTTCAGGCCGATGTCGAGCTGGCCCTGGATGCGACGCTCGGCGTTCCAGGGGGTTTCCCCGTGACGGATCAGGCAGAAGCGGGTCATGGTGGGTTTCTGTTGGCGTGAATTGGCCTGAACGGGATGATACATTGCCCCCTTTCGCCCGCCATACCCCAGGCCTCCCCATGTCCCAACACCCCTTGATTGCCTCGTTGCACGCTGGCGATACCGGCAAGGTGGTCAGCGCCCGGCAAGCGGTGCGCCTGATCCGCGACGGCGATACCCTGGCCACTGGCGGTTTCGTCGGCATTGGCTTTCCAGAGAATCTGGCCCTGGCTCTGGAGCAACGCTTTCTGGAAAGTGAGGACGACGATGCCCAGGGGCTCGGTCATCCCCGCGACCTGACCCTGGTCTATGCCGCGGGTCAGGGCGACGGCAAGGAGCGAGGTCTCAACCACTTGGGCCATGAGGGTCTGGTGCGGCGGGTGGTCGGTGGCCATTGGGGTCTGGTTCCCAAGCTGCAGCAACTGGCCCTCGCCGATCGCATCGAGGCCTGGAATCTGCCCCAGGGTGTCATCAGCCACCTCTTCCGCGACATCGCCGCCGGCAAGCCGGGGACCCTGACGCGGGTCGGCCTGGGCACCTTCGTCGATCCCCGCCTGGGTGGCGGCAAGCTCAACGACCGGACCCTCGCCAGCGGCGTCGATCTGGTGCGCCTGATGGAGATCGACGGCGATGAGTATCTGTTTTACAAGGCCTTCCCGATCCAGGTCGGCTTCATTCGCGGCACCACCGCCGACCCGGAGGGCAATATCACCATGGAGCGCGAGGCCCTGACGCTGGAGGCCCAGGCTATCGCCATGGCCGTCCATAATTCGGGTGGCCTCGTCATTGCCCAGGTCGAGCGCCTTGCCGACCGCCATAGCCTCCACTCCCGGCAGGTCAAGATCCCCGGGGTCCTGGTCGATTGCGTGGTAGTCGCGGAGCGGCCCGAGTACCACATGCAGACCTTCGGCGAGCCCTATAGCCCCGCTTTCTCGGGGGAGATCCGGGTGCCTCTGTCCGCCATCCCGCCCATGGGCCTGGACGAGCGCAAGATTATCGCCCGCCGCGCGGCCCTGGAACTCGCCACCAACGACGTGGTGAACCTGGGCATCGGCATGCCCGAGGGCGTGGCCTCCGTGGCGACCGAGGAGAACATCCTGGATCTCATCACCCTCACCGCCGAACCCGGAGTGGTGGGGGGAGTCCCGGCGGGGGGTCTCAGCTTCGGCGCCGCCATCAATGCCCAGGCGATCGTCGATCAGCCCAGCCAATTCGACTTCTACGACGGTGGTGGACTCGATATTGCCTTCCTGGGGCTGGCCCAGGCCGACCGCGAGGGCAACCTCAATGTCTCGAAATTCGGCCCCAGGCTCGCGGGCGCCGGGGGCTTCATTAACATCAGCCAAAACGCGAAAAAGGTGGTCTTCGTGGGGACCTTTACCGCCGGCAACCGGGAGATTGCCCTGGAAAAAGGGGCACTGCGGATTCATGCCGACGGCGAAGCGCGGAAATTCGTCGAGCAGGTCGAGCACCGGACCTTCAGCGGCCCGCGGGCGGCGGAAGGGGGCAAGACGGTCCTCTACATCACCGAGCGCTGCGTGTTTCGATTGGGGCCGGAGGGTCTCGAACTGACCGAGATTGCCCCCGGCGTGGATCTGGAGCGCGATATTCTGGAGCGGATGGCCTTCGTCCCCCGGATGCCCCAGCCGCCGCGGCTGATGGATGCGCGCATCTTCGGGACCCAGGCTATGAATCTGCGCGCGGCCATGTTGGAGTTGCCCCTCGATCAACGCCTGGCCTACGACGCCGGGCGCAAGATCCTCTTCGTCAACTTCGAGGGTTTGACGGTGCGTAACCACCGGGATATCGACCACCTGCTCCAGGCCTTCGAGGCCCATCTGGTGCCGATTGGCCACAAGGTCGCCGCCATCTACAATTTCGAGCGCTTTAGCATCGCGCCGGACCTGATCAACGAGTACAGCCAGGTGGTACAGGGCATCATGGATCGCCACTACACCCAGGTGACACGCTATACGGCCAAGGCCTTTCTGCGCGCCCGGCAAGGGGGGTGACCCTGAACGCAAAAATCCCCGCCGGGGCGGGGATTCTTCACTTAAATCGGCGCTGGCACCGGGTGCCCGCTCCGACCTGTAATCCAACCGATCAATAACGCCGACCACCGCCGCCGTGCGAGGGACGGTCGCTTCTGGGCTTGGCCTGATTGACGGTGATGTTGCGGCCCTTGATGGCGGTGCCATTCAGACCCTTGATCGCGGCATCGGCCTGCGAGTTGTTGTCCATTTCCACAAAGCCAAAGCCCTTGGATTCGCCAGTGAATTTGTCGCTGATCAGTTGCACGTTGGACACGTCGCCATAATGGGCAAAGGCCTCGCGCAGATCGGCGTCGGTGGCGCTATAGGGAAGGTTACCTACGTAAATATTCATCTCTGACTAACTCCGAAATTCGTGCATTGGATAAACATGACACTATCGAAAAATACCAAGCACGAAAATTCCTTCGACAGCGGAATACCGTAAAAACGGTAAGAAGAAGTAAGGGGGGGCTACATGATTCGCGGGAAATCCATGGGATTCATTCGATTTTATGCTACGCCTTGCCCCGATCTGAAGATCGGTTGTTCCTCTTGGTCCCCACAATAACAGGTCTTTCGGTGAAAGGTAAGGGGTGATTGAGCCGGGTGAGGGGCCGCCGTCATCGGCGGGCGGCCAAGGGCATCAGCGGGTCTTGCTGCTGGCAAAGGCCCGGGTGCTCTTACCCGTGGCATTGCGCATGTTAAAGTCCTCGGCGCAATTTTGGGCGTAGGCCATCACCTCCTCGGGCGAACCACGGTGATAGCCCGTGATCCGGGAGGGGCCGCTCGCCAGCTCATAGCGATACCAGTCATCCCCCGCGCCGCCATTGGGTTCGGCCACTTTCGCCACGGAGGCAACGGCGAACTGTGGCCGCAGAAGGAGGCTGGGGGTGGAATTGTCCTGGAGAGAAACCTGCTCCGCGGTGTCCGCGTTCGGGGATGGAGCCGAGTCCATAGAGATCTCCTGAGCCATGGGTTGCGGAAAGGGGATGCCACAAAGCGCTTGGACTCCGAGCCAGGGCGCGGACCAGCCAGCGGCGACCGTATCTTGTAACGGTCAATACATGGGGGCAATATCGCGAAAACAAACGGGGCTGCGCGTGGGCGACCCCGCGCCCTAAAGGCCTGGGCTTTGATGGGCATCGCTATTTGCAGCACCCCGTCGGGATCGGGTACCTTCTTGCCCCCCACTATCGCGAGCCCCTCAACCGGAAGTAGCCACCATGCAGCCCGTCCTCAAGTCCACCAAGCTGGCCAATGTCTGCTATGACATCCGCGGCCCCGTCATGGCCCGCGCCTATCAGATGGAGGAAGAGGGCCACCGCATCATCAAGCTCAACATCGGCAACCCCGCCGTCTTTGGCTTCGAGGCCCCGGACGAGATCGTGCGCGATGTCATCCATAACCTCCCCAATGCCTCGGGCTATATTGAGTCCAAGGGCCTGTTCGCCGCCCGCAAGGCGGTGATGCACTATAGCCAGGAAAAACAGATCCCCGGGGTCCAGGTCGGTGACATCTACATCGGCAACGGGGTCTCCGAGCTGATTGTGATGACCATCCAGGCCTTGCTGGACAGCGGCGACGAGGTGCTGGTGCCGGCGCCGGACTATCCCCTCTGGACCGCCGCCGTCTCCCTGGCCGGCGGCACCCCTTGCCACTACCTCTGTGACGAGGGCGCGGGCTGGCTGCCGGATCTGCACGACATTCGGGCCAAGATCACGCCGTCCACCCGCGCCATCGTCATCATCAACCCTAACAATCCCACCGGGGCCCTCTATCCGGTGGAGTTGCTACAAGAGATCGTCGAGATTGCCCGCCAACACCAGTTGATCATCTACGCGGACGAGATCTACGACAAGGTCCTGTATGACGGCGCCGCCCATACCTCCATCGCTTCCCTGGCGGAGGACGTGCTGTTCGTGACCTTCAACGGTCTGTCCAAGAACTACCGCGCCTGCGGCTACCGCGCCGGTTGGGCGATCGTGTCCGGGGAGAAGCGCCACGCCCGCGACTACATTGAGGGGCTGGACATTCTCGCCTCCATGCGGCTGTGTGCCAACGTGCCGGCCCAGTACGCCATCCAGACCGCGCTTGGCGGCTATCAGAGTATCGAGGATCTGGTCGCCCCCACGGGTCGCCTGTGCCGGCAGCGTGACCGGGCCTACGAACTCCTGACGGCCATTCCGGGCGTTACCTGCCACAAGCCCCAGGCGGCCATGTACCTCTTTCCCCGCCTGGACACCAAGGCCTATCCGATCCTCAACGACCAGCACTTCATCCTCGATCTCCTGCTGGAGGAAAAGGTGCTGGTGGTCCAGGGCAGCGGCTTCAACTGGCCCCATCCGGACCATCTGCGCCTCGTCTTCCTGCCCAACACCGATGACCTGGAGGATGCCATGGGCCGGATCGGCCGCTTCCTCGACGGCTACCGCAAGAGGCATGGCAACTGAGGCATTCTGGATCGGTCACCAGACCCCCATTTAGCCGCCATGGACCGACAACGCCTGCTCCAACACAAGGTGCGCAATGGCCTGCAGCAACTTGGCCTGCTCGGGCTGCTGGCCCTGCTGCTCGGCTATCTGGGCTGGGTGGTGGGCGGCGAGCCCTTTCTGTGGGGCACCCTGATGGGCGTCGCCATACTCTGGATGATCAACCCGGTGGCCTCCCCCCGGCTCCTGGTCCGGCTCTATGGCGCCATACCCCTGCCGCCCCGGGAGATGCCAGGCCTCTACCGGCTCCTGGAGGGCCTGGCGGCACGCGCCGGGCTCGAACATTCGCCACGGCTCTACTACCTGCCGAGCCGGATGATGAACGCCTTCGCCACCGGGCGGCGCGAGGACGCGGCCATCGTCCTGTCCGACGGCCTCTTGCGGCGTCTGGAGCGGCGGGAGCTGATCGGCGTCCTGGCCCACGAGCTCGCCCACGTCGCCAACGGCGATATCCAGGTGATGACCTTCGCCGACACCCTGAGCCGCATCACCGGGGTGCTGGCCCTGGTGGGCCAGGTATTGCTGATCCTCAGTATCCCGGCCCTGCTCCTGGGTCTCGCCACCCCGCCGTTGCTGGCCCTGCTGGTGTTGCTGGCGGCGCCGACCCTGAGCGCCCTCGCCCAGCTCGCCCTGTCGCGCAACCGCGAGTTCGAAGCCGACCGCGCCGCCGCCGAGTTCTCCGGGGACCCGGTGGGTCTTGCCTCGGCCCTGGACAAGCTGGAGCGCCAGCAGGGCAGCTTCTGGGAGCAGATGATGCTCCCCGGCCGCCATCTGCCGGATCCCTCCCTGCTGCGCACCCACCCGCCGACCCAGGAACGCATCGACCGCCTCCTGGAACTGATCCCGGACGAACTCCCCGGCCCGGCCCTGGGCTGGCCCCTGGACGACCCTCGGGAACTGCTGGCGCTGCTGGCTCGGGGCGTCAACCGGTCCCCCCGCTGGCACATCACGGGCCTCTGGCATTGAACGCCTCGGCAATAGACCCGCGCCCACTGCCCGCCTGGGGGCACTTCGAGCACCGTGCCGGTTGGCCAATGTCGCCAGCCTGCCGGGCATCGTCCAGGCGGCCTATGCCATGACGGACGCCCACTGGGGCTACGGCTTCCCCATCGGCGGGGTGGCGGCCTTCGACCCGGACGAGGGCGGCGTGGCCTCCGGCGGGGGCGTGGGTTTTGACATCTCCTGCGGGGTGCGGACCCTGCACACTGGCCTGGACCGGGCCGCTATCCTGGCGGTGCGGCGGGAGCTGGCGGACGCCCTCTGTTACCGGGCCCCGGTGGGCCTGAGCACGAGCTGGCCACCCGCGCCTTCGGCCCGGGTCACCGCCACCGACCGCGCCGGTCTGGCCCGGCTGGTGGCGCGGCTGGAGCTGCTGGTGTGTATCAAGGGGTGAGGCGCCCACGGTGGGGTCATCGCCAGGACGCGCCGTAGCCGCGGTGTCAACTCGGGCGCCGCCTATTCCCGGCCTGCGATGGGATCGCCCGGCGGCCAGTGAATCGTCATGTCCGCGATCACGCCCACCGGGGCCGGCTCCTCCAGCGACCGGATGTCTGGCTTGCCGAAGGCCCCATCCTCGCCCAGCCGATAGATGGTCAGCACCCGGTCAACCGGGTGTAGCAGCCAGTATTCCCGGACCCCGTGACGCTCGTAGAGTGCCCGCTTACGGATCTGATCATGAGCGGCGCTGGCGGGGGAGAGGATCTCGATGATCCAGTCCGGGGCCCCCCGGCAGCCTTTGTCGTCCAGCTTACGGGGATCGCAGATGACCGCTACGTCGGGTTGTACCACCGTATCTACTTGCGCATCGGCCTCGTCCTGTCGGGGCAGGCGCACATCGAAGGGGGCGACATAAACCCGACAGGGCTGGCCTTGGAGGGCATTGCCGATCTGACGCGCCAGTTCCACCACGAACTCCTGATGCAACCGTGTCGGCGCGGGGGCCATGGCGAAGGCCTCGCCGTCGATCAACTCCCAGCGTTCCTCCTCGGGCCACTGGCAATAATCGCCATAACTGAAGTAGTCGATTTTGGGGGCCGGCTGGGGCATCTGGGTGTCTCCTTCTTGCTATGGATCATCGTGTCCTGTATTCGAACAACATAGGATGTTACGTCATGTCTGGCAAGTGACCGGGGAAGCCACCCAGAAGATCAGGAGATCCAGCTTTACCCTTTGACGGAACCCTATGGCCATGGTCGATCCTTATCAAACCCTCCTGGCGCCCATCATCGCCTTGGCCGGCATGATGTGGCCAATTCCAGTATTCCTGGCCTTTTCCGCGCTCCTCTCCCTTGCCACTCCCTGGCTACGGGGCAAGCTGGGCGAGGCACGGGTCGCCAGGAGGCTGGCTCGGATCTGGGGTGAGGCCCTTCATGATGTGATATTGCCGGCGAGTCGGGGCGGCCTGACGCAAGTGGACCACCTGGTGCTGACCGGGGCGGGATTGCTGGTCGTGGAAACCAAGAACTACCGGGGTCAGATATTTGGCCAGGAGCGAGAGGCACAATGGACCCAACGGCTCGGACGCCACAGCATCGGTTTTCCGAATCCGCTGCGGCAGAACTATGCCCATACCGAGGCGGTGAAGGCCCTGGTGCCGGGGGTGCGGGTGATCGGGCGGGTAGTGTTTACGGATTCAGCGCGGTTTCCCCAAGGGATACCGCCAGGCGTTTCCTCTCTCCGCTCCTTGGCCGGGGATCTGCGGAAGGAACTGGGGGTCGAGCTGTATCATGCCGCGCCGAGCGAGGCGCTGCGTACTGCCTGGGAACAGGTAAAGGTACGGGCGGATCAGAGTCCTGGGGCGCGCAAAGCGCACCTCAAGGGTATCGCCGATCAGTGGGGACCAGGCCGCATCAAGTGGGGTCCCTATCTGTTCCTGATCTGCTCGGGCCTCTGGCTGGTTTGGCTGGGCCTGCGGGAGACTGGCCCAGTGCCCACTGAACAGGTCTCGCGACCGGTCTCAGCCAAGGTACCGGTCCCTGCCAGGGTTCTCCAACCCTCGTCGTCCCGTCTGGAGATGAGGCCACCGGCAGCCTCGTCGGCTCCACTCCTGAAATGGTCGGATCAAACCGCACCGCATGGCAGCGCCGCCAGTCCGGAATGTAACTCCGCCATCGCGGCTGTCCTGATCGACAACAGTGATCATAACCAGCAGCGCCGCGATCGAGCTTGCGGGCGTTGACCGATGGGGTTAGTGCAAGCCCCTTCCAAGCATGGAGATCTGGTGCCGGGTGGAGGCTATTCAGCCGGTTGGTGTCCAGGGATTCAGCCCCGTTGCCATGCCCGGCGAATATAAGCCACGGAGTACCGCCATGCATATTCCCAACCTCAAAATCCTGGCAGGGCTGGACCCGGACCTTCGGGCAGGATTGATTGCTCAGGTGCGGGACCTCTGGACCCACGGTTCCACCGCGCTTGAGGGTAATACCCTGACCTTGGGGGAGACCAAGTTTGTCATTGAGGAAGGGCTGACTGTCGGTGGTAAACCGCTCAAGGACCATCAAGAAGTGGTGGGCCATGCCCGCGCCATTGAGTTGATCTACGCCTGGACGCAAGAACCGGTGACTCTGGATCGGCTGTTCGATCTGCACCGGGCCGTGCAGACCGCCGTGGTGACGGATATCTACCAGCCCAATGGTGCCTGGAAGCGTGAGCCAAATGGGATCTATGCGG
>JBASIS010000293.1:0-7912 GCA_049654905.1 Chromatiaceae bacterium
CCGTCACCCGGCCCGGATAACCCAGCAATCACGGATCCTGGTTATTACCGTGACATGCCCCAGGCCGAGGCGGGAGGCTTAATGGCGTCGGAGGTGGCGGCCAAGATAGCCCCCGAGGTGGCCCCAGGCCAGACCACCCTCGGCTTCATGCTTCCCTACAGCCCCCTGCACCATCTCCTGCTCCAGGATTGGGATCGGCCCCTGGTCATGACCAGCGGCAACCGCAGCGAGGAGCCCCAGTGCATCGCCAATGACGAGGCCCGCCAGCGCCTGGCCGGGCTGGCGGATGTACTGCTGCTCCACGACCGCGACATCCTCAATCGGGTGGATGATTCGGTGATGCGGGTCATGGATGGAGCGCCACGGCCGTTGCGACGGGCAAGAGGCTTGGCCCCCGCCCCCATTCCCCTGCCGCCCGGCTTCGCGAACGCGCCCCCCATCCTGGCCCTGGGGGGCGAACTCAAGAATACGATTTGTCTGCTGCGCCCCGGCCAGGCCATCCTGTCCCAGCACCTGGGCGATCTGGAGGATGCTCGCACCGCCGACGAGTTCGAGCGAACTCTCGACCTTTACCAGCAGCTCTTTCAGCACCAGCCAATGGCCATCGCCCTGGACCGGCATCCGGACTACCGCTCGACCTGGGTGGGCCGCGCTCTGGCGGCGGAGCGGGGTATCGCGGTCATCGCGGTCCAGCATCACTTCGCGCACCTGGCTAGCGTGATGGCGGACGCGGGCTGGCCGCTGGAAGGCAGCAAGGTACTGGGCCTCGCCTTCGATGGCCTGGGTTGGGGCGAGGACGGTAGCGTCTGGGGCGGGGAGTTTCTCCTCGCGGATTACCGGGGGTGGGAGCGCCTCGGTCATCTGCGTCCCGTGCCCCTGCCGGGGGGGACGCGAGCCATGCGCGAGCCCTGGCGCAACCTCTATGCCCAGCTCGCGACCTGCCTGGGTTGGGAGACCTGTGCCACCGCCTACCCGGACCTGGAGCTGACCCGCTACCTGGTCGCCAAGCCCCTCGCCACCCTGGATACCATGATGGCCAGGGGCCTCAATTCGCCCCTGACCAGCTCCGCCGGCCGCCTTTTCGATGCCGTGGCTGCTGCACTGGGTATCTGCCGCGACGCCATCGCCTACGAGGGCCAGGCCGCCATCGAGCTGGAGACCCTGGCGCTCCGGGCCGCGGGGGAGGAGGGCGGTGCCTATCCCTTTGGCCTGGTCATGGCGGGGGATCGGTGGCTGCTGGACCCGGCGCCCATGTGGCGGGCTCTCCTGGCGGACCTGGCCAGTGGGCGGAACCCGGGGAGCATGGCCGCGCGATTTCATCGCGGGCTCGCCCAGGGGGCCGCCGATCTCGCGGGCCGCCTGGCCGCGGAGCGTGACATCGCCACCATCGCCCTCTCCGGCGGTGTCTTCCAGAACAAGACTCTCTTCGAGGCCATCACCCAGCGCTTGCGTCAACAAGGGCTGCGGGTGTTGACGCATCGCCAGGTACCAGCCAACGATGGGGGTCTGGCCCTCGGGCAGGCGGTGGCTGCGGCGGCTACACTTATCCCATTGTCCTCCACAGGCTAGTGACGTATGGTCCATCGCCCCTTTCTTGCCCTGTTACTCGGTGGCTTACTGCTGCTTGGCCAGGCCCAGGCCGCCCCCTTGAACCCTGGCCAGGTGCCCGGGCCTTTACAGGACTGGACGGCCTGGGTCCTGTGGAATGATCCCAGCCACGCCTGCCCCCGGCTCACGGGTGACACCCAGACCCGTCCCTGTGTCTGGCCCGCCATCCTGCGCCTGGCCCTCGACGCCGCCGGCGGCACCTTTAGTCTGGAGGTCGAGACCTTCGTGGACCAGCCCGTCCCCTTGCCGGGGGATGGCGATCACTGGCCCCTGGCGATGATGGCCAAGGACCAGCCCGTGCCGGTGGTCAGCCACCAGGGCCGGCCCGTCGTCTGGCTACCGCCAGGCCAGCATAGTCTAGGCGGCCGCTTCCTCTGGGACCGGTTGCCGACGGCCTTGACCCTGCCACCCCGGTTGGCCCTGGTCGAATTGCGTATCGACGGTGCCCCGCTACCCTTCCCCGCAGTGAATGATCAGGGCCAGGTTTGGCTCTCGGCTTCGGGTCCGACGAGCCCCCTCGCCGCCACCCCGGAGGACAGCCTTCGGCTCCAGGTCTTCCGGCGCCTGGAGGAGGGGGTGCCCATGCGGTTGAGCAGCCGTCTGGTGTTCGATATCGCCGGCAGTCCCCGCGAGATTGTCCTGCCGGCTACCCTGCCGGAGGGCGCCATCCCCATGGCGATCCAGAGCCCCCTGGCCGCGCGCCTGGACCCCGATGGTCGGCTGCTCCTGCAGGCGCGTCCCGGTCGTTGGGTCCTGGACATTCAAGCCCGTTACGCGGGTGACCGGAGCGCCTTTCCCTTCGCGCCGCTCCCGGCGCCTTGGCCGGCGGAGGAAATTTGGGCCTACCAGTCGAATCCCGCTATCCGCCTTGTTGAAATCCTGGATGCAGCCCCGGTGGACCCCCGCCAGACCGAGCTCCCCGAGGAGTGGCGGTCCCTCCCGGCCTTTCGGCTGAGCGCGGGCGTGACCCTGAATTTCAATGTGATACAGCGCGGCGATCCCATCCCGGAGCCGGATCGACTGAGCCTGCGGCGCCAGATCTGGCTCGACTTCGATGGCCAGGGCTACAGCGCGAGGGACCGGATTGGGGGGACCATGACCCAAGGCTGGCGTCTCGACGCCGGCGCGGGCATGGCCCTGGGGCGGGTTGACAGCGATGGCGAGCCCCAGTCGATCACCTTGGATCCGGTCACCGGTGCCCCGGGCGTGGAGGTGCGGCGCGGCCAACTCGACCTGACGGCCGAGAGTCGCCTGCCCGACGCCACTTCCCTGTCGGCGACGGGCTGGGCACGGGATTTCCACCAGGTCGGCGCGGAACTGAATTTGCCGCCAGGCTGGCGCCTCTTTGCCGCCCTCGGCGTGGATCAGGCCAAGGGCAGTTGGCTAGCCACCTGGACCCTCCTGGACTTCTTTCTGGTGCTCGTCATCACTCTGGCCATGGGACGGCTCTATGGCTGGAGTACCGCCGCCCTGGCTCTGGTCGCCCTGGCGCTCATCTGGCAGGAACCCGGCGCGCCTCAATATGCGTGGCTCAACCTTCTGGCCGCGATCGCCTTGGAGCGCGTCCTGCCTGAAGGTGTCCTGGCGCGTTGGGTCAAGGCCTATCGCCTGCTCGCCATCCTGGCCTTGGCCATTATCGCAATTCCCTTTATAGATAATCAGTTACGGATCGGTCTTTATCCCCAACTGGAGAACCCCCAACTGGCGCAGCCGGCCCGATCAGGTGACCTGATGGATGATGCCTTCCAGGCCATGGCACCCATGGCGGTAATCGCAGACCAGGAGGTGGCCCCGATGGAGTTCGCCTCTCGGGCTGACGCCATAAGGGGTGAGTCAGGTTCGCGCCGTCTATCCCCCAAGCCAGGCGCCCCCGCACCCAGTCCGCCCCCGGACCTCAACCGGATCGATCCCGATGCCCTGACTCAAACCGGGCCCGGCATGCCGGCTTGGCAGTGGAACCGGGTGTCCTTGATCTGGCAAGGACCGGTCCAGAGCGGTCAGGAGTTGCGGCTACTCTTGATCCCGCCCGCCGGCAATCTCGTCCTTGGCCTACTGCGGGTGGTCCTGATACTGGCTCTGGCCTTCCTCCTCGCCGGAGGCCTGGTCAAGGGGTTAGCGGGCTGGCGGCGCCTGGGCGGCAGTCTGCTCCTGGTCATGCTGGCCTTGGCCCCCAGCGCCAGGGCCGGGGATTTACCCAGTCCTGAGTTGCTGAAGGAGCTCAAGGCACGCCTGCTGGCACCCCCGGATTGCCACCCCCACTGCGCCGAGATCACGAACCTGGCCCTGACCGCCGACCCCGGGAGCCTGCGGCTGGATTTGGAGATCGATGCCCAGGACCAGGTCGGTATCCCCCTGCCGGCCCAGATCGGCCAATGGCTGCCCTCCCAGGTCGAGATCGACGGTGAGCCGGCCCGGGCCCTGCTGCGTGGGGACGAGGGCTATCCCTGGGTTCTGGTGGCGGCGGGAAGACATCGTATTAGCCTCGTCGGGGCCTTGCCGGCTCGGGACCGTATCGCGTTGCCCTTGCCCCTCAGGCCGCGGCGTGTCGAAGCCAAGACCGAGGGTTGGCGCCTCTCCGGCGTGGGTGACAATGGCGTCCCGGAGGTCCAGCTCCAGCTCATCCGGGAGACGGGGGCCGCGGAAAATGCCGGAGTCGGGGTTGAGGCTGCGGGTGAGGACGCGAGTTGGCGGGATGCCGCCAAGCTGCCGCCCTTTCTGGAGCTGGAACGTACCCTGGTTCTTGGCCTCTCCTGGCGAGTCGAGACGCGCCTGAGGCGCTTGACTCCGGCGGATGAGCCCCTCCGCGTCGAGATCCCCCTGCTGCCGGGGGAGGCGGTACTCACGCCGGGCCTCAAGGTGACCGATGGCCGCCTCACCGCCAATCTGCCCGGGGGCCAGCAGGAGCTGGTCTGGCAATCCCAGTTGGAACCCCGGGATGCCCTGACCCTGACGGCCCCGGTGACCCGGGACTGGAACGAAGTCTGGCGCCTGGACGCCAGCCCCCTTTGGCATGTCGCATTCAGCGGGCTGGCCCCGATCCACCACCAGAGCCCCACGGGCCAGTGGTGGCCTGAGTGGCGACCCTGGGCGGGGGAGACCCTGGACCTGAGCATCAACCGGCCCCTGGGGGCCCCGGGGACCAGCTTGACGGTGGATGCCAGCGAACTGCGCCTGCGACCGGGGGATCGCTCCACAGAGGCCACCCTGACGCTGGACCTGCGCGCCTCGCGGGGCGGCCGGCAGCCGGTGCGCCTGCCCGAGGGGGCCCGTCTGCAGTCCGTCACCCTGGAAGGCGTGGCCCAGCCCATACGTCTGGAGGCGGGGCAGGTTCTCCTGCCGGTCCATCCAGGTAACCAGCAGGCGGTATTGATCTGGATTCAGGAAGTTGGCATCGATACACATCTCGTTATGCCTACCGTGGGTCTGGGCGCGCCCAGTGTCAATGCTACTAGCCGCATTGAATTGGGCCCGGATCGCTGGGTGCTGTGGCTGGGCGGTCCAACCCTGGGACCGGCGGTGCTCTTCTGGAGCCTGATCCCTCTGATCCTGCTGTTTGCCCTGGTCCTGGGCCGGTTGCGGCTCAGCCCCGCCAGCGCCTGGCAATGGGGCCTCTTGCTGCTGGGTCTCAGTCAGGCGCCGCCCCTGGGTGCCATTCTGGTCGTCGGCTGGCTGCTGGCCCTGGCCTGGCGCGGGGCCAAAGGCCAAAGCCTGAGCAACAGTGCCTTCAATCTGGTCCAGATCGGCCTAGTCCTGCTCAGTCTCCAGGCCCTGAGCGCCCTGGCCGCGGCGGTAGCCGAGGGCCTGCTGGGGCAACCCGCCATGCAGATCGCCGGCAATGGCTCCCAGGCCGGGCAGCTTCTCTGGTACCAGGACCGCACGGGCGAGTCCCTGCCCCAACCCTGGGTCATCTCGGTGCCCCTCTGGGTCTATCGACTCCTGATGCTGGCCTGGGCCCTCTGGCTCGCCAATAGTCTCCTCAATTGGTTGCGCTGGGGTTGGGGCTGTTTCAGCGCGGATGGTCTCTGGCGCAAGTCCACCCGCCGCGCCTTTAAGTTCGGCAAAAGGCGCGAGGAGGTCGGTGACGCCAAGGGGGTGGAAAAGCAGGAACCGGAGCCTAAACCCACGGGGCTGTACCCCTGGACTTCCTGAAGGAGATGGCCGGGGTTCCCAGCGCCCCGGGCCTGTCCCGGCAGCGATGTCATATTGTGACGGTGTGTTTGGGCTGAAGTACAGGTAATCAATCACTTACGCCGCCACCCCAGCCGTAAACGTGACAAATGAGGCCATCCATGGACAGCAAACGACTACCCGCTTTCACGCCACTTTCACGCGGCCGTTACGTCCCGGATGTGCAGCAGCAGGGACAGATAGCCCTTGGCTATCGGAGAGGAGGAGGGGAGAAGAGGAGAAGGCGATGGAGCGCAGGCACCACCACCCGTCGGACGTGGTCTGCAGACAAGTCGTCACGGCATCATCCCAGGCGAGTTCACGCAGACCGGGTGCCGCCTGGTAGTCAGCCTGGATGGCCGCGCGTGGGTTGGCCCGGTACGGGTTCACGTCGCCAGGATTGGCTTCGCCAATGAGCCAGCCGAGATCGACTTTCAGCGCCGTGGCCAGGGTGCGAGCAGTTTCCATGGAGGACGGAAGGTTCCCGGTTTTTTTGGTTACATGGTTTTGCTATGTGATATCGGGACTGGAGGGGACGCTAAACCCCTGTCACCGACCACGACGCATCATACCCGCATCACACCACGGAGCACATGCAGGATCGCCAAGTAAGTATCTTGACCCAGGGCCTGTGGCACCTTGAGCGAGCGCAGCGACGCCCATTCCTCGGACTGGATAGCGAGCAACTCGCAGAGCGCGGCATTCCGCGCCAGCGCCGTTAGACCCGGCGCAGCATGGGGATCGTTGAGCACCTGCTCGCGCCCGCCCGCCTGGCTGTGCTGGCCGACCTGCTCGCCCACCAGGTACGAGACCGCGCAGCCCAGGGCCTTCGCCAACTTGGCATAACTGTTAAGGCTGCCCTCCCGCGCCCCGGTCTCGATATGACTCACCAGCCGCTGACTCAGCCCAGCGCGCTGGGCGAGTTCCTGTTGCGACATCCCCGCCTCCTTCCGCGCGGAGATCAGTCGCGCATTGGGGGCACCTGGTCCGTCAATCATAGTCAAGCACCGCTTTTAGTCCATATAAATCTAGTTTAGCACTCTAACAACTTTTACATGAGCGGGCTTGCTGTCTTTTAGACCTTTATGTCATATATTAGCCCTTATTGGTCTTATTCCTCGCCACCATCACCCGGAGTCCCTCATGTCACCCACTACCGACTTTGCCGCCAACCTGCGTGCCGCCCGCGCCCGGGCGAAAATGAACCAGTCGCAGCTGGCCCGTATCTGCGGCTATGGCCAAACCAACATCTCCAAGTGGGATCGCGGCTACTCGACGCCCAACGTGGATCAGCTCCTCGTCATCGCCGCCGCCCTGGGCACCACCGCCGCCGACCTGGTCTCCGGGCTTGCCGTCACGGCCAACCACGGCACCGGCACGGCGCCACCCCTGATCAACCCCCGCCCGCGCCGCAGGCCAGCGGTGGAGGCATGAATTGTCCGTCCAAGCCAGCGCCTGGGCCTGGAACGTGCGCGGCCTGCCCACCCACCTGAAACTGACCCTGCTAGCCGTGGCCGACGCCTGCAACGCCGAAGGCTACGGCTACCCCGGGCAAATGCGGCTGGCCGATCAGGTCGAATGCTCGGATCGACAGGTCCGCCGCAACCTCCAGGAACTGACGGCCCGAGGTCTGCTCCAGGTCATCATTCGCCCCGGCAAGGGCAACGGGCGGAGTTCCAACGCCTATCAGCTCAACCTCGCCCAGATCCAAGCCAGCGCGGGGCCGGGCAACCGGACATCCATGACCGAGGCAACCGGACATGTAGGACCGCGGCAACCGGACCTGTGCGACCGGGGCAACCGGACATCTGGGGCAGGGCAACCGGACATAGCTATGTCCGTGCAACCGGGCATAGCTATGCCCTATGAACCGTTAGTAGAACCGTCAGAGAAGAACAACAAGAGTCTGTGCGCTGCGCGCACGGCGGGGCGTGCAGCGCTGGCAGGGGAACCAGGGGAACCGGGAGAACCCCCCGGCTTCGCCCGCTTCTGGGCCGCCTGGCCCACCGGCCAGCGCAAGCGCGGACGCAAAGCCGCCCTCGCCGCCTGGCGCGCCCTGCGCCTGGAGGAGCAGGCCGACGCCATCATCGCCGATGTCGCCCGCCGCCAGGTGGGCGATGACTTCTGGCTCAGAGGC
>JBASIS010000294.1:0-15584 GCA_049654905.1 Chromatiaceae bacterium
GCTCGGGTATCTTGGGGTCAATTCGCTATCGGCTGAAACCATATTTATATTTCCAAATAAAATTGCATGGAGGCAAATAATCGTGTATCTTAAGATTTTTCGCATTATAAATCAAGAGGTTATTTACCAGACAGTCTCTAACCCCCTCCGGGCCTTCAACGGCTCGCTCTGGTCCATTCCTCACGAGGTATTTGCTTATTTGACACTGGCCGCCTTGTTAGTACTAGGGCTGCTGAAACCCCGGTTTAGACTACTGACGATACCGATTTTTATTTTAATTCTCATTGATCCATTGCTTGAAAATCCCGTCATTTTCACCTGGCTCCCAGCCAATCCGGAGATCAGGCTTCTGGCACCCTGCTTTGCCTTCGGCGCTCTGCTGGCTATCTGGAAAGACAAGGTGGATATCGGCTGGACGCCCTGCCTGGCGGCCTGGATAGCCTTTTTATTGCTCAACCAATCCTGCTGTAATTTTTATCTTTTCTATCTCGCCCTGTTCATATCGATCATTAAGCTGTCAAGCCAGGATGTTATCGTTCGCCTCAAGCCGACCGCGGACATTTCCTATGGAATTTATCTATGGGGATGGCCCGTTCAGCAGATACTGGTCTTATTCTTCGTTGAATATGGCATCCGATTCAACCAGATATCGGCTATTTTAACTTCGGTCATGATGGGATTTCTTTCCTGGTACCTCATCGAGAAACGGAGCATTGAGTACGGCTCCCACCTGGCGAGGAAGATCCCCTCGCGCTGGTTCGGTTCCTCATCGGCCACCTGAGCACCAGCCTGCGCACCCATACCGCCGCCAACCCGAGGCCGCGAATCTGTTAATCTGCCAAGCCCAACATTCAAGCCACCCCCCTTCCATCGCCCAGCCCAGCGCCTAGCCCGGGCAAATCCACCACCGAGAAATAGAGAACATGACCAGCCTCGCCTCCCTGCGCCTCAACAAAGACCAGGATCGCCGCCTGCTCGCCGGCCACTGCTGGATTTACAGCAACGAGGTCGATACCCAGGCAACGCCGCTCAAGGGCTTCGAGCCCGGCCAGGCGGTCCAGATCCTCAGCCACGGCGGCCATCCCCTTGGCCACGGCTACGTCAACCCCCACTCCCTGATCTGCGCCCGCCTGGTCACCCATGATCCCCGCCGACCCCTGGGCCCGGCCCTGTGGGAGCAGCGGATTGGGCAGGCCCTGGCGCTGCGCGAGCAACTTTACGACCAGCCCTTCTACCGGCTCGTCTTTGGCGAAAGCGATGGCCTCCCCGGCCTGGTGGTGGACCGCTACGGCGACCTGCTGGTAGTCCAGATCACCACCGCCGGCATGGAACGGGCGCGCCCCGAGATCCTGGCCGCCCTGGAGGAGGTGGTGGGCCCCACCAGCATCCTGCTGCGCAACGACACCTCCGTGCGCGAACTGGAGGGCTTGCCCCTGGCCAACGAGGTAGTGCTGGGCGATCCGCCGCTGGACATCGAAGTCCCAGAGCACGGCAACCGCTTCCTGGTCTCGCCGCTGTCGGGCCAAAAGACCGGCTGGTTCTACGACCAGGCGGAGAATCGTGACCGTCTCGCGCGCTTTTGCCAACCCCGGCGCGCCCTGGATGTCTGCAGTTATATTGGCGCCTGGGGGCTCCGGGCGGCCAGTCTCGGCGCCGAGGAGGTCGTCTGCGTCGATAGCTCGGCCACGGCTCTGGAGCGGGTGGGCGAGAATGCGGAGCGCAACGGCCTGCTGGACCAGATCACGGGCGTCCAGGGCGATGCCTTCGAGGTGCTGCGCCTACTCAAGGACCAGGGCGAGCGCTTCGACCTGGTCATGCTCGACCCCCCGGCCTTCATCAAGCGCCGCAAGGACGAGCGCGAGGGCCTGCAGGCCTATCAGCGCCTCAATCGCCTCGGCCTGGAGGTGCTGGAACCCGGTGGCCTGCTGGTGACCTCCTCCTGTTCTTTCCACCTGGGCCGCGACGAGTTTCTGCGTACCATCCAGCAGGGGGCCCGGCGCGCCAACATCGGTCTGCAACTGTTGGAGTCCGGCGGCCAGGGACCGGACCATCCCATCCACCCGGCCATCCCCGAAACCGCCTATCTCAAGACCTGCTTCCTGCGGGCGGTGCCGGGCTTCTAGGGACGGGGCACGGGATCAGAGCCCGTACTCCTGCCGCAGTCGCGCCTGCATCTTGCGGGCCTGCTTCAGGGCCTCCTTCAGCATGAGCCGGTTGAGTTCGTTGAGGCCGGCGGGGTCCACGCGATTGGCGGCGTCATGGTCCGGGGTCACCAGTTGCTGGCGGATACGGAAGCGCTGCACCAGATGAAAGCCCTCGATCTCGGCGGCGATGTCCTCGGCGGAGCGGCCTGGACCCGTACCGGCGGCGCGCAGGCGATCGGCGGTGTTGGTGGCCCAGATGCCCTTGGCCAGGCTGCCGATACGGGCCACATCGACAAAGAGGCGGGCACCCTGGAGCTTGAGGTCGAGGGTATGGGGATAGGCACGATTACGGTCATAGGTAAAGCGGCCGGCCCAGCCCAGGGGTGGCCCCACCCCCAGGGCGAGTTCCGCCAGGAGGCGCAAAAAGAGGCGGTGTTCCGGGGCCTGGGCCATCAACCAGGCGCGCAGCCGGTCCACCAGTTCATAGCGGCCATAAAGCGGCCGAAAGTCGAAGAAGATGGTGCCATGGAGCAGGGCCTCGGGGTCCGGCACCCGCAGCCAGCTCGAGAAACGCGTCACCCACTCCTCGCTGCTCAGGCAGCAGTCCGGGTTACTGGCCATGATGCCGCCCCGGCAACGTTCGAACCCACAGTAATGCAGGGCATCATTGACGGCCTGGGCAAAGGGCAGGAAGGCGGCGCGCAGGGCCGGGGTATCCTCGGCATTGCTGGGCTCGAAGATGAGGCCGTTGTCCTGATCGGTGGTGAAGGTCTGCTCCAGGCGGCCCTCGGAACCGAAGAGGAGCCAGCACCAGGGCACTGCGGGCAGGTCAAATTCGTCCTCGATCAACTCGATGACACGCATGGCGATGAGGTCATTGAGGCCCGACATCCACTGGCAGATGGCCTCGACCCCCATGCCCGCGTTAAACAGCTCCGCCCCGCGGCGGCGCACCTGGTCGGCGACGAGGACCATGCCCTTGAGGTCACGGGTGGCGGCGATGGCAGCGATGAGCACCTCGGCCCCGCCGGCGCGCAGTCCCAGCAGGTCCGCCTGATGCACCAGGCCACAAAAACGGCCATCCGCCTCCACCAGCAAGATATGGCCGACCCCCTTCTTGGCCATGAGGACCTTGGCGCGATGGGCGGGAGAATCCGCTTGCGCCGTCAGGGGGGCGCCGGTCATGTGGGCGGCCACCGGAGCATCCAGATCGCCACCCTCGAAGGTGATGGCGTGCAGGAGTTCGCGCAGGGTCACCAGGCCCAGGGGTAACTGGCTGGCCTCGTCGGCCACCACCACGGCGTCTTCCCGGCCCTGACTGATGGCGTAGAGCACCTCGCGCAGGGTCGCGGCCGGGGACATCACCAGAGGCGACCGACTGGCCAGGCTCCGCAAGGGGGCCTGATCGCCTTCCAGGCCCAGGGGGCCGCCGTTGGCCCCGGCCTGAGCGGGGTTGGGGGAGGCATTCATGGCTGCCGCTCCCCCTCGGCCAAGAGGGACTTGGCCTTGTCCACTAATTCGCGGGTGGAGAAGGGCTTGGGCATATAGGCATCGGCGCCCAGTTCCAGGCCCTTCTCGCTCTCCGCCGGGCGGCCCTTGGCGGTCAGCATGAGGATGCGCACCCCCGCTAGGGCGGGGTCGGCGCGGACCGCCTCCAACACCTCGTAACCGTTGCGCTTGGGCATCATGACGTCGAGTACCACCAGATCGGGACGCCCCGCCCGAATGGCGGCGAGACCCTCCTCGCCATCCCGGGCCACCGCCACCGCGAAGCCCTCGCGTTTCATGAGAAACTCCAGGGAAATTACAATATTGGGCTCGTCATCGACGATCAGGACTCGCTTGCTCATAAGGGGTTCTTGACCTCTGGTGAGGGGTTAGGATCAGGTGGCCCACCCGCTCCGGCGGGGCCCCGCTGCCCGAAAGGTAACTCAAAAACGAGGCGGGCGCCCCCTTCCGGGGGGCATTCCGCCCAGATTTGGCCATTAAAATGCTCGATGATCTGCTTACAGATGGGCAGACCCAGGCCGGTCCCCAGGGGTTTGTTACCGCCCGCGCTGGCTTGGTGAAATTTCTTGAAGACCTGCTCCAGTTCCCCGGCCGGGATACCCGGGCCATTGTCCCTGATGCTGACCCGCCAGCCGGCGGCCACCTGCTCCAGTTGCACGCGGACCAGTCCGGAACCCGGTGGGGAAAACTTGGTGGCATTCGCCAGCAGATTCACCATCACCTGCATCAGGCGATCGCGGTCCGCCCGGACCAGGGTGCTCGCCGCTGTCGCCAGGTCCATCTCCAGCCTCAGACCGGCCTCTTCCAGGAGCCGTCCCACGCTGACCACCGCCTGTTCAATGACCTCCACCAGGTCCACGTCCTCCGCCCGCCAGTCGGCGTGGCCGGATTCGATCTTGGCCAGGTCCAGGACCTGATTGACCAGGCGCGACAGGCGCTCGGTCTCGCTGACCAGGATGCCGAGGAAGCGCTGGCGTTCCCCCGCATCCAGCTCCGGGTCGTCGTGCAGGATTTCCGAAAAGGCCCGGATGGAGGCCAGGGGCGTGCGCAGCTCGTGGGTGACGGAGGACATGAAATCGTCCTTGAGGCGATCCAACTCCTGGAGCCGCAGATTGGCCGCCCGCAACTCCGCCGTCGCCGCCTCCAGCTCCCGGGACTTGCGCTCCAGTTCGTGGCTATAGGCCCGAATCTGGGAGGCCTCGTCGAGGATATCCAGGACCTCGTCCAGGCCCAGAGCCTCCTCCTGGGTCACGGAGGCAACCATGACCCGCGCCGAGGCACCACCGATGGCGCCCGAGAGCAGGGTCTCGGCGAAATAGACGGTGCGGGCATCCGCCGGCAGGTCCGCCACCCGCGCCACGCCTCGTGAGCCGGCAAAGCGGATAAAGGCCGTCCGCGCCCGCTCCGGGCCCAGGAAGCGCTCCGCCAGGGCCAGCAACTCCGCCACCTCGGCGTTACCTCGCCACAAGGCTAGGTGGGCCCGCCGTGGATTCTTGAGGGCATCCACGAAGGCACTGGCCTGGGCCATCTCCTCCGCGTTAGGCATCCGTCGCGACGAAACCATCAGGAAGGCGCCGATATTGGCGGTCAGGCTCCAGACGAGGGCATGGGTGATCTCATTGAGGCCGGTCAATCCCAACAAGGCCTGAGGCTTCAAGAGTTCAATGCCGAAGGGGCCCTGCTCCAGGAAACCCAGGGGCAGCCAGCCAGACTTGGCGAAGGAGGGGATCAGCAGGGTGTAGAGCCAGACAGCGAAACCTGCCGTCAGCCCCGCCAGGGCCCCACCACGGGTCCCGCCGCGCCAATAAAGGCCAGCGATGATGGGCGGGGCGAACTGGGCGACGGCGGCAAAGCTGATGAGGCCGATGCTCACCAGGGCATAGGCATCCCCGGCCAGCCGGTAATAGAGGTAACCCAGCAGCAGAATGGCGACGATGGCCCCACGCCGGATGCGCAACAGCAGCTTGCCCATATCCGCCTCGGGTGGCAGGCCCTGCCAGCGCCGCAGCAGGACCGGCAGCATCAGATCATTGCTGACCATGGTGGAAAGGGCGATGGTCTCCACGATTACCATCCCGGTAGCCGCCGAGAGACCACCGATGAAGACAAAGAGCGCCAGCCAGGGGTGGCCATGGGCCATGGGCAGAGTCAGGACAAAGCTGTCCGCGTCCACCCCGCCCGCGCCGAAGGTCAGCACCCCCGCTAGGGCAATGGGGATGACAAAGAGATTGATGAGAAACAGATAGAGGGGGAACAGCCAGATGGCGCGCTGGATATGGCGCTCGTCGCTGATCTCCACCACCGCCACCTGAAACTGCCGCGGCAGGAACATGACCGCCAGCCCCGCCAGCAGCGAGATGGCGAACCAATCGGCGAAATTACCGATGCGGGGCTCGAACAGGGCCTGGGCGCTCCCCCCCGCGGTCCCCAACTCCTGGGTGGCGGTACCGAGGCTGACGTCCCCGAAAAGGCCCAGGACCACGAAGAGCCCCACCGCCAGGAAGGCTGCCAGTTTCACGATGGATTCGAAGGCGATGGCCGCCACCAGGCCCTCGTGGCGTTCGCTGGCGTCCAGGTGACGGGTGCCGAAGAGGATGGTGAAAAGGGCCAGCAGCAGGGCCACCACGAAGGCCGTATCGTGCCAGATGGGCAAGGTGGCCGCCGGGTCCGGCATGACGATGGCCGGGTACTCGAGCAGGATGGTGAAACTGCGGGAGATAGCCTTGAGCTGCAAGGCAATGTAGGGCACCACCCCCACCACGGCGATCAGGGTCACCAGGCCACCCAGGAGGTGACTCTTGCCATAACGCGAGGCGATGAAATCGGCGATGGAGGTGATCCGCTCCGCCTTGCTCACCCGCACCATCTTCACCAGCAGCGACCCCCACAGCAGGGCCGCCAGGGTGGGCCCGAGGTAGATGGTTAGGAAACCCAGCCCGCCGCTGGCCGCCCGTCCCACGCTGCCGTAAAAGGTCCAGGCCGTGCAATAAACCGCCAGGGACAGGGCATAGACCGTGGGCCGCGCGATTACCGACCGCCCCTGGTCCGCTCGCCGGTCCGCCCAATGAGCCAGGGCAAAGAGCATCCCGAGATAGACAAAGGCGACACCGGCGATGAGGGGCCCGCTGATCGTCATCGAGGCCGCGCCATCCGCCCGGCCAGCCCCGGGGAGCCGGGGCTCATTCCCCGTCCATTCCCAGGATCCAGGCGCTCAAGCCGATGATCAGCGCCCAGGCCCCGAAGAGATAGAGGTAGAGGAGGGGCATGCCCCCGGGGGCCTCGGCCCGGTCGAACAGCAGCACCAGGGGCGAGAAGAAGACGAAGGCGCCTAAAAAGGCCAGCGCGGTCAGGCGTTGTCGGATCAGATTAGAACGGCGCATCGGGCCTCCTCGAGAACAAGGGTGGAAGCCGCCGAGTACAGCCAGATCCGGGCGGGTAACTTCTAGTATAGAGCAAAGAATGCGTGGGCCATCAGCCCACGCGCGCCCGAGGGCGCGCGCGAAATGCTCCGGTCCACCCCACGTGGGGGGTTACCAGCCACTCCGAGGATTGCCCCAGTCGGGGTTGGGGGGATCGGCCCTGGACTCCTCCGTATCACCCCGTGGGGGATTTTCACCAGCATCGCCACCCTCGCTGGGCGCCTCGTTGCCCCAATTATTTCCGCCCTGCCCCCAATCTCCGCCGCCGCTCTGCACCTCGATATTTACGGTATCCAGATCGACCTGGACACCCTTGTGCAGGGCATTAGTGACCAGTCCGGGAAAGGCGACCAGGGTGGCGACCATGGCGATCTGGATGACGACGAAGGGGATCGAGCCCCGGTAGATATCCATGGTCTTGACGCCCTCGACGCGCCGGTGGGTAATGCGGTCGATATAAGCCTGCGCCGGGGCCACGCTGCGCAGGAAAAAGAGGGAGAAGCCGAAGGGCGGCGTCAGGAAGGAGGTCTGGAGGTTCATCGCCAGCAGGACACCGAACCACACCAGATCGATGCCCATCTTGTCCGCCACCGGCGCCAGCAGGGGCACCAGGATGAAGGCGATCTCGAAGTAGTCGATGAAGAAGCCCAGGATGAAGATGACGAAGTTGACGAACACCAGGAAGCCGATCTCCCCCCCTGGCAGCTTGTCGAAGAGATGCTCGACCCAGAGCTGGCCATCGACGGCGGTGAAGGTGAAGCTAAAAATGGTCGAGCCGATGAGGATGAAAAGCACGAAGGCGGAGAGCCGGGCGGTGGATTCGAGGGATTGCCGGAACAGGCTCCAGCTCAGCTTGCCGCGGGCCATGGCCAGGATCATGCCGCCGACGGCGCCCATGGCACCGCCCTCGGTGGGGGTCGCCACGCCGAGGAAGATGGTGCCAAGCACCAGGAAGATGAGGATGAGGGGCGGGATCAGGACGAAGGTGACGCGCTCGGTGATGCGCGACAGCAGGCCCAGGCGCAGCCCCTTGTTGATGACGGCGCCGATCCAGGCCAGCAGGGTACCGCCGGTGAGGCCGACGACGATGGTCTCGTCCAGGGCCGGCTTGACCTCACTGCCCTGAAGGCCGGTCAGAATCTCGCCGTAATAGAGGCCAAAGGCCACGGCGAGGGTGACGATGATCAGCGTAAAGATCGCCAGGGAGCGCAGGCCGGAGCGGCCGTTGGGCTCCTGGTAGGTGCGCGCCTCGGGAGGCAGGGCCGGCACCAGGCTCGGCTTGAAGATGGCCAGCAGGATGATGAAGAGCGCGAAGAGCCCCACCAGACTGAAGGCCGGGATGAAGGCGCCCATGTAAAGATCGCCGACGCTGCGGCCGAGCTGGTCGGCCATGACGATCAGCACCAGGGAGGGGGGGATGATCTGGGCCAGGGTCCCCGAGGCGGTAATGGTGCCGGAGGCAATCGCCGGGCTGTAACCATAGCGCAGCATGATCGGCAGGGAGATGAGGCCCATGGAGATGACCGAGGCCGCCACCACGCCGGTGGTCGCCGCCAGCAAGGCCCCGACGAAAATCACCGCCAGGGCCACGCCACCGCGGATGGGCCCAAAGACCTGGCCGACGGTGTCGAGCAGGTCCTCCGCCATGCCGCTCCGTTCCAGGATCAGGCCCATGAGGGTGAAGAAGGGGATGGCCAGCAGGGTCTCGTTCTGCATGATGCCGAAGACCCGCAGGGGCAAGGCCTGGAAGAGGACCGGCGGCAGCAGGCCGAGTTCCATGCCGATGAAGCCCCAGGTCATGCCCACGGCGGCCAGGGAGAAGGCCACCGGAAAACCGGTGAGCAAAAAGAGCAGCAGCGAGGCGAACATGAGTTCAGGGATGTGGGCGGTGAGGAGTGCGATCATTTCGTGACGCCTCCGGCGGTGCTAGGAACAGCGGCAGCATCACCCAGATGCCCCTGCTCGATGATCTCCTCCTCGGTGCTACCTACCGCCAGGGGATTGGGCCCCTGCCCGCTCAGGAAGGCCAGGCGCTTGATGAGTTCCGACAGGGCCTGCAAACCCAGGAAACCAAAGCCGATGGGCACCAGGGCGTAGGCGGGCCAGCGGATGAGGCCACCGTAATTTTGCGAGATCTCCCCCGAGACGTAGGCCTGCCAGACGTAAGGCCAGGAGAGGTGGATCATGAAGCCACACAAGGGCAGGAGAAAGACCAGGATGCCGACGATATCGATCATGTTGCGGGTTGGCGGCGTCAGCTTGCCCGCCAGGACATCGATGCGGACATGGGCATTCACCAGGAAGGCGTAGCCGGCGCCGAGCAGGAAGACGGCGGCAAAGAGGTACCACTGAATCTCGAGGAAGGCGTTGGAACTGAAATTGAAGGCCTTGCGGGCCACGGCATTAGAGGCGCTGATGAGGACGGCGGCCAGCACCAGCCAGGGGATCAGCTTGCCCAGGAGGCCACTGATGCCGTCGATGACCCGAGACAGGCGGAGGAGGATCTTCATGGAGAGGGCCCGAGACCATCCGGATGGCAAAACGCCGAGGCCAGGGGGGTGGCGCTCGGCGTTGGGCCTCCGCGGTCACAAAAAAGGGAGGGAACCGGCAACCCTTGGGTCGAGACCCTGGATCACCGGACCGAGGCCTAGAGCTTCTGCGCGGCAAGGTACTGGGTGTAGTTGGCCTCGGCCACCGACTGCCATTGCACCTGCTGGGCCAGGAAGCTGCTGTAGTCAGGATAGACCTTCTTCCAGTTGGCGTTCTTCTCGTCCAGTTCCTTATAGACCTCCTGGGCGGCCTTGAAGGCGGCGTCCATGACTTCCTTGGGGAAGCGGCTCAGCTTGGCGCCCTCGGCGACCAATTGCTTCAGGGCACCCGGGTTGCGGGCGTCGTAGCGCGCCTGGCACTGGACATGGGCCGCGGAGGCGGCCGCGGCGACGATGGCCTGATAGTCCTTGGATAGGCTCTGCCACTTTTCGCTGTTGATATAAACCGAGAACTGGGTGCTGCCTTCCCACCAGGCCGGGTAGTAGTAGTAGGGCGCCACCCGATGCAGGCCCAACTTCAGATCATCGTAGGGACCTATCCACTCGGAGGCGTCGATGGTGCCCTTCTCCAGGGCCTGATAGATCTCGCCCGCCGGCAGGGTCTGGGCCACCACGCCCACCTTGGCCAGGACGCGCCCGGCAAAGGCGGAGATGCGCATCTTCATGCCATCCAGATCCTTGACCGACTTGATTTCCTTGCGGTACCAGCCACCCATCTGGGCGCCGGTATTGCCGCAGGGGAAGTTAACAATGTTGTAATTGGCATAGAAGTCGCGCAGCAACTTCAGGCCGTTGCCGTCATACATCCAGGCGGTCATGGGGCGGGAGGTCATGCCGAAGGGCACCGAGCAGTCCAGGGCGAAGGTCTCGTCCTTGCCAAAGAAGTAGTAAGGCGCGGTGTGGGCGCACTCGACCGTGCCCTGCTGAATGGCGTCCACCACGCCGAAGGCGGGGACGATTTCACCCGCGGGGTGCACCGAGATCTGGAAATTACCGCCGGTGGCATCGACGACATACTGGGCGAAGGACTCGCTGGCGCCATAGACGGTGTCCAGCGATTTCGGGAAGCTGGACGCCAGGCGCCAGCGGATGGGCTCCTGGGCCCGGACGAAGGCCGGGGCGATGCCGGAAGCCAGAATGCCGGCCATGCCGGCGCCCTGCAAAAATGAACGACGCTCCATCATGCCTCCTGATACCGCGGTTGTTTGATTGGAAAAGCCACGCGGGATTGTAGGGGAGCCAGGACCGGGAACACAACCGCTTGGCCTCCCTGTTAGCCCCTGCCTCCTGAAGCCACGCCTTACCCCGTCAAGGCCAAAAAGAGCTGGGGGAGCCTTTCGGGCAAACGGTCGACCCGGTCGATGACGCTATATTGCTTGCCAAAGATGTCGCGGACATAGTCGTCGGCGCCGGCGTCCAGGTTGATGCAATAGGGGTAGATGCCCTGCTGTTTGATCTCCTGAACGGCCTTGCGCACGTCCTCGATCAGATGGCGTTCGTCCTCCACGTCGATATCGGAGGGCTTGCCGTCGGTGAGGATGAGCAGCAGCTTCTTCTCGGCGGGACGGGCCTCCAGATAGTGGGCGGCGTGGCGCAGGGCGGCCCCCATGCGGGTGGACCAGCGCGCCTCCAGGGCGGCGAGTCGGCCCTTGACGCGGTCGTCCCAGGACTCGCCATAGCCCTTGATGTGCTGATAGCGCACCTCGTGGCGGGTGTTGGAGGAGAAACCAGCGATGGCGAACTCGTCCCCCAGGCGGTCAACGGACCAGCCGAGCAGGGCAACGGCCTCCTGGCTGAGTTCGAGGATGGTCTGGGTCGCACCGGCGGGGGTCTCGTTGAGGGATTCCGACAGGTCGAGCAGCAGCATGACCGCGATATCGCGACCATCATGGCGGTGGCTCATGTTGATGCGCGGGTCCGGCGTGAAGCCGCACCGGAAGTCGATGAGGGAGCGGATGGCGATATCCAGGTCCAACTCACTGCCCTCTTCCTGGTAGCGCACCCGGACATGATGCTGGGGCTTGAGGAGATCGAGAATCTGCTTCAGGCGCTTGGCCAGGGCGGCGTGCTTGGCGAGCAACCGGTCGATGGCCGCCGCGTCGCCGCCAGGGTGCAGACTCTCGTAGAGGCTGACCCAGTCCGGGCGGTAGGTCTGGGACTGATAGTCCCACTCGGGATAGTGGCGCGGCGGCAGGCCCTGGAGTTCCTCGGCCTGCTGCTGTTGCTGGCGGTCCGGGGCGGTTTCTTCCTCGTCACCCTCCTCGATGAAGCGCCACAGGTGGCGGTTGTCGTCGCGATAGTCCACTTCCGTGTCGTGGAAATAGACCCGTGCCATCTGGTCCTGCTGGCGACGGGTGCGGGCGATGAAGGCGAGTCCCAGCTCGACCATCTCCGGGGTGCTGGATTCGCCCTGGGCCAGGAGCCCCTGAAAGCGCTCGGCGAACGCCAGGACATCGGGATGGCGATAGCCATGGCCAGGATCCAGGATGGCGCGGGAGAGCATGGCCAGGCGATGGCGAATGCAGGATTCCTGGGCCGGATCGCAGTCGTCCTCCCCGGGGTGGGGATGCAGGGCCAGCCAGAGGGGGCGCAACCCCGGGTAGAGGCGCATGGCCAACTGCTCGACCCGGGAGTCTTCGAACAGCTCGATGGCGATACGCTGGAAGGGGCTGAAGTTATCGGCCACGGCCTGGCCACTCCAGCGCTTGTGGGCCGCCATATGGGCCAGGGTGGCACGATAGCGGTCGATCCCCCGCACCCCATCCCGGTCGTCGTAAACATCCGGGACGCGGATACCCAGATCGTCGCAATAGGGCAACGGCTTGCGCGGGTCTTCCCAGCCCTCCGAGTAGGGCACCAGGTATTCCTTGAGGTCCCAGAGGGCCTTGAGATAGAGGTCGAGCTGACGCTCCTTGTCGGCGAAGAGGGTGCCATGACGCTCGCGCTGGAGGATGGCGCGGCTGTCGGCGGACTGGAGGCTGAAATACTCTTTTTGGCGCTCCGGGTGCTTGCCGTAATTGCGAATGCCGTAATCCATCCAGTTGCCCAGGCCGCGGACGCTGAGATGACGCAGCAATTGGGGCATCTGTTCCAGCATATCCGGGAGGCCGGGGCTGGGGATGGTGGTGTGGAAGCCGTGGATGGAGCCCGTGGTCCTGGCCATCAGATCCAGGATGAGGCCAATGTAGCGTTCCAGCAGCTCCAGGCTACCAAAGCGCCGCGCCGCCTCGGCAATGGTCTGGAGGAAGGGCAGAATAGCCTTGCCATTGGGGGTGCGCGACAGCTTCCAGACGGTCTGGGAGACCAGTTCCAGGCTGCCCTCCCCCAGTTGGGCGGCGACCCGGGGCATCTCCTCCAGATAGACCAGCACAGGCTCGAAGCCGCGCCCGATCATGCAGACCAGGGAGGCCCCGGCGAGATAGGACTCAATGCCCTTGGGGGTCAGGCGTTGGGCCGCGTCCACCATGCAACCGGGGAAGACCTGCTCCAGTTGGGGAAAGTTACAGGTCAGGCGCTCGCGGTAGCGCTGGAGCGGATCGTCGTTATTGGCCATGTGGATGTCCCGGAGTGCCGCCTGGGGTCGTGCCGTGCCTGCCGCCGTCTTTACCGGATCGCGGGTAATCAGACCCCGAAGATGGCGTCGATGGCGTGGTCGAGGGTGGCGCGGATGTCCGCGTCATCGGTTATGGGACGCACCAGGGCCATGCGGCAGGCCGGGCCGGGGGCGACACCGCGCCGGATGAGCCGACCGGCATAGACCAGCAGGCGGGTGGAGATGCCTTCGTCGAGGCCATGACCCTTGAGGTGGCGCGCGGCGATGCCGATCTTGACCAGCCTGGCGGCGATGTCCGGGTCCATGCCCGTCTCCCTGCGGACGATCTCGACCTCCAGCGCCTCCGGGGCATAATCGAAATCCATGGCGGCGAAGCGCTGCTTGGTGGATTGCTTGAGATCCTTCATCAGGCTCTGGTAGCCGGGGTTGTAGGAGATGACGAGCTGGAAGTCCGGGTGGGCCTGAAGTAACTCGCCCTTCTTGTCGAGGGGCAGGTTGCGCCGATGGTCGGTGAGGGGATGGATGACCACCGTGGTGTCCTGACGGGCCTCGACGATCTCATCCAGGTAGCAGATGGCGCCGATGCGGGCCGCCGTGGTCAGGGGACCATCCACCCAGCGGGTGCCCTGGGCGTCGAGCAGATAGCGGCCCACCAGGTCGGAGGCGGTCATGTCCTCGTTGCAGGCCACCGAGATGAGGGGCTTGCCCAGACGCCAGGCCATGTGTTCGACAAAGCGGGACTTGCCACAGCCGGTCGGTCCCTTGATCATGACCGGCAGGCGCTCGGCGTAGGCGGCCTCGTAGAGGGTGATCTCGTCCCCCTGGGGGTTGTAATAGGGCTCTTGGGTAACTTTGTATTGGGCGATGCTGTTCGGCACTATGACTGCTCCTGGAGATTGCATACCGCTTGAATCGAAGGCCCGGCGGCCCGGCTGGCCGGCCTGCGGGCGGGCTTGGCTTCATGATGGCGCCCGGGGCCCGGGGCGCCTCCCCCCTTCTCGCCAGGAGGTGGCATGATGGACGCGGAGCGCCGCTTCGGCGGCATCGCGGCCCTCTATGGCCGCGCCGGGCTGGAACGGCTGCGGCGGGCCCACGTCGCCGTCATCGGCGTCGGCGGTGTCGGCTCCTGGGTGGTAGAGGCTTTGGCACGGAGCGCCCTGGGCCGCCTGACCCTGGTCGATATGGACCATATCGCCGAGTCCAACATCAACCGCCAACTCCCGGCCCTGAGTTCGACCCTGGGCCGCGCCAAGATTCAGGTCCTGGCCGAGCGGGTAGCGGACATCAATCCCGCCACCCAGGTCCATTTGGTCGATGACTTCGTGGATGCCGCCAACCTGGACAGCCTGCTGGACAGTGGCTTCGACGCCGTCATCGACTGTATCGACCACTACCGCGAGAAGGCCCTGATCATCGCCGGCTGTCGCCGTCGCAAGCAGTTCGTGGTAACCGTGGGGGGGATGGGGGGCAAGGTCGATCCCACCCGCCTCGGCATCGCCGATTTGAGCCGCACGGAGAAGGATAGCCTGCTCTCACGGACCCGCAAGGAGTTGCGTCAGAAATTTGGCTTTCCGCTCAACCCTAAGCGACGTTTTGCCGTGCCCGCCGTCTTTTCGATCGAGGACAGCATCCTGTCGCCCGACGGCGCCCCTCACTGCGCCATTACGGACCAGCCCTCCCATCTCAACTGTGGCGGGCTGGGCTCCGCCACCCACGTCACGGCCACCGCCGGGCTGTTCGCCGTGGCGGTGACACTGAAACGCCTGGCCTGGCCGGAAGGACCACCCCGGCAAAGTCGCATGAAATCATGGGGTCCATTGAAAGAGGCGCCACCGGTACCCGCCTCCACCGACTAAACAGAAGGGGTCCGGCGGCTTGTCGTTACCCGACTTATCGTTCTCACTCCGTCATAGGGCCAGACTGCGGAGCCCTGCGCAAGCGTCCTCCCCGTCTTCCCTGATTCATGGCCCGCGGACGCGGGAGCGCCCGAGGAATGGCGGGGTATCCCTACCCCGCCACAGCGCCCTAATCTCGGGCCAGTCGCCTATTTATGGACGCCCAGTTTCTCGCGCCAACCCGGGTAGAGCTTGTCGGCATCGTGGGGGAAGGACTCGAAAGCGCGGGCGAATTCCTTATGGCTCTTGGCGAACTCGATCGGATCGGCGCCGGCCTTCCAGCACTCGTAGGACTGACGCAGCGAGATGGCACCCGCCGCCGGGGAGTCGATGTGGCCATAGGCGCCGCCACCGGAGGTGTTGATGACGTTGCCGTGACCCAGGTTCTCGAAGAAGCCGGGCAGGCGCAGGGCGTTCATGCCACCGGAGATGATGGGCGTGGTGGGCTTCATGCCGTACCACTTCTGGTAGTAGACCGGGCCCTGGCACTCGTCGCGCTCGATCATGTAGGCGAT
>JBASIS010000295.1:0-22876 GCA_049654905.1 Chromatiaceae bacterium
TCAATTCGCTATCGGCTGAAACCATATTTATATTTCCAAATAAAATTGCATGGAGGCAAATAATCGTGTATCTTAAGATTTTTCGAATTATAAATCAATAGGTTATTTACTAGACAGTCTCTTAGCCCGCGATCACCCTAAAAATCCCTGCTAGACTCGTTACTGAACAAAACATCCGATGCCAGGCATGCGTAAATACCCCGGGGGAGAAGTCACATGAGTCGTTACGGAATGGGTAGCCTCTCGTTCAGAGGCGCTTTCGTGTTTCTCGTCTTTCTTCTCCTGGCCAGGGGGTGTGGAGATAATAAGTCCACGAGCACGGACACCCCCGATATCGGTTATCGGGCCCAGGGCGTCGATCGTGTCGGTGACGGCCTTGGCAGTACCGCGACCGACCGCGATTCCATTGAGCTAGGTGGGCCCGACGGCTGTGACCCCGCAACCCTCATCACCCTGAACGACGAGCCCGGCGGCGTCAGTCAGCCCCAGGTGTGCGGTCTTATCGACACCCTACCCGGTCCCATGCCGATCTATACCTTCAAGGGTCTGCCCTATGCCGCTCCACCCGTGGGGGCCAACCGCTGGACCGACCCCCAGCCCAGTCAGTTAGCGGAGGTACGCGGCGTCGAGTTCGGACCTAAATGCCCGCAGGGCAAGGCGGACAATCTCGACAATCCGAACGCGGACATCCAGGAAGACTGCCTCCACCTCAACGTCTGGACGCCCAAACTCACCCCCGACGGCACGGGGAAGCTGGCCGTCATGGTGTTCATCCATGGTGGCGCCTTTATCAGCGGTTCGGGTGGAACCGCCGCCGGTGACGCCAACCCACTGGTAAACCTTAATATCTATGACGGCTCCCAGTTCCTGGAGACGGGCCACGCCCTAGGCCAGGATATCGTTTTCGTCACCCTCAACTATCGGCTCGGGGCCCTGGGCTTTCTCGCCGGCAACCGGCTGGGCCTCAATGGCAACTTTGGCATTAAGGACCAGACCGCCGCCCTCCAGTGGGTCAGGCGGAACATCGCCCTCTTTGGCGGCGACCCCGACCAGGTGATGATCTTCGGAGAGAGCGCCGGGGCCCAGTCCACCGCGCTCCATCTCAGCATCCAGGCCAATGATCATCAGTCCCTCTTCGCCAGGGCCGTGATGGAGAGCGGTTACGCTGTCCCCTACATGGCCCTCGACGAGGCCCAGGCCAAGGCCGACGCCTATCTTGCCGCCACCGGCTGCCGGAACGCGACCGGCGGGGAACTGGGCTGTCTGCGGGATCTCACCCTCCAGCAGGTCGTGGCTAACCAGTACTCCACCTATACCAAAGAAGAGGTGGAGTGCGCGGGGCTCCAGGCCATCCTGCCCTGGAACCCGGTTATCGATGGCGGCTTCATCACCGCCGACCCCATCGCCTCGGCCATCACCAAGCCCATCATGCTCGGCACTAACCGCAACGAGAGCATCCCCTTTCTCGCGGATATCCCCGAGAACGACCTGGTGAGTGGCAGCGTTTACGCCGCCCTCATGGACTTCCTCTTCGGCGCGGCCCCGGCCGCGGAGATTCTGGCGACTTATGAAACCCTCATGCCCGGCGCTGGGAAGCAGGCACAGTTCGAGCAGGCCGTGACCGACTATCTGTGGACCTGTTTCAACCGGGAGTTCGCGACGGTGGCCCGCACCACGGTGCCGACCAACCCGGTCTTCCGCTACCACAACCTGCACCATGGGGCCTTCTCGATCTGGGACGAGCCGGATGCAAAGTGGCCCCTGAAGCCGATTGCCCAGGCCTGTTCCACCAACCCGGCCGTCTGCCACGCCGATGAACTGCCGTTCGTCTTCGGCAACCCGGTCAACATGGCCCTTGAACCACAGACCTTCACCCCGGACGAGGTCAGCCTGTCCACGGCCTTGCGCACCTATTGGCTCCAGTTCGCCGTGGCTTCCGACCCGAACAGCGCGGCAGCGCTCCCCGATTGGCCGCGCGATCAGGATGACCAACTGCTTCACCCAAGGAAATATCTGCAACTGCAGGCTCCGGCTTCGGCAATGGCGGCGCAGCCCAGCGCCGTGCTGGCGACGAAGGCCGCCTGCGCTCTCTGGGATAAACGGGGCTACGAAGTCCGGAGTTCCTTTAACTGCGGCTCTTTCTGAAGCCGGCCTTGGTACCCGTCCCCTTCGGCCGCTGTCGCGGCCCCCGGGGGCGATGCCCCTCCATCGCCTGATCCCGCCTCCCGCCCTGCCATGCTCCCCATCGCGATCGTGGAAGACAATGCCGATGTGTTGGATGACCTATTGTTCAACCTGCGGTACCTCGGTTTCTCGGCCACCGGCTTTCCGGATGGCGTGGCTCTGGATGCCGCCCTGGCGGCCGGCCGGGCCTGGTCGGTGCTGGTGCTCGATCTGGGGCTGCCAGGCGAGGATGGTCTGTCCATCGCCCACCGTATGCGCCAGACCTATCCAGCCTTGGGGATTATCGCCCTGACCGCCCGGGGTCGGCTCATTGATCGGGTCACCGGCCTCAACGTCGGGGTGGACCTCTATCTGGTCAAGCCCATTGACATGACGGAATTGGCGGCGTCCATCCACGCCGTGGCGCGCCGGGTCGCCCAAATCGGCGAGACCGCCCCGCTCTGGCGGCTCGACCCGCAGGGGCCGCACATTATGCGTCCCGACGGCGAGCAACTGGCCCTCAGTCTGGTCGAATTCCATCTGCTGGCGGCCATGGCTCCGGAACCCGCCCAGTCGGTTTGCCGCGCCGACCTGATGCGGGCCATGGGCAAGGATCCCGAGAGCTACGACCCCCGCGCCCTGGAGGTGGTGCTCAGCCGGTTGCGGGCCAAGCTCGGGGAACAGGGCACTCTCAAGGCCGTGCGTGGCCAGGGTTATCGTTTTGCCGCCCGCCTGAGTCTGGAGCCGGGAGGTGCCTGTCGGGATGCCCCGGTGCCGGATTGATCATCTCGGTGAGCCTGAGCCACATCCTGCTCCTCTGCCTGTGGCTGTGCTGGCCGGGCCAGGCCCTCCTCGCCGGGGAGGTGGCACTGGCGGTACGCGATCTCGCGGTCCTGGTGGACCCGGAAGGTACCGAGACCATCGCCAGCATCGCCGGGGGTGTTCCGGCGCGCTTTGCTCCTTTGCCCGGCGGCAATCTGAGCGCCGGTTACACCCGCGCCGTGCGTTGGCTGCGCTTCACCCTTGAGGCCCCCGCCGGCGAGGTGTACCTCGACATCCTACCGCCCTTCCTTGATGATCTGCGCCTTTACGTCCCCGACCCCGACCAGCCCGGGGTGTTCAGCGAGCGCTGGGCGGGCGACCTCTGGCCCTTTGCCGCCCGCGAGGTTCCCTATCGCGGCTTCGTCTTCCCGCTGCACCAGCCCGATCGGCAGGCGCGCCCCTACTATTTGCGGCTGGCCACCACCAGTAGTTCCATTCTGGTGCCGCGCCTCTGGTAACCGGCGGCCTTTCATGCCGCCGCCAGCCTGGAGGCAGCGCTCCTCTTTGCCAGCCTGGCGGTCATGCTGACCGTGATGCTGCTCGCCCTCAATCACTGGTTCTGGCTGCGCGATCCCCTCTCGCCCTGGTTCCTCGGCTACGTGGGCTGCCTGTTCCTGAACCTGGCCGCTACGGCCGGGTTTGTTGGACAGTTTCTTCTGCCCGAGGCGCCAGATTTGGCCAATCATTGGGTCAGGCTGAGCGCTCTGGGCGCCATCGCCTGTGGTAATGGCTTTTACCGCCTCCTCTTCCGCGTCGATCCTGGCCAGAGGGTCCTCCAGGGGCTTTACTGGGCCGGGATCTGGGTACCCCTGGCCCTCATTCCCCTGACCTTCATGGGTTACCAGACGGAAGTGATGCCGCCCGTACTGAATTTCGTGGTGGTCATGAACGGGGTTGGACTCTATCTCTCCACCCGACTCTGGCGTCGCCGGGAGCCGGGCGGCGGCTTCATGCTCATCGCCAATCTGATCAGCATGCTGGGCCTCCTCGCGCAGATGCTGCTGTGCTGATCCTGGGTCATATCAGCGGTGGCCTACCGATCCTCTACAGCCTGCATATTGCCTCCCTCGGCACGGTCCTGGCCTTGTATCTGGCGGTGGGCGCCCGTTACCGAGGGCTGCTGGAGGAACGCAAGCGTGCCCAGGAAAGTGCCCACCAGGCCCAGGCGGAGGCCCGGCGTGAACGCGCGGCCCGCGAGGAGCAAAGCGGGCTCTTCGCCATGATCAGCCACGAGATCAAGACCCCCCTGATCATGATTGACGGTGCCGTCCAGTCCCTGCAGGCCCTGGTCACCGGCGAGCCGGAGGTGGATCGTCGTCACCAGCGTATCCGCCGCGCTGTGTCCCGTATCAACGCCCTGGTGGAGAAGACCCTCGAATACGACCGGATCGGGCTCGATACCCTGTCCCAGGAACGGCGCTCCTCCGTCGATCTGACGCGGCTGACGGCCGGTCTGCTCGCGGGTTATGCCCTGCCGGCGTCGCGCCTATGTCTGACCGAGGTGGGGCCCTGTCCAGTCCTGGGCAACCCCGGCCTGCTTGAGGTGATGCTGGCCAATCTGGTGGACAATGCCCTGAAATACTCACCACCCGAGACCCAGGTGGCGGTGCGGGTACAAGCTGGAGGCCCTACGGCGGTGCTGGAGGTGTGCGACCAGGGCCCAGGCATTCCGCCCGCCCTGCGGACCATCCTCTTCGATCGCTATGTGCGCGGCGCCGATGTCGGCGACATCCCCGGCACGGGCCTGGGCCTTTATCTGGTGCGGCGCATTGCCCGCTGGCACGGGGGCGAGGTCGAGTGTCGGGACCCGGATGTGGGCGGGGCCTACCTGCTCGTCACCCTGCCGCTGTACGAGCCAATGCCGGCCGGTTGAACTCGCGCCTTCGGCCCTCCGGGGCCCGCGATCCCTGGCGTAGTCCCCGATATGGGTGGTCTCCCGCCCACCCCTGTTGGGATTTGTTAGGTTTCTCTCAAATGAATTTGCTAGCCTTAATCCCGACAAGGTCTGGAGGCCGGTCATGCGCTCTCAAGCAACCTTGTCCCTGATCGCCCGTCCCCAACTCGTGGCCCAAGCCGCTCTCATTGGAAAAGGCTAGGGGCCGCTAACTGGTCAAATGACATGAAACAGACGTTCAAACGCAACCACATTTTTCTCAGCGTGCTGCCCTTGCTGGCATTGGGTATGGCTGGCTGCGGCTCCGACAGCGACTCAACCGCCCGGCCCATCGTGGTCAAGGAGGTCGGCTACCTCCATAGCGGACTCTTGGACAACGTACCCTATCGCTGCGGCGCTCAATCCGGTCGGACCGGTCGACTCGGGCACTTTATCTTCGAGGTCGGCCGGCCCTGTCATTTTGACTTTGGCGATATGCGCTTGGAGGCCACCTTCACGGATCTCCAGGATGGCGTTGTCACCCTTTATGATCTGACGAATTCGCAACAGGAGGCCTGGAGCCTCATGGCGATCATCGACGCCCTCTCCTTCGGGCGTCCCGGCACGGATCAATTTATCATCGTCGATCAGGTGCTGACTCAACGGCTGGTGACGGTCGATTTGGCCCAAGGCGATACCGCTATCGCCACCGCCCTGCAACCCTATAACGGCAAGGTCAAGGCGGTGAGTCAGCAGTCGGGTCGGGAACGTCTGGGGAAATTCGTTGACGAGAACAATAACCTTGTGGTCCCGCTCGCGACCATCCTCAAGCAGGGCAAGGAAACCCTGGCAAACCTGGGTCTGGAGTACAAGGAGCCGACGACGGATTCGACCTCCAAAGCCTTGGGGTCCAGCGATACCCCCTTGCTTGGCGAAACCAACCACGATAATCGCGTGAACTTCCAGATCTATGATTACCAGGGCAATCCACTGGCCGTGAGTAATTATTGGTGGGGCGACAATTGGTTGCTTGTCACCGATGGCCAGAACCCCGACAACAACTGGCCACAGGCCGGGATGGACGAGGGTGATATATCGGGACCCAATATCCTTGGCATCGATCTTAATGTGGGCCGACATCAGGACACGGGTGTTGCCAATAACTTCACGGCTTATCTGAATGAAGGAACCTTCTCCGCCCCCGTAACTATTTTCGCGGCGGACGTTATCGATGAGAGCGATCCCGATCAGTCCCAGTCAAATAATACCCATTTGGGGCAGCAACTGAATTTTGGGTTCAGCGTGAACCTGGGAATTGACACCCCGAACGGCAATTTCTACTGTAATGACTTCTCGCTGGCGCAAGGCTCCAACGATACCTGGAGCGCGCTGTTCGATGCGATCAAGGATCTGACCGAGACATTCGTTGACTTGGCCAAATTCATTGCCTCGGATGGCGAGGATCTGCCCGAGGCCGCCCAGGCGGTGAAGTCTTACCTTGAGTTCAGCTCGGACGCAGCGAAAATTGCCTTTCAGAACTGGTGGATGCTAGGTCTCGGTGCCCAAAACGAGTCCTACCGCTCGAGTGCCTGGGGCGATCCCGCCATCATGATGGAGTGCTACCTGAACGGCAGTGGCAATCCCCCCGTTTCCGTGCCCGTTCTCGCCTACTCGGACTATGATGACCACACCTTCAATCTTCAGGTCTCCTTCCCCGGCCAAAACATGACGGTGCAGAGATAAGGGAATGCAAGTGGCGTGAGGAGTTCCTATGGCTCGCCTGACCCTGGTGGTTTCACCAGGGTCTTGCTTTTGGTGGTGGTTAAGAAGTCATGACAACCCTCCTCGAAATGCGTGGCATCACCAAGGAGTTCCCAGGTGTCAGGGCCCTCGACCGCGTCTCCATGCGGGTCGAGGCGGGCGAAATTCACGCCATCTGCGGCGAGAACGGGGCTGGCAAATCCACCCTGATGAAGGTGCTGTCGGGGGTCTATCCCCACGGCAGCTACGCGGGCGACATCCTCCTTGAAGGCCAACCGGTGGCCTTCAAGGATATCCGCGCCAGCGAGCAGGCCGGTATTGCCATCATCCATCAGGAACTGGCCCTCATCCCTGAACTGTCCATCACCGAAAATCTCTTCCTCGGCAACGAGGTGGCCAGGGCCGGTGTCATCGACTGGGCCCGGGCCAAAGCCCGCGCCCGGGAGCTGATGGCACGGGTGGGCCTGCGCGAGGACCCGGACACCGCCATCAAGAATATTGGCGTGGGCAAGCAGCAGCTCGTCGAGATTGCCAAGGCCTTGGGCAAGGAGGTCCGGCTGCTGATCCTCGATGAACCCACCGCGGCCCTCAACGAGGAAGACTCCGCCCACCTGCTGGATCTGTTGCGGGGGCTGCGCGCCAAGGGCATTACCGCCATCATGATCAGCCATAAGCTGAACGAGATCCGGGCCATCGCCGATGCCATCACCATCATCCGCGATGGCCAGTCGGTCGAGACCCTGCGGGTCGATGCGGGGCTGGACGAGGACCGCATCATTCGCGGCATGGTTGGCCGCTCCCTGGGGGCACGCTTCCCGGAACGGACCCCGAACATTGGCGCGACCTTCTTCGAGGTCCGGGATTGGCGGGTGCGTCATCCCCAGATCCCCGAACGCCTGGTGTGCAAAGACTCCCGCTTTTTCGTGCGGCGCGGCGAGATCGTCGCTTTTGCCGGCCTCATGGGCGCGGGTCGTACCGAACTCGCCCGCTCCCTGTTCGGCCATTCCTACGGCCTGTACGAGAGTGGGCTAATCCTCAAGGACGGCCAGGAACTGCGCCTGCCCACCGTCGCCGCCGCCATCCGCGCGGGCATCGCCTATGTCACCGAGGACCGCAAGAGTCTCGGCCTGAACATGCTGGATGATATCAAGGGGACCATCGTCGCCGCCGACCTGCGGCGCATCGCGCGCCACGCCGTCCTCGACCGCAACCGGGAGTTCGCGGTGGCCGAGGGCTACCGTCAGTCCCTGAGCATCAAGGCCCCCAGCGTGAACGCGGGTGTCGCCAAACTCTCCGGTGGCAATCAGCAGAAGGTCGTCCTGGGTAAGTGGCTCTTTACCGAACCGGACCTGCTGATCCTGGACGAGCCCACCCGGGGCATCGATGTCGGCGCCAAATACGAGATTTACGAACTGATCCAGCAGCTGGCGGCGGCGGGCAAGGGGGTGATCCTCATCTCCTCTGAGTTGCCCGAGGTGCTGGGTCTGGCCGATCGCATCTACACTCTGTGCGAAGGTGCCATTACCGGTGTCCTGGACCGGGCCGCCGCCGATCCAGAGCGTCTGATGCGGCTCATGACCACCAGCGGGACGGGAGTCCAGCCATGAAATTCCTCAAAGACCTGTTTGGCGGCGATCCGCGCCAGTTTGGCATGCTCTTCGCCTTGGTCGCCCTGGTCACCTTCTTTCAGATTCAAACCCAAGGCCTGATGCTGACCTCGGCCAACGTCATGAATCTGCTTAATGGCAACGCCTATATCCTGGTGCTGGCCATCGGCATGGTGCTGGTGATCATCGCCGGGAATATCGACCTATCGGTGGGGTCCGTGGCCGCCTTCGCCGGCATCCTGGTGGCCCTGGCCTTGCGCGACTGGGGGCTCCCCACCTGGGCGGCGGTACCTTTCTGCCTGGCCATCGGCGCCCTGATCGGCGCCTGGCAGGGCTTCTGGGTCGCCTACGTCGGCATCCCCGGCTTCGTCGTCACCCTGGCCGGCATGATGCTCTTTCGTGGCGCCAACCAGTACGTCGGCCAGTCGAACACCATCCCCGTGCCATCGGAGATCCAATTTCTTGGTGGCGGCTACTTGCCCGAGATCGGCCCCCTCTTCGGTCCAGGTTTCAACAACCCGACCCTGTTGCTGGGTCTGGTCGCCATCCTCTGGCTGGTGCTGGGCACCCTGCGCGCCAGGCGGCTGACCCGACGCCTCGGCGGCGACCTGTCACCCCCGGCGGCCATGGTCGTCCGCCTGCTGTTGCTCGGCGCCGTGATCGCCTATCTGACCTACCTCTTCGCCAGTGGCCGGCCGGGGACTTCCTTTCCGGTGCCGGGTCTGATCCTGGTCAGCCTGGTGCTCCTCTACAGCTTTATCGCCGAACGCACCATTCTCGGCCGCCAGGTGTACGCCGTGGGCGGCAACATCCAGGCCGCGCAACTCTCGGGGGTCAACACCCGGCGCGTCAACTTCCTGGTAATGATGAACATGTCGATGCTGGCTGCCCTGGCAGGGCTCATGTTCGTCGGTCGCGCCACCGCCTCCGGCCCCTTCGACGGAGTCAACTGGGAGCTCGACGCCATCTCGGCGGTTTTCATTGGTGGCGCGGCGGTCTCCGGTGGGGTGGGCACCGTCATCGGCTCGGTGATCGGCGGCCTGGTCATGGCAGTGCTCAATAATGGCCTGCAACTCCTGGGCGTCGGCGCCGACATGACCCAGATCATCAAGGGGCTGGTGCTGCTGCTGGCGGTGGCCTTCGATGTCTATAACAAGACTCAGGGCCGGCCGTCCCTCCTCGGCCTGCTGTTCCCCCGCCCGGCGGCCGCGGGGCCGGTCCCGGCCGCCATCGCGGCAGGTTCCGCCTCCCCGCCGGTGGCTCGGCCCCACTCCCTGAAGCGGGCGCTGGGGCTTGTGGTCCTCCTGGGCCTGGGGATAGCGCTGGTGCTGGCGCTGTTGCCCGGGGGTGGCGGGCGTCCGAACGACACCCCGGCCCCGGTTGGCCGCCCGTCCGTCATGGCACCGGCGGGCCAGGCGGCGGGTCCAGGGCCGGGCTTCGCTCCGAATGCTCTCATAGGGGTGGCCCTGCCGCAGAAGACCTCGGAAAACTGGGTATTGGCCCAATCCCTGTTCCAGAACGATCTCCAGGCGGCGGGCTTCAAGTTCGATGTCCAGTTCGCCAACGGCGGTGTCCCGGAGCAGGAAAATCAGATCCAGACCATGGCCACCAAGGGCGCCCGGGTCCTCATCGTCGGCGCCATCGACGGCTCCCAGCTCGGCGCCCAACTCACGGAGGCCAAGCAGGCCGGCGCCACCGTCATCGCCTACGATCGCCTGCTGCGGAACACCGCGGCGGTGGACTATTACCTGGCCTACGACAACTTCAAGGTCGGCGAACTGCAGGGCCAGGCCCTGCTGGAAGGCCTGGCGAAGCGCAAGGGCCCCGGCCCCTGGAATATCGAGCTGATCGCGGGTTCCCCGGATGATGCCAACAGCCAGGTCTTTTTCGACGGCGCCATGAGCGTGCTCAAGCCCCGGATTGCGGATGGGACCCTGATCGTGCGGTCGGGCCAGATCACCTTCGCCCAGGCCGCCACCCAGGGCTGGAAGGCCGAGAACGCCCAGAAGCGCATGGACACCATTCTCGCGGGCACCTATCCCACCCGTGACCTGCAGGGCATTCTGGCGCCCAACGACACCCTGGCGCGGGCCGCCCTGACCGCCGCCAAGGCGGCCGGCAAGCAGCTTCCGGTGGTCACGGGCCAGGATTCCGAGGTCGAGTCGGTCAAGTCCATTCTGCGGGGGGAGCAATACTCCACCATCAATAAGGACACCACCGCCCTGGTGCGGCACGCCATTCTCATGGTCACGGATCTCCAGCAGGGCAGGGCGCCCGAGGTGAATGACACCCACAGCTACTACAACGGGGTCAAGGTGGTGCCGGCCTACCTCCTGGTCCCGCGGATCGTGACCCTGGAGAACGTCCGGGAGGCCTATGCCAACGACCCGGTCCTCAAGGATATCGTCAACCCCTGAACGCGCTTCGGATATCGCCATGACGCCACACGCCTTGACCGCCCGCCAGGCCCCGGGGAGCCGCCGCCCCGCGCGCCGGGTTGGACCCGTCCTCGTCCCCCTGACCCTCGCCCTCATGGCACCCGTCGCCAGCGCCACTGACTATCCCAGCCAGGATTATCTGAGCGGCAACTGGGGCGGCACCCGGGATCGCTGGCAGGCCCAGGGCCTGGATATCCAGCTCCACTACACGGCTGAACCCCTGGCCAATGTTGCCGGCGGCGAGATCCTGGGCGGCACCTATGCCGACAACATCGGCCTGGATTTCGACCTGGATCTGGCACGGCTCATCGGTATCCCCAACACCAGCCTGCTGGTGAAGCTGTCGAAACGGGATGGCACCAGCGTCTCCCAGCGTTTCATCGCGCCCTCCGCGGGTGGCAACACCTTCACCGCCCAGGAGGTCTATGGCACCGAAAACTTCAAGGTCGTCAATGTCCAGTTCACCACCCGCCTGCTGGACGAGCGGCTGGATCTGGCCTATGGGCGCCTGGTCGCCAACGATGACTTTCTGCGTTCGCCCCTTTATTGTCAGTTCGTGAACAACTCCTTCTGCGGCAGCCCCAAGGCGGTCTTCCTGCAAAACCCCTTCACCTTCACTGCCTACCCGGTCGCCACCTGGGGCGCCCGGGCCCGCTACGACACCCCGGCGCGGGACTGGACCCTGCAGGCGGCTATTTACGACGGCGATCCCGAACTTAAGGACGGCGACTTCCTGCGTCCCAGCCAGAACCCCAACGGCACGGACTGGGGCCTGGGCGACAATGGCGTCACCCTGGCCGGGGAGGTCCACTATCACCTCAACCGCGACGCCAGCGAGGCCCTGCCGGTGGTCTATAAGCTGGGCGGTTTTTATCTGACCGGGGAATTCGAGGACCTGGCCAGCCCCGTCGGGGCCAAGGTCCAGGGCAATGGGATGCTCTGGCTGCTGGCGGAACAGATGCTTTATCGCGAGGCCCCGGGGAGCAGCCGCAACCTGTCCGCCTTTGGCTCCCTGGTCTTCAGCCTGACGGACCAGGTCAATAAGATGTCGAATTATTTCAATGCCGGACTGGTGTACCAGGGTCTCTTCCAGGCCCGGCCCCTGGACCAGACCGGCCTTGGCATCACCGCCGGCTGGTACGCCAGCCAGTACAACGACGGCCTCCAGGCCGCTGGGCTAGCGGAGAAGGACTACGAGGCGGTTGTCGAGCTGAACCACCTCTTCCTCCTCGGCTATGGCATCGGCATCCAGCCGGACCTCCAGTACATCATCCGCCCCGCCGGCACGGGCGATATCGACAACGCCCTGGTGATAGGCGCCAAGGTCACTGTCCAGTTCTGATGGACTCTCGCCGCCAGGCCCTCACCCGGAAAATCGGGACGAGGGCCTTTGCGTTGGTCTTCTCCCTCGACTTGCGGACGTGGTACAACTTTGCCCCACGCCGTTTTCAAGCCATCAGCACCATGAAGCTTCATCAAGCCAGTTTCGCCATCTCCACCCGCGGTCGCGGTCCCCTCGCCATCACTGGCCAAGTGGCGAACATTCTGCGGGATTCAGGTGTGCAAACCGGGTTGTGCCAGGTCTTCTGTCAGCATACCAGCGCGTCCTTGGTCATCACTGAGAATGCCGATCCCCTGGTCCTGCGGGATATGGAGGGCCATTTCACCCGCCATATTCCCGATGGCGACCCCCGCTATGAGCATGACCAGGAAGGACCCGATGACATGTCCGCGCATATTCGCAGTGTCTTGACCGATACGGGCCTCATGGTGCCCATCAGCCACGGCAGATTGGCCCTGGGGACCTGGCAGGGCATCTTTCTTTGGGAACACCGCGCTCGTAGCCAGGTCCGGAACCTGGTCGTGACCTGCCTTGGGCTATGACTGCGCAGGACCTTGCCGGTGCCGGTCGGGTGGTAAGAAGGATAACTCACCGTTAATTCTGATCTTTCAGTCTACCGGCGGGATGGATGATTTGGCTTTGTTTGGTAATTTGGACATTTTCGATGCCGGGTCCCGATGCATGACCGACGCCCACTGTGGCGGTTGTCACCTGCCTGGGGCCCGTGAACGCGCCCGATAAACTCCTTTCAGCGCGCAAATGTCCCGTTTGATCGCGGGCGGCGAGGTGATTAACAACCATATCGGCAGGTCGTCCGGCCGGGGACCACCCTCCCCGGATCCGGTCGGGGTGGGGGAGCGGGCTGGGCTGGGCGGGGAAAATAGTAGCGGGGAGGGGCGGTGAGGGCGGTGGGGGGCGCGTCAGGCCCCCTGCGTTCCCCTGCGCTTGCGCGATGCTGCCCTGATACTCCAAAAAGACGGGAGTGCGGGAGCCAAAATGAGAATTGCTGGGGGTGAGGGCTTCACCTTGCCCCATTACCCCTTCAGCCCCTAAACTCGCCAGCAACCGAACCCGCCCAGGCGATGTCTCATGGCGTGGCCCTGAAACGCGAGGAATCCTGGGCTGATCGCCAGGCGACCGTGGCCTGACCCACGCTCTACCACCACACGGGAGTGCCTCGTATGACCGAGCCCCTGTTTGAACTTGGCCAGGTCGTCATGACCCGGACCGCGCAATTGGCCCTGGATAAGCGCGGGCAACTGCACATCGTCCAGACCATGCTCAATCGCCACGCCCTGGGTGACTGGGGCGACCTGGACAAGGAGGATATTCAGGCCAACAACCAGGCCCTCCGGGATGGGGACCGGCTGTTGAGCGCCTACCAGTTCGACGATGGCTTCAAGGTGTGGATCATCACCGAGGCCGACCGCTCCGCCACCACGGTTCTCCTGCCCGAGGATTACTGAGATCCTGCCATGAGCTGCCCGCGACGGCATCTCGTAGGTCCGGGGCGCCGTGGGAAGGGTGGCAGTACCGCTAACTGGGTACATCTATGGTGTTTTTCATGCGTTCGCGTAAACCGCCCCTGGATGCCTGTCCTTGTGGCGCCCCTCATGCCTATGCCGACTGCTGTGGGCGTTATCTGGATGCTGGCCAGTTGCCGCCCACGGCCGAGGCCCTGATGCGCTCGCGCTACATGGCCTATGTCCGGAAGCGCTCCGACTATGTGCTGCGGACTTGGCACCCGTCCACCCGCCCCGCCCAACTTGATCTCGAGACGGAATCGGTGCCTTGGCTGGGCTTGAAAGTCATCCGCGCGGCGGCAGGTGGTCCTGATGACACCCAGGGCACCGTGGAGTTTGTCGCCCGCTACAAAATCGCCGGCCGGGCCTACCGGCTGCGCGAGATCAGCCGATTCACCCGTGAGGATGGCCAGTGGTTGTATCTGGACGCCCAGGACTGACACCCGAAGACCGCCTGCGCGGAGCCTTGTGGGGCTTGTTCGTGGGCGATGCGCTGGCGATGCCGGTCCATTGGTATTACGACATCGCCGCCTTGCGGCGGGATTTCGGGACCATCCGCGACTATCAGTGCCCCAAGGCGCGCCATCCCAACTCCATCATGCCCCTGGCCAGTACCGGTCGCGCGGGACGTGGCTCCCAGGAGGGCGAGGTGGTCGGCGGCGTCATTCTCAAGGGCAAGAAGTCGTACTGGGGCCAACCCCATGTCCATTACCACCAGGGGCTGCGACCGGGTGACAACACCCTGAATCTGCTCTGTGTCCGGGTGCTGTTGCGGACCCTGAATGCCGCTGGCCGCTATGACCCGGCGGCCTTTTTGCGCGACTATCTGGCATTCATGACGGCCCCGGATAGTCACAATGACCTCTACGCCGAGTCCTACCACCGGGAGTTCTTCGCGAATTTCGCCCGGGGCCTGCCACCGGAGCGCTGCGCCGGCGCGGAAGGGCACGATACCGCCTCGATCGGTGGCCTGGTGGGGTTGCCACCGGTGATTTTTGCCACCTGGTTGGCGGGCGCCGATCCGGCGGCGGTGCATACCGCCCTCCTGACCCATCTGCGCCTGACCCACCGTTCCCAGACCCTCGAACGTTATGCCCTGGCCTTGGGCGACTTGCTGGTGAGCCTGTTGCGTGAACCATCCGCCCCGGTGGCGCCGCTGGCCCGCACCCTGGCCCAGGGGCTGGGCTTTCGGTTGGGGGACCTCCTGGAAAAGGTCCAGCGCAACCGATTGGGGGATCTGGACGTCATCGGGGTCCTGCTGAGCCCGGTCTGTTACATCGATCAGTCGTTCCCGGCCGTCCTCTATCTGGCGGCCCGCTACGCCGATGATTTCGAGACGGCACTGGTGGCCAATACCAATGTCGGCGGTGACAATTGCCATCGGGGCGCCGTGTTGGGAGCCATCCTGGGCGCGGCTCTGGGCTACGCGGCGATCCCGGAACGCTGGATTCAGGGACTGACGGCGCGCGCCGAACTGACGGTGGAGATTGAGACCTTCATCGCCCGGTTCGTGCGCCGGCAGGGACCGAGCCCGTGATCGGGGACCCGGGCGGCGACTGCGACGCCCTCGGGTAGGCCATTGGCCAGGCCTAGTCCGGCAAGATAGTCACGCCCTAACACTTCAGACCCCTCTCCCCAACCCTCCCCCGCAAGGGGGGAGGGAGCAAGAGAAACAGTGGGTTGAGCTATCGAACCCAACCCCTGCAGCCGGAGGGTCTGAACGGTCACGTCACGTCACGCCTTGCTCGGCGATCGGGGGGTGTGCGTGACGCCCTATCCCCGACCTCGCCTGGGTGCTTACCCCTGCCCCTTGCTACCGGGGTCTGCGTTAGTCCCATCTGAAGAGGGGCCCTCGGCCGTGCCGCGCCGACAGGCGGGCAGGTTGCGCGTCTCCCAGGGATGGCTGGCGCAGTATTCCGCGCGCTGGCGGCGAAAATCGTTCAAATGCTGTTCGATGGTCGCCCCGGTCAGATCGACGCCGAAACCCGTATCGCTGGGCGGCGGGCGGGCGGGCAGCAGGGTCTCCAGGATCTCCTTGCCCGCCTCGGCGGAGTAGTGGGAATACTCCCAGTAGTAGCGCATCTCATCCTTGCCCGTGACCTGGGGCACGGGTTCGGTGGTGATGCGGTTGAAGCCGGTGAAGTCCCGGAAGCGAATGTCGCAGCCCTCCTGGCGACGCTGGTCGAAGATCTTGGCCAGATCGCGCTTCCATTGCTCGTGAGCCGGCAGGACGTCCTGCCAGTAGGACAGTTCCGCCAAGGCGTGGACCGGGCTGAGAAAGAAGCGGAAGGCGACCCCCTGCCGGCAATAGTCCTGGGTGAGCTGGTCCAGGGCGGCCAGGGTCCCGGCGGTGTCCTGGGGGACGTCCGAGGGGTCGCCCTTGGTCATGATCTTGTCGAAGGCGAAGGCCGTACCCCCTTCGTCCGCCATGATGATCTTGAGGCACTCGTTGGATTTGTGGCCACGGCTGGCCAGGATCGGCAGGCATTGTTGCTCATTGATGCCGAGGAGGATCTTCCAGGTCTCCACCGTCTGGGTCCAGGAGGCGGCGCGCTTGAGATTGAGCAGGAAACGCTTGACGGGATAGAAGTCGGAGGTAGCGATGAGCGCCTCGTCGAAATCGCTGTTGCCGCCCTTGAGGCCGAAGAGCCAGCCGAAGTCCAGGCCCCAGACCACCACCTTCGGCCGATGCGAGTAGCTGGTGTGGCGCAGCATCCTCATGGCGTCCTTTAGCGAGGCGCCACTGATGGCCAGGTTCAGCACCCGCTGATCGGCTAACTGAGGCAGTGCCGTGGGCAGGCCGATTTCGGTGCGGGAGCTGCCAATGAAGACGATGTCCGGCTGGTAGCGGTAGGCGGCGTAGGTCTTGCCCCAGGGGACGATCTTCTGCTGGGCTATGGTCAGTCGCTGCAGGAGGGGGGAGTCCCATTGGTGAATCAGGTAGGGGTCCACCTGGTAGTTGATGGTCACCACCAACCCCAGCAGGCCGAGGACGGTCAGGCCGAGGTAGGCGAGGTAGCGAGGGTAAGTGGCCATGGTCGTTGCGTTTTCCTGGGCTGGGGCTGAAGGGCGCGACAGGTGGACGGGATCAGAACTGGGCATAGATGAAGTCGGCGGTCTTATCCATATTGAGTATGCCGATCACCAGCAGCATGCCCACCGCCAGGGCCCAGCCCAGATTGGGCCGCCATTGGGGGCGGATGAGGCAGAAGGCCGCCAGGGCCTGGGGGAAGCGGTTACCGACATACAGGACAATCTGATTGGTATTAGGCATGAGGAAGGCGATGAAGGCGCCGACGGCGACCATGGCCAGCTCTCCGGGACCGATAGCCGGATTGACCGCCAGGCCGTTCAGCCCGATCAAGCCCCGGAGGACCTCCAGGGCGGACCCCAGGTCAGGGGAGCGGAAGAAGACCCAGGTCACCAGTACGGCCAGGAAGGTCAGGACCTGGCTGAAGAACCTGACCGCCCGGGTCGGCGCCGGCCGCCCCTCGCCACGCCAGGTCTGCCAGCCATGCTGCACGCAGAGGTAGAGGCCGTGCAGGCCGCCCCAGATGACGAAGGTCCAGTTGGACCCATGCCAGAGCCCACCCAGCAGCATGGTCAACATGAGGTTGCGGTAACGATTGAACTGGCCGTGGCGGTTACCACCCAGGGGGATGTAGAGATAGTTGCGCAGGAACCGTGACAGGGAGATGTGCCAGCGGGTCCAGAACTCGCTGACGTTGGCGGCCTTGTAGGGCGAGTCGAAGTTGAAAGGGATCTGGAAGCCCAGCATGCGTGACACGCCGATGGCCATGTCGGAGTAACCGGAGAAATCGAAATAGACCTGGAAGCTGTAGGCCAGGATGCCGATCCAGGCGGCCAGGAGCTGGGGGTCATCGGCGCCTAGGCCGGCATCAACCACCGGTACCAGGTTGTCGGCGATCAGGACCTTCTTGGCCAGGCCGAACGTGAACAGGCTGAGGCCCACCGCCAGGTTTTCGGCGCTGAAGGCATAGTTCTGGCGGTCGGCGAACTGGGGTAGCATGTCCTTGTGATTGAGCACCGGTCCCGCGATGATGTAGGGGAAGTAGGAGGCGAAGAGGGCATAGCGCCAAAGACCGACGTCCGCCGCCCGGCCATGGCGGGCATCAACCAGGAAGGCGATCTGGGTGAAGGTGAAAAAGGAGATGCCGATGGGCAGGAGCACGTCCAACGGGTGGATACCGGCCCCGGTGAGGTCGTTGACGGACTGGATGAAGAAATTGGCGTATTTAAAATAGCCCAGCAGCAGCAGATTGCCGGTGACGGCGAGGATCAGCCAGGCCTTTTTGCGCGCCTCCGCCGCTTGGAGGATTCCTCGGTAAGCCAGGTAATTGCCGGCGATCGAGATCGCCAGGATGGGCAGGTAGGCAAGATTCCAGGAGACGTAAAAGGCCAGGGAGGCCAGCAGCAGCCAGGAGGCCGCCCAGTGCTCATCCCGGCGTCCCAAGATGAAAAAGCCCATCAGGGTGACTGGCAGAAAGAGGAAAAAAAAGTTGAGGGAGCTGAAGAGCATGACGATACCTGGCGGGAAGCGGCTGAAGGCCTGCGTATCTTACCCCTTGATTCGCCTTCGAGCAGCTAGGGATGCCAGCAACGAGCGAGGGGCGGGCGATCCCGTCGGTCATAACTTGCAAATGAAGCCATCGCCACCCAGCATGTCAGCCATGACCGACACTCCTAAAGCCTGCGCGACCTTAAGGTCCTTGATCGTCGCCGGGGCCTTGATGGCCCTGGTACAACCCGCCTTCGGGGGTGAAGCCGCGACCCCCGCGCCCCCGGATCACGCGGGGCATAAACATGAACAGGCGCCCGCCCAGGATGAGAGCTGGCATCGCCTGCAGGATTGGGTGATCGGCATCCTGGGGGGCGTCCATCCCCATGCCACCGATCATGACGAGGAGGGGCATCTGGAACCCCTGGCGGTGACTCTCTTCAGCGATCGGACGGAGCTCTTTGCGGAACTGCCGCCCCTGGTGGTGGGTGAAACCGCCGAGTTTCTGGTGCATCTGACCCGCCTCGCGGATTTCAAGCCCATCGAGGTGGGCGAGGTCCGGGTGACCCTCGCGGACGGCGACGCCCCGGACGAGACCTTCATCGCCCCGTCCCCCTCCCGCCCTGGGCTATTCCGGGTAGCGGTGTCCCCAGCGGCGGCGGGTGAGCGGCGGGTGCGCATCAGCCTCGCGAGTTCGGAGCTTCAGGATACGCACGACCTGGGCAAGCTTCCCGTTTATCCCAACCACCTGGCCGCCGAGCACGCGGCGGGCGAGGGCGTTGCGGAGGACGGCGGCGTGGTCCTTCTCAAGGAGCAGCAATGGCGGTCGGACTTTGCCACCGCGGTCGCCACGCCGCGCCGGCTGCGCGGGTCCGTCCCCGCCACGGGTCTGCTACGGCCGAGCGCGGATGGCGAGGCCCAGGTCACATCCCCGATCGACGGCCATCTGAGGCCCGCGCCCGGAGGCTTTCCCTACACGGGGATGCCGGTGGAGGAGGGCCAGGTCCTGGCCTATCTGGTGCCCCAGCTCGGGGGGGACACCGATGTGGCGGGCCTGGAGTTGAGCGTCATGCGGGCGGCTTCGGCCCGGGATCTGGCCCGTCAGGAGCGCGAGCGCCTGGATGCCCTCTGGCAACAGCGTTCCGTCCCCAATCGGGAGGTGCTCCAGGCTCGCAGTGCCGAGGAGGTCGCGGAGGCGGAACTCGCGGCCGCTAATAAGCGCCTGGCGCAGGTCACCCGGACTTCGGAGGGTGAGGCGGCGGGGGTGCCGGTGCGGGCACCCATCACCGGCCTGGTGGCCCAGGTCCAGGTTGCCCCGGGTGGCTTCGTGGCGGAGGGTGACCGCCTCTTTCATTTCGTGAACCCCGAGCGGTTCTGGCTTGAGGCCCGGGTCGCCGAGGCGGACATCGGCGCCATTCGCCAGCCCCAGGGTGCCTGGTTCCAGGTGCCGGGGTTCGCTACGGCCTTCGAGGTCTCCACGGACCAGGGGGCGCGACTGGTGGCCTTCGGGGCCCTGGTGGATGCCCAGAGCCGCACCGTACCCGTCATCTTCGAGTTTCCGCGACCGGATGCCCGGCTGCGGGTCGGTCAGGCGGTCAACGCCCGGGTCTTCACCGGCGAGGAGGAGGAGGCCCTGGCCGTGCCGGCCGGTGCCCTGATCAACGATGCGGGGGGTGATGTCGTCTATGTGCAAACCGGCGGTGAGCGCTTCGCGCGCCGGCTGGTGCGCACCGGGCTGCGCGATGGCGATTACGTGGCCATAACCGAGGGCCTGGCCCCGGGGGAGCGGGTGGTGAGTCGTGGCGCCTATCGGGTGCATCTGGCCGCCGGGGCCCCCGCCGAGGCTGGTCATGGCCATGCCCACTGAGAGCCCATCATGATTGCCGCTCTCCTGCGCTGGTCCCTGAAAGACCGACTCTTCGTGCTCGCGGCCGCCCTGCTGCTCCTGGGTTACGGCCTTGAACGCGCCCTGACCATGCCGGTGGATGTGTTTCCCGACCTCACCGCGCCCACGGTCACGGTACTGGCGGAGGCCCCGGGGCTGGCGCCCACCGAGATGGAGACCCTGGTCACCCTACCCATTGAGGCCGCCCTTAACGGGGCCGCCGGGGTGCGCCGCATCCGCTCCTCGACGGGTATCGGCACGGCCATGGTCTGGGTGGAGTTTGATTGGGGGACCGATATCCCCCGGGCGCGCCAGGTCGTGGCGGAGCATCTTCAGACCGCCCGCGCCGCCCTACCCCCCGATATACCGGCGCCGGTCCTGGCCCCGGTGACCTCCATCATGGGCGAGGTGATGTTCATCGCCCTGCGCGCCGAGGGGGGTGCACCTTATGACCTCATGACCCTCAAGACGGTCGCGGACGGGAACCTGCGCCGGCAACTGCTGGCCGTTCCCGGGGTGGCGCAGGTGGTCATCACGGGTGGCGAGACCCGCCAGTATCAGGTGCTGGTCGATCCGGTGAAGCTGGCCAACTATCGCATGGGCCTCGATCAGGTCAGCGCGGCCCTGAGCGAGACCAATGAGAATACCTCCGCCGGTTTTCTGGTCGAGAACGGGCAGGAGTACTTGATCAATGGCCTGGGACGGGTACAGAGCCCGAACGATATTGCCGCGACGGTCGTGGATCTGCGCGATGGCGTGCCGGTCCGCATCGCCGACCTCGCGCGGGTGCGCATTGGTCCCGCCATCACCCGCGGCACGGCCGCGGCCAACGGCCACCCGGCGGTGGTGCTCGCCATTCAGAAGCAGCCCGGGGCCAACACCCTGGCCCTGACCGAGCGCCTCGACGCCCGCATGACCGAGCTTCAGGCGGGCCTACCGGCGGGCATGCTGATCGAAACGGGGCTCTTCCGCCAGGCGGATTTCATCCAGGCGGCGGTCACCCATGTGCGGGTGGCCCTGCGCGACGGCGCCCTCATGGTCCTGGTGATCGTCTTCGCCTTCCTGGGAAGTGCCGCGGCCACCGCCATCACGGTCCTGGCTATCCCCTTGTCCCTGCTGGCCGCCGTCCTGGTCCTGGATGCCTTGGGGGCCAGCATCAACACCATGACGCTCGGTGGCATGGCCATAGCCGTCGGCGCCCTGGTGGACGATGCCATTATCGATGTGGAGAACATTGCCCGGCGCCTGCGCGAGGATGCGGCGCGCGCGCCCCAGGAGCGGCGGGGGGTGATGCGGGTGGTCTTCGCGGCCACCCTGGAGATTCAATCCTCCATCGTTTTTGCCACCCTCATCATCATCCTGGTGTTTCTGCCGCTCTTTTTCCTGTCCGGGGTGGAGGGGCGCCTCTTGCAGCCCCTGGGTCTGGCCTATGTGGTGGCACTCGCCGCCTCCCTCCTGATCGCCATTACCCTGACCCCCGTCCTCTGCTCCTACCTCTTGCCCCGCACCCACGCGGTACGGGCGGGACAAGAGCCCCGGCTGGTGGGCTGGCTCAAACGGCTCTATGCCCCCCTGCTGGCGCGCACCCTGTCCCATTGGCGTCCCGTGGCCGCGACTTCCCTGGTGCTGGTCGCCCTGGCCCTGGTGGCCCTGAGCCAGGCCGGCCGGGCCTTTCTGCCGCCCTTTAACGAGGGCAGTCTCACCCTGCTCGCCAACACCCCGCCGGGGACCTCCCTGGAGCAGTCCGATGCCCTGGCGGCGCAACTCGAGGACGCCCTGCTGGCCCAGCCGGAGGTCCTTGGCACGGCCCGGCGGACGGGCCGCTCCGATCTGGCCGAGCACAGCATGGAGGTCAACGGCACGGAAATCGAGGTGACCCTGAGGGATACCGGTCGGGATATGGAGGCCATCCTGGCCGAGTTGCGCGCGCGCGTGACGGGGATTCCCGGCATGAACGTCACCATCGGCCAACCCATCTCCCACCGGGTGGATCACATGCTCTCGGGTACCCGCGCCAGTATCGCGGTGAAGGTCTTTGGCGATGACCTCTATGAGCTGCGCCGCATCGCCAAGGCCATCGAGTCGCGGATGGCCGAGATCCCCGGCGTGGTGGATCTCATGGTCGAGCAGCAGGCGGACATCCCCTTCGTGACCATTGCGATCCGCCGCGAGGCGATTGCGCGCCATGGGCTGCGGGTGCGTGACGTCGCTACGACCATCGAGACGGCCTTCCATGGGCGGGTTCTGTCGAAGGTACTGGAGGGGCAGACCAGTTTTGACCTGGTCCTGCGCTATGAGGACGAGGCCCGCGAGGACATCCAGCGGGTACGCGAGACCCTGGTGACCACGCCCTCGGGGGCGCGCCTGCCGTTGCATGCCCTGGCGGACGTGCGCCGCGATCGGGGGCCTAATACCGTCAGCCGCGAGAATGTCCAACGGAAGATCGTGGTTTCCGCCAACGCGGCGGGGCGGGATCTGCATAGCCTGGTGGAGGAAATCCGCGGGGCCGTCGCGGACGCTGTCCCGCTGCCCGCCGGCTACCGCGTCGAGTATGGCGGCCAGTTTGAAAGCGCGGCACAGGCGACCCGGACCCTCCTGATCCTGGGCATCGGCGTGGTGATCGGGATCTTCCTGCTCCTCTATGTCGCCTTTAAATCCGGTCGTGATGCCGCCCTGGTGATGCTCAACCTCCCCTTGGCGCTCATTGGTGGGGTGGCGGGCGTCTTTGCCGCCGGTGGGGTCGTGTCGGTGGCCTCCCTGGTGGGATTCATCACCCTCTTCGGGATCGCCGCGCGCAACGGCGTCATGTTGATCGCCCACATTCGTCACCTGATCGAGGAAGAGGGCGTGGTCGATTTTCGGGAGGCGGTCCGGCGGGGGGCCATGGAGCGGCTGGCGCCCATCCTCATGACCGCCCTGGCCGCGGGCCTGGCCCTGGTCCCG
>JBASIS010000296.1:0-3469 GCA_049654905.1 Chromatiaceae bacterium
GCCGCAGCACCAGGCGGGTGTCGGTACCCGCCAGCCCCCGCGCCAGCACCGCCGCCCGCCCTGCCCGCTCCTTGACCACCAGCAGCGCCGGGGGCCGTTGTCGCCGCAGATAGCGCGCCAGGGCCGGAATGGCCAGCAGGCTATGGTCGGTGCCGAGCGGTAGGCGATTGATCTCCGCCGGCAGATCGCGCAGATGGGGGCTCTGATCGCGAATCAGCAGCAGATCGACCCGCCGGCCCGCCGCCACGAAGCCGCGCAGCAGATTGACCAGCATGCGCTCCACCCCGCCGCTCCCGGAAAAGGAGGCCAGGACGGCGAGGGGGGGACGGTCGGACGGGGCGGGGCGATCAGGCATGGGGGCGGCTCGCGGCAGGGACGGGTGGGCATCGGGCTATGCTATATTCCAATCCTATTCACGGTTGCCAACAAGCGCGCTTTTCAACCCCATGCCCAAACCTGACAGCGTTTACTTCTTTGGCACCTGCCTGATCGACCTGGTCATGCCCCAGGCCGGCCTGGCGGCCATGCGGCTGCTCCGGCGGGAGGGCATTGAAGTCATCTATCCCCAAGGCCAGACCTGTTGCGGCCAACCGGCCTACAACTCGGGTTACGACGCCGAGGCCCGGGCGGTGGCGCGCTGTCAACTCGATGCCTTGAGCCGCGATATTCCGGTGGTGGTGCCTTCCGCCTCCTGCGCCGGCATGCTGAAGGTCCAGTACCCCAAGCTGCTCGCGGGCACCCTGGACCAGGCGCGCGCCGAGCGGCTGGCGGCGCGGGTTTATGAGCTGACGGATTTCCTGGCGCGGGTGCTGGATTGGCGGCCGGTCGACCGGGGCGAGTCCCTCAAGGTCGTGCTGCACCATTCCTGCTCGGCGCGCCGCGAGCTGGGGGTGGCCGCCGCCGCGACCGACCTGCTGTCGCGGCTGGCCCACCTGGAGTCAGTGGAACCCGATCACGCCCACGAATGCTGTGGCTTCGGCGGTACCTTTGCCGTCAAGCAGCCGGAGATCTCGGCGGCCATGGCGGCGGACAAGGCCGACGCCATCGCGGACACGGGTGCCCAGGTCATGGTCAGCCAGGATTGCGGCTGTCTGCTCAATTTGGGCGGCACCCTGGCGCGCCGGTTCCCGGACGCGGGGCCCCGCGTCCAGCACATCGCCGAATTGCTGTGGGAGCGTACCCATGAGTCATGAGTTTCCCGTCCGGGTCAGCCATGCCCTCGGCAACGAGCGTGTGCGCCGCAACATCCGGCGCACCATGGATGGCCTGGTGCTGAAGCGCCATAAGGCCTTCCCCGATGAACATGAACTGGCGGTCCTGCGTCGGCGCGGCAAGCTGATCCGCGGCCATGCCCTGGCCCATCTGCCGGATCTGCTGGAGGAACTGGAGCGCAATTGCCAGCGCAACGGCATCCAGGTGCATTGGGCGGAGACGGTGGCGGAGGGCAATGCCCTGGTCCGCGATATCCTGCGCCGGCACGGGGCCGACCTGGTCATCAAGGGCAAGTCCATGGTCTCGGAGGAGATGGGCCTCAACCACTATCTGGAGGCCCAGGGCATCCGCGCCGTGGAGACGGACCTGGGGGAGTTCATCCTCCAGTTGGGGGACGAAAGGCCCTCTCACATCATCGCCCCGGCGATCCACAAGGACCGGGTGGAGATCGCCCAACGCTTTGCCGCTCACTTTCCCGAGTACCCCTATACCGAGGATATCGAGGGCCTCACCGCCATCGCCCGCCGCATCATGCGCGAACACTTTGGCCAGGCCATCGCCGGCCTCTCCGGGGTCAATTTCGCCATCGCCGAGACCGGCACCCTCTGCCTGGTCGAGAACGAGGGTAATGGTCGTCTCTGCACCACGGCGCCCCAGGTGCATATCGCGGTCTGTGGCATCGAGAAAGTTATCGCCCGCCTGGATCAATTACCGCCCCTGCTGACCCTGCTGACCCGCTCCGCCACCGGCCAACCCATCACCACCTACGTCAATATGATCAGCGGCCCCCGGCGGGAAGGCGAGCTAGACGGTCCCCGCGAGGTCCATCTGGTCCTGCTGGACAATGGCCGTTCCCGCATCCATGGCGATCCCCAACTGAGTTCCACCCTGCGGTGTATTCGCTGCGGCGCCTGCATGAATCACTGCCCGGTCTATTCCCGCCTGGGCGGCCATGCCTATGGCACCGTCTATCCCGGCCCCATTGGCAGCGTCCTCGAACCCCAACTCCAGGGCCTCGATCGGCTGGGCGAATTGGCGGATGCCTCCAGTCTCTGCGGCGCCTGTGGCGAGGTCTGCCCGGTGCGCATCCCCCTGCCGGCCCTGCTGCGAAGATTGCGCGCCGAGGGGGTGCGAGGTCGCAAGGGCTCCCAGGTGGTAGGTCGGGGCAGCCGCCGCAAGCCCCTGCACCGGCTGATCTGGACCCTCTGGCGCTGGGTCAACGCCTCCCCGACCCTCTATCGAAGTCTGACGGGTCTGGGTACCCGGCTGCGCTGGCTGGTGCCTAAGCACTTGGGTCCCTGGACCCGGACCCGGTCCGCGCCCGCCATTGCCCCCCGGAGTCTCCATGAGTTAGCACGGCTGGAGGGCTTTCAGGGTGAATGAAAGCGAAATGGCTGCTAATGCTCGCGGGCCCGGCACCCTGTTCCCGCCTGGCCCCTGCCGGCGGCTGCCATCCGACCCGAGCCATCGGGCCCTGACCCCCTTATTGCTGGGTGCTGATTCCCGCCATGAGTGACCCCCGCACCGCGATCCTGTCTCGCTTGCGCGCCCGGCACCCGGCCGCGCGCCCCCTGCCCGAAAACCCGGTGCGCCGCTTCGATTGGTCCCCCCAGGAGCGGCTAAGCCGCTTCCGGGAGGCTCTGGAGGCGGTGCGGGGCGAGGTGGTCCTGGTCGGCGCGGACTGGCCGCTCCGCCTGTTCGCCTGGCTGCGCGCCAGGGACGCCAGCAATCTGCGCTATGCCCCCGCGACCGCGCTGGGCCAGGAATTGGAGCAGGGTTGGCCTGACGGCGAGGCCATTCGCCTGATTCCCCATCGCGAGCCGGTGGAGACCTGCCGACAGGATCTCTTTGCCAACACGGATGCGGGTCTGACCGGCTGCCTCGGCGCCATTGCCGAGACGGGCTCCCTGGTCCTCTGGCCCAGCATCCAGGAGCCTCGGCTGCTGTCGCTGGTGCCACCCATCCATATCGTGGTGCTGGACGCCCGCTGCATCCGCTCAACCTTTCATGAATTCCTGGTGGAGGAGGACTGGGTGGGGCAGGGCCTGCCCCCCAATGCCCTGCTGATTAGCGGCCCTTCCAAGTCGGCGGATATCGAACAGACCCTGGCCTATGGGGTACATGGGCCCAAGGAACTGCTGGTTTTGGTGCGGGAGGATCTAGGCCCTGCGGGCGACCCCTCGGCGGTGGCATCGTAGGAGCTAAGCTCCCTCGCAACCCTGCGACCCCTTGTTTACCCCACCCCCCGGAATAACCC
>JBASIS010000297.1:0-12370 GCA_049654905.1 Chromatiaceae bacterium
CTGGCCAGCCAGCCAGGCTATCGCTTCGGCCTGGCGGACGAGGAGCCCCGGCCGGCGAGCGCGCCCCTGCCCGCCGCCCGGACGGATGCCGCGGGTCAGGCCAGCCTGCCCCTGGAGCTGCCGGTCCTGCCCGCCGGGAGCCGTCCCAACCTCGCCAAGGTCGAGGTCCGGGTCCTGGAGGGCGGTGGCCGGCCGGTGGAGCGCACCCTGGAGCGGCCGATCGCGGATACCCAGGCCCGACTCGGCCTCAAGCCCCTCTTTGAAGGCGCGGTGGACGAGGGCGGCAAGGCCGCCTTCGAGGTCATCGCCATCGCCCCCAACGGCCAGCGCCTGGCTCAACGGGGCTTGCGCTGGACCCTGTCGCGGGTGACGACCCACTTCCAGTGGTTTCAGTCCGACGGGCGCTGGGATTACGAGCCGGTGAGCCGTCGCGAACGCGTGGCTAGTGGCGACCTGGATCTGGGCACGGGTGCTCCGGCGCGCATCGAGGCCCCGGTGGCCTGGGGCGGCTATGAACTGGCGGTGGCGCCCGCCCCGGCGGCCAAGGCCGGTCCGACCGGGAAGGGGGGCGGGACGGGACCGGTGCCCGTCAGCCTGGCCTTCGAGGCGGGCTGGTATCTGGCGCCCAAGGCCATCGACACTCCCGATCTGCTCAAGGTCTCTCTCGATAAGCCGGGCTACCAGGTGGGGGAGACGGCGCGGGCGCGCATCGAGGCCCGCTTCCCCGGTACCGCCTTGGTGCTGGCCCTGGGCGACCGGCTGCTGACGATGCAGGAGGTCCAGGTGCCGGCGGAGGGCCTGACCGTCGAACTCCCGGTGACCGCCGACTGGGGAGCCGGGGCCTATGTCACCGCCCTCCTCTACCGGCCCATGGACCTGGCCGCCAAGCGTATGCCGGGGCGGGCCATCGGCCTGGCCTGGGCCGGAGTCGCCCCGGGGGAGCGCAAGCTGCAAGTGGCGGTCACGCCCCTGGGTCCGGTGGCGCCGCGCCAACCCCTGAATCTGGAGGTTGCGGTTCCCAATCTGAAACCTGGCGAGGAGGCCTATATGACCCTGGCGGCGGTGGATGAGGGCATTCTCAATCTGACCCACTTTACCGCGCCGGACCCGGATGCCTGGTATTTCGGCCAGCGGCGGCTGGGCATGGAGATCCGTGACCTCTACGGCCAGCTCATCGACCGGATGCAGGGCGCGCCGGGCGTGGTGCGTTCCGGCGGCGATGGCGGCCTGGTGCGCCTGCAAGGTCCCCCACCGACCGAGGACCTGGTGGCCTTTCACTCCGGCATCCTGCGGCTGGACGCCCAGGGCAAGGCTCGGGTCAGCTTTCCGCCGTCCGACTTCAACGGCACCATCAAGCTGATGGCCATGGCCTGGACGGCGGCGGGGGTCGGCCACGGGGGCCAGGATCTCTTGATGCGCGACCCCATCGTCATCCAGGCCAGCCTGCCGCGCTTCCTGGCCCCGGGCGACAGCTCGCGGGTTCTGATCGAACTGACCCATGTCTCCGGACCGGTTGGCCGAGTCGTACTGGGGCTGGAGGCCGAAGGTGGCCTGATCGAGCTGGATGCCCAGGCCGCCCGGCGGGAACTGGACCTGAGCGCGGGCGGCCGGGGCCGTAGCGAGGTGCCGGTGCGCGCCCTGGCCGTGGGCGACGCCAGCCTGCGGGTCCGACTCAAGAACCCGGATGGCCAGGAGATCGTCAAGCCGCTACGGCTGCCCGTGCGTGACTATCGTCCGCCCCTGCGCCAGACCCGGGTCGAGACCCTCAAGCCCGGTGGCCGGGGCCTGGTGCTCTCCCAGGACCTCTTCAAGGACCTGCAACCGGGCACGGGCACCCTGTTACTCTCCGCTAGCGGCGCCGGCCGGCTGGACCTGCCGGGTCTGCTCCAGTCCCTGGATCGCTATCCCTTCGGCTGCGCCGAGCAGATTACCAGCCGCGCCCTGCCGCTCCTCTACCTGAACCAGATCGCCCTGGCCGCCGGCCTGAGTGGCGAGCGGGAGGCGGGGCCACGTATCAAGGAGGCCATCGCCGATCTCATCGGTAATCAGGGGTCGGACGGCGGCTTTGGGCTCTGGGGGCCCGGTGGCGACGATCTCTGGCTGGACGCCTATGTTACCGACTTCCTCACCCGCGCCCGGGAGGCAGGCCACGCCGTGCCCGAGGTCGCCTTCCAATTGGCCCTGGACAATCTGCGCAACCGCCTGGCCTATGCCGGGGATCTGGGCGGGGGCGGCGAGACCGGGGGAGAGTCCGGCGGAGAGGATGTGGCCTATGCCCTCTACGTCCTGGCCCGCAACGCCCGCGCCGTCATCGGTGATCTGCGCTATTACGCCGAGGCCAAGCTCGATGCCTTCGCTACGCCCATGGCGCGGGCCCAGCTTGGCGCCGCCCTGGCGCTTTATGGTGACAAGCCCCGCGCCGACCGCGCCTTTGCCTCGGCCCTGGCCCTGCTCAACGAGGGCGAGGCGGATTTGGGCTGGCGGCTCGACTTTGGCTCCAGTCTGCGTGATGCCGCCGCCCTCCTGGCCCTGGCCGCCGAGAGTGGCACCGGCGCTGTTGATTTGGTCGCCCTGGCGGCGCGCATCGACCGGCTGGGGGCTCTGGACGGGCGTCTCAGCACCCAGGAACAGGCCTGGCTCCTGCTCGCGGCCCAGGCCTTGATGGAGGGCGCCGCCAAGCCCCGGCTGGAGTTGAATGGTCAACCCTCCGAGGGCCCCCTCTTCCGGCGCTTCGCGGCCAAGGCGCTGGCGGCGGGCCCCGCGACCCTCATCAATCGTGGCAAGCAACCCATTGAGGTCCTGGTCACCCTGTCCGGCATCCCCCGGCTGGCTCCCCCCGCTGGCGGTCAGGGCTATCGCATCGAGCGCGCCTACTATGACCCGGAGGGCAAGCGGGTCCAGCCCGACAGGCTGACCCAGGGCCAACGCCTGGTGGTCCTAGTTACTGTGACCGCCGACCAGGCCGGCGCGGCCCGCCTGCTGGTCGATGACCCCCTGCCCGCAGGTTTTGAGATCGAAAACCCCAGCCTGCTGCGCGCCGGCGACCTCCAGGGCATCCCCTGGCCGGGGCTGCTGGAGACTAGCGCCCACCAGGAATTCCGCGCCGAGCGCTTCGTCGCCGCTGTCGATCGTCAGGCCAGCGACCCGGAGCGCTTCCAACTGGCCTACCGGGTCCGCGCCGTCACCCCCGGCCGCTTCCTGCACCCCGCCGCGACCGTGGAGGACATGTATCGGCCCCGGCAACACGGCTGGACCGGGGAGGGGCAGGTGGAGATTGTGCCTGGTCACTAGAGGGGGGTGCGAGGGCCGGGGCTTCGTCCGGTCCTCGTCTCACCAACACCCTCGCGTGTCCACTGAAGGGTTTTTATGTTTCGATGGGTATTGACCCCTGCGCTATCGGCTGGCACCGGGCATTGGGCCAGCAAACACTGCCACCTCCACAGTCACGCGGTGGGCACGGTCACGGCAGGCCGCACCCCAAGCCGGTTGGCACGGCGGGCAAAGCGGCGATCATTGAAGGTGGCGAATTCAGAGCAATGGGCGCTGGCCAGGAGGTGCAAAGCATCAGCGAAGTCCAGCCCCTGAGCGTGGAGGTCCAAGGCGTCGGAGATGCGCGACCACTCCTCTACAGTCGCGTTTGGTAGGCCAAGCAGGTGGTGGACGATCCGGATGAAGTCGTCAGCGCTGAACTGGTAAAAGGCGCGTAGTACCCATTCCAATTCGAGGATGACCGTAAGGGGAACGAAGAGCCGTGGCGAATCCACTACCAACCGGTGGGCGATGGGCCGTTGTTTTGCCGCCTCGGGGTCGTTGGGGTCGTCCACATAGAAGTGGGCGAGGATATTGGTATCAAGGGCGATCATCGCTCGCTTCCCGCATGGCCTGGGCTACGTCGAACTCGGATAGCCGCCGCTCCCCTGTGCGCTTGCAAACCAACATGCCAAAGCCATCTTCCGCTTTGGAAGGGGCAAAATGGCGCCGCACCTCGGCGCGGATTGCGTTGCCGTCCAGTGAGAAATCAAGCTGGCAGCCAGGAACAATACCCAGCCGGCGGCGAATCTCCGCCGGGATGACCACTTGGCCCTTGTCGGAAGCCGTCACGGTTGGCATTGCCTGAATCTCCTCTTGCTTGGTAAGAATAGTTTAACATTGGGCTGATCAAGGACCCTCCCGCCGAGGGAACCTAACCGGCGGCAAAGAGCGTCAGCATCAGTTCGGCATCGTCGATTAAACGGTATTCGGGGCTTTTGCCCGATAAGCGCTCGCTGTTTTCCAGGATGATGCGAACGCCTTCGCCCCGCTTGTCCATAAAGGTGCGTCGATCGGTATTGACCGAGTCGCTATCGGCTGGCACCGGGCATTGGGCCAGCAGGCTGGTCAGGGTTTCATTGCGGGCGGACTGCCGATACGGCAGGCTCTCGATCGTCAGGGTATTGGGGATGGCCCCCGGCGAGAATATTTCCAGCCGATCCGCAAACATTCTGAGCCGGACTTTTGAGCCATAAATCGCATAGTCCCGATGCGCCACGGCATTGACCAGGGCCTCGAATACCGCTGTCAGATCATATTGGGGAATATCCCGGCGACCCAGGTCCTTGGTCGCCGCTACTTTTATGTTGCGGGCAACAAACCGGCAGGCTTCGCTGATCTGCTCATCCAGAGGCCCCGCAAAATCCCGTGCATCCAACTGGTAATGGGCGCCGCCGTCCGCGCTGGCCGGCGATGTCCCCCGATAGGCGACCGCCTGCACGAAGGCGTTAGGCAGCCATCTGCGCGGTTCCTGACAGGCCATCAGGATGCCGGCGACCGAGGGGTGAGGGATGCCTTCGTCGTCCCGTGCGACCAGTCCGAGCTTTTGGAGAAAATCCAATCCCTGGTCCCGGGTGCGCGCCGTGCGGAACCGCTCGTAAAGAGCGGGGGAGAGTGCCTCCAGGGGCGCCTGCACCACCGGCTGCTCGTCGAAGCGGATCAGGCGTGTCTGGCTGCGTTGTTGTCCCAGACGGATAATGTATTCCGTGGACATTTTGCGCTTGCTGCTGCCAATACGATGGAAGTGGCCATTGGGACTTTCATGCACGTACAGGCTGCCCGGAATGCCCACCTTTAAGACGGGAGCGGGATTCCCCACGGCATCCGGTAATGCCCATTTTTCGATCCGGCACAGCGGCGGCGGTTTGATCCGATCATTGCAAATGCCCAGTAGCCAATGTTCCCGGACGGTTAATTCCTGAATGCTCATCCCGGAGGGTTTCCCCGTCCTTTCATCGATACCCAGAACCATTACCCCGCCGGAACTGTTCGCGAAGGCGGCCAATTCGTCCGCCAACCCATCGGGATGCGGCCCGGTCACTTTGTCACCACGAAATGTCGCGGCCTTCAATTCCAGACGACTGTCCTCCCCCAGCCGAATTTGCGCTTGCAATTCTTCTTTCGTGTCAAACATGGTGCCGTCAGCCCTGGATATTAAACGGATTTTTCCTCGGATATCCGCATCGAAGGGTTATCCAGTAAGGCACGCAACCGGTCGATGGCGGCCTCTACCGCGCGCCCTCTTGCGGCGATGGCCTCCAGAATTTCCTGGGGTGAGCGGATATCGCGTTCCAGGTGAACGCACGGGTTCACGGCCTTGAGATCGAAGCAGGCGGCATCGATGGTATCCGCCGCCGCTTGGGTATCGCGGGCTTTTCTCTCCGTGGTCAGGAGAAGGTCGCGGTAGCTGGTGAGTTCCGCATCCTTGACCCCGCTCTTTTTGAGTCTGGCGATACGCTCCTTGAGGACCAGGGCCTCTTTACCAAGTTGGCTCACCTCGGTCAGGAGCGGCGCCATCTCGGCTTGGGCCTTGGCGCGGCGGGCGGCAAAATCCAGGGTCCAGGAGAAATCGCTATCCGCGGCCGGCGTGCCACGGTGCGCCAGCAGGCGGGCAAAGGTCGGGAAAGCTTCACCCTCCTGCTCCTCCCGCCATTCGCCTACCAGGGTGGCGGGTAGGGCGGCATTCTCCAGTATCTCGAAGCGCGGCCCCCAACCAAAATGCGCCAGGGTCATGGGCGTCTTCTTGCCCACCTTGACGTGAGAGAGGTCGTAGTACCAGATATGCTCGGTCTTGCGGCCCTTCGTAAAGAACAGCAGGTTGGTCTTGACCCCGGCACCCGCGGCGGAGAAGACCCCGCCGGGCAGGCTGACAATGCACCAGAGATCGCATTCATCGAGCAGCTTGCGTTTGGTCTCGACGAAGGCGGACTCGTTGGTGCGAAACAGCAGGCCTTCGTCCAGCACTACCCCGCAACGACCGCCCGAACGACCATCCATGGCGAGTTTAAGCCGGGAAAGAATGTGTTGCAGGAACAGCACCTGGGTTGCGTTGGTCTGGAAGCTGAAGTGTTTACGCGCCTCCTGGCCTTCCCTACCGCCGAAGGGTGGGTTGGTCAGGATGGCGTCGAAGGTGGCGGGCGCCCGCTCAAAGAGGCCGCCATAGGTCTCGGCGTCGGAGAGGGTGTTGCCGTGCCAGAGATTGGGCTGGTCGATACCGTGCAGCACCAGGTTGGCCAGGGCGATGGGAAAGACCAGATTCTCCTTTTCGCGGCCAAAAAAGGTGTCGTGCTTGAGCCGCTCCAGATCGGTGGCGGCCGGCGAGTCCCCCAGCTTGCGCGCCAGGTACTCGTAGCTCTGGGCCAGAAAGCCACCGGTTCCACAGCAGGGGTCGTACAGGGTCTCGCCGGGCTCCAGGTCCAGGGTGCCCACCATGGCACGCACCACCTCCCGGGGGGTGAAGAACTGGCCACCATCCGAGTTCTTCTCGCCCATTTTGAGGAGCAAATCCTCATATACCTGGGACAGGGTGAAGAAATGTTGATCGTCGATGTGCGCGATGCTGATCTCTTGGACGCGATCAAGGATGTCGCACAGGTTGGTTTCCGAGTCTACGCGCACCCGTTCCACCGCCGTCATGATGCGCCCGATCACCCTTTGCTTGGGGCTGGCATAGGGGTTACCCCGGCCAGCATTAGGCCCGGATTGGAGGATATCCAGGCCATGCAGGTAGGGGAGCAACTCGCCGTTGATGAAGGTGAGAAGGTTGCCAGCCCTGAGCTTGAGTTCCTCCCGTTTCCACCCGACGGGCTTGCCCTCGGGGGTGAAGGCCCTGGCCTTGTCTTCATAAGGTGCCGCCCAATCCTGCCAGCGATAGGGTGGGTGCAAGGCTGGGGAGAAGGGTCTGCCTACTGCCTCGGCTGCCTCGCGGTCCCGGGTCTCCTGAGCATCGAGGATGCGCAGGAACAGAATCCAGGTCAGCTCCGGCACATATTGCAAGGCGCTGGCGCAATTGGAGCGCCGCATGATGTCGCAGATGGATTTGACGAAGGACGAGAGGGATTGGGTGGAGGCGATAACGCGGGTTTTGTTGTTGCTGGCCCCTCCAACCGTCCCGGATGATGAAACCGACGGGAGCGGAGCCTTTTGGCGAGCAGCGGGATGACGCAAGTCAGCGTTGATAGTGGCCAAGAGTTGCTGTTTCGCCATAGTCATGGCTTTTTCTTCCCCAGTTTTTTCTTGGCGGACGCGATCTGCTGGATGCTGGTTTCTGGCTTGGGGAGGTTCTCGGGCATGGTACCGCCGAGTTCCTGGATGGTCTGGCGTACCTTGCCACCGACCTCGAAGTGCGTCCGATTGGCTTGCGCCTTGCCGCGCACTTCATCCCGGCGCAGCTTCTCCTCGGTTTGCGTGGCCCGGAACAGGTTGGCGGCTAGTTCGGTGCTGCCCATGTGATCAAGAATTTTCTGGTTTTTGCTTAACTCCTTGCGTGCATGAATGTCCTTGTGGCCCAGGCCGCCATACAGACCCTTGTAGCCATGATCCTGGAAGATGGCGTAGTCCAAGGGGGTCTCGACCCCCGCATCCTTCGCCGCCGCGGCCAGGTGTTTGTTATGGGTAGCCAATTCGTTGCGGATGGACAGGCGCTTGTCGTCTTCGCCGAGTTGGGCGAATTTGGCGTCGTCGGCCAGTTCCTGCCGCCGCGTCTGCATCGCGAAATAGGTCTGCCCGTTGGCGATGACCGGCTTGCCCGGGTCACCGTTCTGCACGATCAGATAACAGGCGTACCGGGAGAGCTGGACGTCTGGTATGGAGCGCTGTGCGCCGGAGCCGATGGGGACCATTTTGGTGGTGTCACCGAAATGGTCGTCGACCGGGCGCCCCGACTGTTGGCAGGCGACGCGCGCCTTGTCCACCACCTGCAGAAAATTGCGCCAATCCTGGTATTCCAGCAATGGCGCGAGGTCGCGGGCGGACCAGTACTCATGGCCGTTCGCATCCAACTGGCGGATACCCTCGAAGGTGGCGTGGTGCTGCTGGTTAATTGACAGGTCGCGCATCGGGAGCCTCCTCAATAGACTCGAATATCCTGGCCAAAAGCCGGCTTGGCAGCAATTCGATATCCCGCAATTGGGCCTCGATGGATTGCCGCATGGGGCGCAGCTCCGAAAGTGCCTGGCTGGCGGCTTGTTGCACCGGATAGGGCGGCAGCTTGATCGCGCCCTCGGCCAATCGGTTGAAGAGCATTCTTTCACGCACGGCCCCGCGTGCGAGCGAAGCGATGCAGCGTTCGCCCTCGGGGGAGCGCAACCAGTAGTAGAACCAGCGCGAGTCCACCACACCCTCACGTCCGCGCAGCGCCACGTAGTCGGGGCTGGTGATGCCGGGCGCGTCGCCCTCATCGACCATCGCAATCGAGCCGATCAGGATACGCATCGGGTTGTAGAACACCGTGCCCACCTGCACCAGCTTGTAGCGTTCGGGTTTCTTGCCCACCGGCACCTTGGCCGGCGCCAGTCCGTCGCGGGTGGCGCCCAGCACCGGGAACTCGGCCCAGCGGCTGCCGATACCCTGCTTGACCTCTTCCAGCACTTCCCCCAGCGACTGCGTTTCGGTATCGGGGTGCGCCAGCGTCTCGCGGATGATCGCGTTGGCGAGATGCGTCAGCTCTTGCAGTTGGACCTTGGCGGCTTGGCGGGCTTCTTCGATGGTGGCGAGTTGGGCTTTTAGCGCTGCGGCGATGGCCCGTTGTTCGGGCAGGGGCGGCGACAGCAATGGAAACGCGCCCAGCACTTGCTGATTGATCGATGCGATCCCTGTGGTCTTTTTCGCGTGAGCCAGAAAGTAGGACTTGCCGTATTCGGAACCGACCTGCAGCGCGACGAAATCGGGGTCGTAGCTATCCTCGGGCAAGCGCACGCGAAAGATATGATTCTGGTGAATACACAGTGGCAACTGCGTACGCCAGCAGGCACCACGCCCGAGCTTGTCTAGGTCTCCGCCTTCGGTCAGCAGCAAATCACCATCACGCAGCGCCCACTTCTCGATCTCGCGCCGCGTCGCCGGCACGGTCTTGATGTCTGCCAACGCCAAGCGGCCGTCCTGCACGTTCGCCACGCGCAGGTAGGGCACCTTGATCAGTTCAGATTCTTTGGTCTTGCGTCCTAGCGTGATGCCCGCTGCGATGTCGGCGACGTCCCGCAGCGTGAATACTGGAAACTCCTTCATGCCCCAAACAACCTCACCTTCGCCTCGCGCAGCACGTCGGCTGGCCTGCCCAGGGGCCGCAACGCCGCCAGACCGCCTGCGCGGCGGATGTCGGGCACGTTCCATAATTCGGTTGATTCCAGCGCATCAGTACCACCCAGACCAAACTGATGGCCAATGCCCTTGAGCACGATAGCGGTCTTTTCATCCATGGCGGCGAACCAGGGCGCCTGAGTTTCCAGGTAGGCGGCCTCGCGCTCCGGACGTTTGAGCGCCCGTTCACGATAGCCGTAGTGGGCGAAAAGGTCGAAGTGATCGCACTCGGTGAGGTTTAGCAGGTCGCGTAAGGCATCCGGGGAGTAGTGCTCGCCCAGCAGGTGATCAATCAGTTGGCGGCGTTTCTGGGTCTCCACCCAGAGACCACGAAAGTCCTGAAGGGTGGCTGCCTCGCGTAGCACCCGGTTGATCATGGCCTGGCGATAGTCCTCCAAGGGCACCATGACATCGCGGCCCTCGCGTTGTTGGAGGATAAAACGGCCCTGGGGGTCGATGACGACTTTTTCGCCGCGTTTCATTTCCGGCAGGGGTGGGCTGTCACCGCCGCCATCATCGCCATCGTCACCGCCAGAGCCGCCATCACTAGGCCTGGGGGGTGGCGTAATAAAGTCGGTGCCGAAGAGGTCGGTAACGCCGGTGTAGTCATAGAGCCAGAATTTATATTTCTGGGTCTCCTCGTGGATACGAGTGCCACGGCCCAGCATCTGGTAGAAGAGAATGCTGGACTCCAGGTAGCGGAAAAAGACCACGGCATTGAGACGCTCGATGTTTACGCCCGTAGCCAGCAGGTCCACGGTGCAGGCGATGAAGCAGCGTTGGCTGGAGCCGCGCATGGGCTCGATGAGATCGGAACCGGCTGCCGCGGTGCATTTGAAGGCGTAGCGATCCTTGGGGGTCATGCCCCTCGCCTGGCACCAGGCCGCATATAGCCGCTGCATTTCCAAGGCTACCCGGTCGGCGTGCCAGTCGCGGACGCAGAAGATGATGACCTTCTGCTCCGGGCCGCCATGTTCGCAAAGGCGGTCGAAGAGGTCCTGGCACATGGCGGCGACGCGCTCGGGCAGCAGGAGGTCGCTATCGAAGTCTCGCGCTTGATAGCTATCCTTGAGGTCTCCGGCTTGGACGTAGCGGCCGGTCCGGGCGTCCATGGCCTTGGCGGCGAGGATCTCCTCGCGGGTGAAGCTTCTCCCGTCTATGGATGGCCTGAGCTTGACGATCTCGCAGGCGGCCAGGTAACCATCTTCCTGGGCCTGAATCAGGCCGTATTCATAGACGGGTTCGCCAAAGTGCTTGATGTTATGGGCGGTGATCTCTTCGTCCGGGTCGGCCTCGGCTTTGCGAGGCCTTTTTGGTGCTTGCAGTTTACGCGGCGTGGCCGTGAGCCCGATCTGAATGGCTTGGGCATTGCGCCTGAGGACCTCGGACCAGCGGCCCCAGGCCGAGCGGTGGCACTCGTCGATGACAATGACGGAAAAGGCATTCTCGGGGTAGTGTTCCGTCAGGAAGCTGGCGAGTCGCTCGTCCTCGTCGTCGAGGCCCAGAGTCTGGTAGGTCGCGATATGGATTTTGGCGTTCCGGGCGGCGTTGAGGGGCGTTCCCGCCAGGCCGCGTTCGGTTTGGACGATGCGCACGCTGCCCTTGGGGAAGGCCATGGCCAGCTTTTCCCAGGCCTGCTCGCGCAGTTCGTCGCGATCGCAGACAAAGAGGGCGGGTTTGGCGAGGCGGCCGGCCTCGTGCAGTCGCCAGAGCAGATTGGCGGCGAGGATGGTTTTGCCCGTGCCCGTGGCCAGGGAAAGAAGGATGCGGATGGCCAGGCCGGCACGCTCCTGGATCAGAATTTTATCGAAGGCAGCGCGGATGGCCGCGTCCTGGTAATAACGCGGCTGGTTGAAGGCCGGGCTGTCGGTCATGAAGAGCAGGGCGGCTTCGGGGGCGGCGAGGTCAATGCTCAGGTCACTGGCGTAGCGCCCGGTCAGTTCGTCGTGGGTGGGGAAGCTCTGGAAGGGAAAGGGGCCGCATGGCATTCCGGTCCCTTTGTCGAATTCGGCATAACGGTGGCCATTGGTGCTGAAAATATATCGCACCGCGAAGCGCGCGCAGTCCGCATAGCCATGGGCCTGCTCCATCCCTTCGAGCGGATCGGCGGTTTCGGCCTTGGCCTCGATCACCCCCACGGGCAGGGGTGCCGGCATCTCATCGGCCTGGACGCACAGGAGGTAATCGGTCCGGCCGCTCCCGGCCCGCCGGCGCCCCTTGGGGCCGATCGGCTCCACTGGAGCGGGAGTCTCCAGTTTGATCCGCCACTGACGGTAACCCTTGGCCCTCAGCACCGGGTCGATGAGTTCAAAACGGGTTTCGGCCTCGTTGTAAGTCAAGAATCCCTCCATCCAGGGTGAAGGCGTCGAAAAGTTCACATTTCCGTGGAGGATGCGCGAGGCGCGCATGACTACGGCCATCCATTGACGCTGAATCTAATGTAGCTTTTTTACGCAGGTGGTTGTATCAAAAATTCTCCATGAGGCGCCAATTTGCCCGATGACGATGGCCTGCAATCAGGAACTCCGTAGGCCCAAACAAAACACCCCGGCGGGGCCGGGGTGCTCTGGGTAACTCTGGACTAGGCGCGGCTCAGTCCCGCGGGCGATCACCACTCATCGCCGCCACCACCCTCGTCGCCACCGCCGAAGAAGCTGTCAAACATGCCACCGCCCTCCTCGGCGGGGGCCTCGGGTGCCTCCGCGGGGGGCTCGGCCGGGGGCGCGGCGGCCTCGGCGGGGCTGGAGAACATGCTGCCGATGGC
>JBASIS010000298.1:0-7029 GCA_049654905.1 Chromatiaceae bacterium
CCCCACCGGTCAGGAAAACCAGGGTCCATTTGCCCATCAGGGCCTCCCGGTCCAAGGGGGCCCCCTTGGGGGTAATCAGATCCAGATTGGCCGGGATGGGCACCACGGGGGAGATAAGCTCCCCCAGATTGGAGCGCCCGCTTGGCAGGTATTCCGGGTTGAAGTACAGAAACCAAGCACCCAGCGAAGGCGCCGCAAAGATGGCAATCATCACCAGCAGAGGCTTCAGACGCCGCTTCGAGCCGGTTCCCTCGCTGGTTTTGGGTTTGGAATCCTCCGCCGAGCTCATGGGGAAACCTCGTGCCCGCCGCTTTTTGCCAGGCCGAGACGCAGCCAGATGACCAGGGCAATGACGGCGAAGGCAAACCACTGGATTGCATAGCCCAGGTGCATCCCCTCCTTTGGCAACTCACGAGGCCAGTCACGGAAAAAGCCCCCCCCCTCGGCCGGGTCCAGGAGTATGACCACCGGCTGCACCCTATAGGCTACCATCGCCCGATAGAGGTCCACCGTCAGATAGGGCCATCGCCCTCCCCACGCCGTCGCCGCATCCGGGCCGGCGTGGAGGACCAAGGCCGGTGCGGCAGGGATGTGGGCCTGGCCCATCACCCGGACCTCGCCCGGCGGGACCGGTGCTGGCGTAGCCTGGCCCTGGGTGTCGGCCGGAATCCAGCCCCGGTTCACCAGGACCCGCGTCTCGCCGCCACTGATGCGCAGAGGCGTGACAACGTGAAAGCCCGTCTTGCCGGCGTGCCGGCGAGCCTCCAGCAGTATCTGGCCCTCGGCCTCGTAGGTCCCGGTGGCGCTCAGGCGCCGATAGCGCAGGGCCTCCGGCTCGACGGTTTCGACGCCGAGAACGAAGGCTGGCAGTTCTCCCCCGGTTACCAGGGCGTGGGCCTGCTCCCGCTTCTCCGCCGCCCGTCCCATCTGCCAGAGCCCAAGGGTAACGAAACCCGCAAACGCCAGGCCCAGGATCAGGGTCGGTAGCCAGCGGGGTTGAAACACAGATTCGTCAAATTGCATAGGGGTGCTATATTCGTATGAATGTCGCGCGGGCGAGAAGATGGCCGCGGACATTAGCAACCACCAACAAAAACATAAGGGGGAGTCATCATGGAACTCATTTTCAAGATACCGATACTGCTGGTCCTGGTCTTCATTGTCTTCTCATTGGGCCAGGGCATGTATTACCTTACCAAGGATGATGGCGAGGAGGACAAGACCCGGGTGGTACGCGCCTTGACGGTACGTATCGTCCTCTCGCTGACCCTGTTCGGGCTCCTGATGCTCGGCCATTTCACCGGAATGCTTCAGCCCCACGGGGTCTGAAGCCCATCCCCATGGCCCGCCGGGAGCAAGTTCCGGCGAGCCCCATCCCCCGATTAAAGCCAATAGACAAAGACGAAGAGCCCCAGCCAGACCACGTCCACGAAGTGCCAATACCAGGCCACCGCCTCGAAGGCAAAGTGATTATGCGGGCTGAAATGCCCCTTTATGGCTCGCACTAGGATCACGCTCAGCATGACCGCGCCCATGGTGACATGGAAGCCGTGGAAGCCGGTCAGCATGTAGAAGGTGGAGCCATAGGCCCCGGAGCCCAGGGTCAGGTTAAGCGCATGGTAGGCGTGGTAATACTCGTAGGCCTGAAGCAGGACGAAGAGAAAACCCAGGCCGATGGTCAGGACCAGGCCGCGCACCAGGGTGGTATTGTTGTGCTCCTTCAGGCCCCAATGGGCCCAGGTGATGGTGGCCCCCGAGGTCAGCAGCAGTAGGGTATTGATGGCCGGGATGCCCCAGGGGCCCATCGTCTTGAACTCACCGCCAAGCTGTTCAGGACCCGCCGAGGGCCAGACCGCGCTGAATTGGCTCCATAGCAGGGCATGGGATTCGCCCAGATAGCCCTCGCCCCCCAGCCAGAGCATGGCCACATTACGGATATACCACAGGGCCCCAAAGAAACTCAGGAAGAAGAAGACCTCGGAGGCGATGAACCAGAGCATCCCCTGGCGAAAAGAGCGGTCCACCTGGGCGTTATAACGGTCCGCCATGCTTTCGCCGATGACATCGCCGAACCAGCCATAGAACATGAAGGCGAGCAGGGCGAAGCCCGCCACCAGCACCCAGGCACCGAAACCCACGTTATTAATGCTCAGGGCTGTCCCGGACAGCATCAGGAATACCGCGAACATGGCCGTGATCGGCCAGGGACTGGAATCCGGGATGAAATAGTCTTTCTGCCCGTGGATAGAACCGCTCATCCTCGCACTCCTCGTTTAATCTTGATGTCGATGATGGTCCTGGGCGCCAGGACCGCTCGGGGGCCGGCGATGCCCCGGCTATTGGGCTGCCGCCAGAGTCCCACCCTGCAACCGCATGACGTTATAGGAGAGCGTCAGGGAATCGATCTCCGGCGGTAGGTCCGGCGAGACAACGAAACGCACCGGCATCTCCTTGCGTTCATAGCCGGCCAAGGTTTGCTGGGAAAAACAGAAGCACTCCAGCTTGGAGAAGAAGCTGTTAGCCTGCCAGGGTGCAATGCTCGGAATCGCTTGACCGCTAATCGACTGGGCGGAGTGGTTCTCCGCCACGAAGTTCACCACCCGCGATTCGCCGAGCCGTACCCGGACCTTGCCCTCCATCGGGTTAATGCTCCAGGGCAAATCCGGATGCATGGTCGTAGCGAACTTGACCGTTACCCACCTCCCTTCGGCACCCGACCATTCCCTAGACGTTGTAATGCGCCTGCCGAGATCGCTCATGCCATCAACCGATTGCATCCCCGTAACATTGCACAGCAGTCCGTAGAGCGGGACCATGGCGAAACCGAAGCCAAACATGCCAAGGGCGAGCATCGCTAGCCACCAGGATGTCCGCCGCTTCCTCCGCACGAGGTCGCCGGTCTCGTTCATAGTCCACTGGCCGCGATCATGTTGGCCAGACCCTTCCAAAAGGGCACGGAACTCAGGAACATAAAACAGGCAAAGGCCGCCAGCAACCAGGCGGTACGGACATTGCGGCGCCGCAGTTCGGGCCTCGTCTCGGAAATCATGTCGTTAGTCATCTGGATGTTGATGATCTCGTTTGGGTTACAGCCGGATGGCTCGCCAGGGAGTTCACGCGGCTCTCCTGGCCAGCCACCCCGGGCCGGGCTTTAGGGTTATAGCTATCTGGCCAGGACCGGGGCCGTGGTCCAACTATGGAAGGGCGGGGGCGATGGCAACTCCCACTCTAGCCCTTCGGCACCCTCCCACACCCGATCCTTGGCCTGCTTTCCGCGGCGTATCGTGTCGATGATGATGTACAGCAGCAACAGGTGGCTGAGGCCGAAGACGAAAGCCGCCAGGCTGGAAATAACATTGAATTCAGTGAACATCACATTGTAATCAACAATGCGCCGGGGCATTCCCGCCAGTCCAATGAAGTGCTGCGGGAAGAAGGTCGCGTTAAAGCTGATGATATTCGTCCAGAAGAAGATTTTGGCTAGTCTCTCGTTATACATGTGGCCGGTCCACTTAGGCAGCCAATAGAAGACGCCAGCGAACAGCCCGAAAACGGCCCCCGGCAGCAGCACATAGTGGAAATGGGCGACGACAAACATCGAGTCGTGATATTGCATGTCCGCCGGAACCACCGCCAGCATGATGCCGGTCAGGCCACCGAAGGAGAACATCAGCAGAATGGCCACGGCAAAGAGCATGGGCGTCTCGAAGGTCATGGATCCCTTCCACATGGTAGCCATGTAATTGAAGACCATGAGCCCAACTGGAATGGAGATGATGATGGTGCCAATCATGAAATAGCTCACCGCCCCCAGTGACATGCCAATGGTGTACTGATGGTGAGCCCAGACCACCATGCCGATGACCATGATGGCGATCATGCCACCCACCAGGGAGTTATAGCCAAACAGCGGCTTGCGGGAGAAGGTCGGGACTATGGCCGCCAGTATGCCAAAGGACGGCAGGATCAGGATATAGACCTCGGGATGGCCGAAGAACCAGAAAAGGTGCTGAAACAGAACCGGATCGCCGCCGCCGGCGGCATTGAAGAAGCTGGTGCCAAAATGGCGGTCGAACAGCAGCATGGTGACGCCGCCAGCCAGCACCGGCACCACCAGGATGAGTAGGAAGGCGGTGACTAGCCAGGTCCAGACGAAGATCGGCATCTGCATCAGTTTCATGCCGGGGGCCCGCATGTTGAAGATGGTAACGATGATGTTGATGGAGGCCAGCACCGAGGAGATACCCAGGAGGTGGATGGCAAAGATCAAAAAGTCCATGGACATGCCGACCTGGATGGACAGCGGCGGATAGAGGGTCCAGCCGGTGTTGATCTGGGTCCCACCGCCGGGGAAGAAAGGCACGACGAAGGACAGGATCAACATAGTCCCGGCCGCTGGCAGGATCCAGAAGCTCAGGTTGTTCATGCGCGGCAAGGCCATGTCCGGAGCCCCGATCATGAGCGGGATCATCCAGTTGGCCATGCCCGCGGCGGCCGGCATCACGGCCCCGAAGATCATCAGCAGGGCATGGTTGGTAACCAGGTTGTTGTAAAGGTCCGGCTCCAGTAGTTGTAGGCCGGGCATAAATAGCTCCATGCGGATGAGCATGGCGCTCGCCCCACCCATGAAGAGCATGATCAAGGCGAAAATCAGATACATGGTCCCTATGTCTTTGTGATTCGTCGAGAACAGCCAGCGTCGCAGACCATGAGGGGGGCCATGCTGCTCGTGCTCGTGATCCAAAGTGATTGCGGTCATGGCGATCTACCTCGTGGGAGAAAGAGTTCGTCCGCGCGCCGACGCACCCGGATTCGGGCTGCGCGGCGTAGCGTCCTGGAGCGGATGGGGAAGGGCCGGCATGGGACTACTTGACTGCCAGGGAGCGGCCGGCATGCACGTCGCGCGGCTGAACCAGGTCGCCGGTGTCATTGCCCCAGGCATTGCGCTCGTAGGTGATGATGGCGGCCAACTCCAGGTCATTCAGGGTATTCCAGGGCACCATGGCGGTACCTGTCTTACCGTTCAGAACGATATCCAGGTGGCCTGCGATGGGGCCGGTGGCGATCTTGCTTCCCGCCAGGGCCGGAAAGGCTGGAGCCAGGCCCTGGCCGTTAATTTGGTGACAGGCACTGCACTTGCTGTTGTAGAGGTCCTTACCTTTTTCCATCAGGTCGGCCTTGGTCCAGGTCTTATCCACATTCGCCTCGGCGGCGGAGGCCACCATGACTTGTTTTTGCTGGACCATCCAGTCGTCAAACTTTTCCTTGGACACGGACTCCACCACGATAGGCATACGCGAGTGCCAGGTCCCGCACAGCTCGGCACACTGGCCGCGAAAGGTGCCTTCGCGATTGAGGTCAACCCAGGTCTCAGTGACGTAGCCGGGGATGGCGTCTTTCTTTACCGCCAGCTCTGGCACCCAGAAGGCATGGTTGACGTCGGCCGAGGTGTGCAGGAAACGGACCTTGGTGCCCACCGGCAGGACCAGCGGATTGTCCACCGCCCGCAGATAGTTTTCACCGGCCTTATCTTCCGGGAGATAGCGGCTCTCAATGCGGACGTGCTTGGGCTGGCCGCCGACCTCCACCGAGTGGTCCAGGTACTCGTACTCCCACCACCACTGGTGACCCACTACCTTGACATCCATGAGGTCTTCGCCCTTGGGGATTTCCCAAACCTTCACCAGGGTCTTATGGGCGGAGTTGGCTATGGTCAGGTCCACGCCCAGCACCAGGACGGGGACTATCACCCAGGACCAGCGCCCAAACCATGACTCGTGGAAATGCTGATCGGCCGCATAGCCCCGGCTCTTGCGGTGATAGACCAGGGAGTAGATGACGAATCCAAAGATAACGACCAGCAGGACCGCGGCAATGGTCGTGGTCATCATATGGATGTCATAGATCTCCTGGGCCACGCCGGCGGCAGGCTCGGGGAAGTTGAACCCCAACTCGGCCGCCGCGTGTCCTGCCCAGCAGGTTAAGGATAGCGAGGCGGTTATGGCCCCGATGCGCTTTAAATTCACTGCCAAATCCCCTCTCGTAGTAATTGTCGTACTTGCGAGGCGAGGTCTGGGTCCAGAGCCTCGATTACTCGGTGTTCACGATTGGCGCCTTGCAGGCCCCACCACCTCCTGTTGCCATGCTGCAAGACCCACGCTTTACAGCTCGATCAAGCCGATGGCGACCCAGGCCCCAGCAGCGGGATGGGACCTGGGGATCAGGGCGGACTCAATTGTTACAAGAATGCGATAAATCAACAGATAGCGCAAACTTATTTGATTTAGATCAATATATCAGCATTTACTTGTATATTTCTATACACGCCCTCTAACCCGGATATTTCATAAACCCGCTCGGCCGACAATACCCCAGTCGATGCGCCCCGATATGAACGCCGCCGGGCGCGGCGAGGGAGTTCGGACGGCGCTGGATGGTGGAAAAATCGTGCAGCACTGGGCTCAATCAATGGGGCTCTACCAGATTTGCCGCTCGATGGGCAGGGTATGATCTGCCCGAGGCGAGCATCGCCGCGATCGGCTTGGTGAAGCACCCCTTCTCGGGGTAGTAGCGGACGTCTAGGCGGGTGCCGCCCAGGGCGGCGCGGCGAAGCGTTTTTCGGTTACGTGCTGCCACCATGCCTTGACTGGACAACTGGAGGGCAGGTGCAGGCGCACGCGGTCTTTATACTGCACCACGCGCACGGCGAGCTTGAACAGCTTGATGATCACGGTGGAAGGTTGAGCATTGGCCAACTCGGTACCAACAAGGACCTCGGTGCGCAGGGTTTGGTGCAGGATATAGGCGGCGCAGGAGAAGAACCGCCGCATCTGGTTGGCTAAGAAACTGCTGTCGGAAGTACGGTCGCTGGCCAGATCGTTCTTGATCATCTTGATGAAGTTCTCGATACCCCATCACGAAAACCGCCATAGAGGCATTTTTGACAATCCCGCAAACGTCGCCAATACTTGATTGTAGGGCGTTGTTGGGACTTGCGAAATGGCTGGATCACCGGCATGACGCGCAAGG
>JBASIS010000299.1:0-6559 GCA_049654905.1 Chromatiaceae bacterium
CCTTGCGCGTCATGCCGGTGATCCAGCCATTTCGCAAGTCCCAACAACGCCCTACAATCAAGTATTGGCGACGTTTGCGGGATTGTCAAAAATGCCTCTATGGCGGTTTTCGTGATGGGGTATCGAAGAGGCCTACAAGTCCGACAAGCTGCGCTTGGAACTGGAAAATTTCTCCGGCCTCAGCGTGCGGGTGGTGCTCCAGGATTGTTTTGCCAAACTCTTTACGCTGAATCTGACCGCCATGTGCGCCTGGGTGGCGCAGGTCATCGCCACGGTACGCTATCGGCAGCGCCGCCAGGACTACCGGGTCAACTTCGCCCACGCCTTGTCACGCATGAAGAATACGGTGGTGCGTTTGCTCGTAGGGGCGGACACCACCGAACTCCTGACGTCACTCATCCTAGCGATGGCGATGACCGTGGAGGCCGTCAGACCGGACCGCTCATTCCCGCGCAACATGAAACCCGCGAAACTCCAGGGCTTCCATCGGAACTACAAGCGCTGCCGGTGAGGCTTAAGTTAATGGCATTGGCCTTCACCCTGCCGATTATCGCCATGACCGCCCATGCCATCCAGGGCGACCGTGAGCGCTGCCTGGAGGCGGGCATGAATGACTATGTGGCTAAGCCGGTGGCGCGGCAGGCCCTGGCGGCAGCACTGAGTAAAGGGCTACCCCATGCGGCGGATGAAGGCACCGTCGGGCCGGAGGACGGCGGCCCGAGGGGTGAGGCGGTGATATGCCGGGATGCGCTCATGAGGGGGCTCGGACAGGAGCTAAGTGACGACGGACAAAATTCGGGGAGGCCTATCGCCAGTTAAGCTATTATGCTGGCATCCCCCTGATAGGTAGGCATAAGCCATGATGTTCATGGATTAATCCTCCCGCTTCATCAACCCCTTATATGTCGGGAAGCAAGCGATGCTGAAGTATTTTATGGGTATGGTTAGCCTATTGGCGGTCAGCGGATTTTCGTTTCTGGCAGCGGAGACTCACACACCTCCTTCGCTTCAAAAGTCGTGCAAATTCGACATCGTTAAATTTTGCCCCAAGACCTTTGGGGCGGAGGATAAAATCCTGGCGTGCCTCGGCGCTCGTGACAAAACTGAATTGTCGCTCGATTGCCGAACCCTCCTGCAAAGCCCGGAAGAATCCTATCAGGCCTGTGAGGCCGATTTTGCTAAATTCTGCGCCAAGGTACGGCCCGGCCAAGGACGGGTCATCGATTGCCTGGATGACCACAAGCAGAAATTGTCGAAAGGTTGCCGAAGCGTTGTGGAACTCGCGTTACAGAATCCGGCGGGAGATATCAACTGAATCATTGCTTGTGGGGTTTAGCTACCCCCTGATCCTCGGTTCGTGATTTGCCGCCTTTTCGCCTTGGCATCCATAATTATCTCTTTAGTAAGTCAAAATTATGTCCGCAAAACCTCTGCTTGGTCCCTGTGATTCCTACCAGCTTGAGCCCTTTGCCTATGAGTGGGCCTGGGCCATGGCGCGCGCTCAGGAGAATAATAATTGGGCACCGGAAGAGATCGCTGTCGCCCCCGATGTGGCGGACTACAAGAACCCCGCCGTGGATCCGAAGTTCAAGCACCTGTTCGAATCCGTCATGGCGCAGCTCACGACCTTCGATATCGAACGGGGCGACGATGCGGCTGAGACCTTTTTGTCCGTTTTTCAGCCCGCCGAAATCCGCCATTTTTTCAAGCGGCTGGTCTGGGAAGAAGGCTTGCATACCCGCAGCTACCGCTCTGTCATCGAGAATCTGGGCATCCCGCTATCCATCTACGATACCTGGAAGACCGTGCCGGCCATGAAGGCACGGGTGGAGATGGCCCAGAAGTTCTCCGAACCGGTTCTCCAAACCATCAAACGGCAGATCGAAGGCCGGCCCTACCACGAGATGTCTATTGCGGAAAAGCAGGCCCTGCTGCGCTCGCTGGTCTTCTGGTTTTTGATCTTCGAGGGCGTCTGGTTCTGGGTGTCGCTCCTCGGCCCGATTCAGCAGTTGTCACGACTCGGCTTCTTCAAGGGTGGTGCCGAGCAGTTCAGCTACATTGCCCGCGATGAGTCCAACCATATCGGCTTTGGCGTCGCCCTGATTCGGGAATTCATGGTGCAGTACCCGGAGGCCCTCACCGCTGAGTTGCTGGCCGACATCGACCGTGACACCCGCCGTGCCATCGAACTGGAACAGGGCTACATCAGCTATTGCTTCAAGGATGGCCCCATCCTGGGTTATTCCATCCCAGACCATGTAGCCACCACCAAGTTTTTCGCCAACATGCGCCTCGGCTCCGTCGGCCTACCCCAGCCCTTCGAAGACGCCTATCACGCCTTTCCCTGGATGAGCGAACAGATGGAACTCAAGAAGGAAAAAAACTTCTTCGAGACGCGGGTCACGGAATACCAGGCGGGTGGGGCCTTGTCCTTCGATGATCAGGAGGAGGGGAGTCCTACCGAGCAGCAGAACCCCTACGTGACCTGCTTCACGGCGAGTCCGGTGGTCGAGGCCCCGCCCGTCGCTGCCCCCGTGGAGGAGAAGCCGATGGTGGAAGAACTCTTTCCCGAAGAAGATCCCTACTTCGGCCGGCATCAGCAACCGGAGTGGGATGATCCCCTGGCGGGATTGAAAAGATAAGGGGCGGGCACCAGCCGGAGGCTATCAGGCCGCCCTGACAGGGGCTTAAGTAGGAGATAGTCCCCGGCCCACCATCTCCAGGGCCGTCTTGAGGGCGGCCTTCATGCTACCCGGGTCGGCTCGACCCGTGCCAGCCAGGTCCAGGGCCGTGCCGTGATCGACGGAGACCCGCACGATCGGCAGCCCCAGGGTGACGTTCACGGCGTTGCCAAATCCCAGATGCTTGAGGACGGGCAGGCCTTGGTCATGGTACATGGCCAGGACGGCATCGGCCTGGGCCAGATGGTCCGGCACAAAGGCGGTATCGGCGGCCAGGGGACCGACCAGGTCCAGGCCGCCCTCGGTCCTGAGTCGCGCCAGCAGGGGGGCTATGATCTCGATCTCCTCCCGGCCCAGGTGGCCGCCCTCGCCGGCGTGGGGGTTGAGGCCACAGACCAGCAGGCGCGGCCTGGCGATGGCGAAGCGTTGACGCAGATCGCGGTCCAGAATGCGGATAACCCGCTCCAGTCCCTCCGGGGTTATATGATCCGCGACCTGGCGCAGCGGTAGATGGGTGGTGGCGAGGGCGACTCTCAGCCCCGGCGCCGCCAGCATCATCACCGGATCGGCCCCACAGCGTGCCGCCAGGAACTCCGTGTGACCGCTGAAGGGAAAGCCGGCGTCATTGATGACACCCTTATGCACCGGGCCCGTGACTAGGGCATCGAACTCGCCGGTCAGGCAGCCGTCGCAGGCACGCTCCAGGCAGTCCAGGACATAGGCCGCGTTGGCGGTGTCAAGGCGGCCGGGCTGGCTGGGGTGGCGCAAGGCCAGGGGTAGCACCTGAAGGATTCCGGCCCGCTGGGGCAGGCGAGGGGCGTCCGGATCGTAAAGGACCCACTCGAGATCCAGACCCATGCGCTGGGCGCGGTCCCGCAGCAGGTCGGGATCGGCAATGACGACCCATTGGGCGGTAGAGTCCGTGTGGGCTACTTGGGCGCAGAGTTCAGGTCCTATGCCCGCGGGCTCGCCCGGCGTGATGACGATCCTGGGCAGGGTGGGGTTAGCCAAGCCTTAACCCTGTTCCGCCGCCTTGGCGAGACGATCCTCGATGTAGGCCTCGTCGCGCAGCCTGCGCAGCCACTGCTTGACGGCCTCGTCGGCCTTGCGTTCCCGCAGTTTCTGCTTGGCCTTGAGTTGCATCAACTCCTCGGTGGTGTCCTGGCTGCGGCGCTCGTTGACCTGGACGATGTGCCAGCCGAAGCTGGACTTGAAGGGCGGGCTGATCTGGTTGGGGGCGAGTTCGTTCATGGCGGCCTCGAATTGGGGTACGGTGTCGCCGGGGCTCAACCAGCCGAGGTCGCCGCCCTTGAGGGCCGATCCCGTGTCGTCCGAGTTGGCGCGGGCCAGGTTGGCGAAGTCATCCCCGCCCACCAGGCGCATGCGCAGTTGCTCCAGGCGGATGCGGGCATCGTCGTCGGACACCACCTCGTTGGTGCGGATCAGGATGTGGCGTGCCTTGGTCTGGCTGATGACTGCGGGGCCGCTGCCCTTAATGTCGGTAACCTGAATGATATGGAAGCCGCTGGGGCTGCGCAGGGGATTGCTGACCTCGCCTTTGGCCAGGCTTCGGGACACCTCTTGGGCCAGGGAGGGGACATCGGCCATGGCGAACCAGCCGAGGTCGCCGCCTTCCTGGGTCTGCTGGCCCTGGGATTCGGCGCGGGCCACCTGGCCAAAATCCGCTCCGGCCCGGAGCTTGGCGACAATCGCCTGGGCCTTCTTCCGCGCCTGCTCCTGTTCCTCGCCACTCGCCGTCTCCGGTACGGCTACCAGGATGTGGGAGAGGCGCACATCCGTCCGCTCGATCAGGCTGTCCGACTCGCGGGCGAGGAAGCGCTTGATCTCGGGATCGGTGACGGTGATGTTCTTGATGACTTCCCGCGCCTGCAGCTGGCTCATAATCATCTGGGAGCGGGTATCCTCGCGGAAGTCCTCGAAGCGGATGCCGCTGGCCCCCAGGGCGGTCTGCAACTCCTCCAGCGTCAGATTGTTACGCTGGGCGATGCCCTCCATGGCCTGGGTGAGGGCCCCATCTTCGACCTTGATGCCGACCCGCTGTGCCTCCTGCATTTGCAGGCGCTTCTCGATCATGCGCTCCAGGACCTTGCGCTCCAGCTCGGCGCGGGCGGGCATCTCCGCCCCTTTTTCGCGCATTTCAGGAAGGGCCAGGACGATCTCTCGATCCAGTTCACTGCGCACGATGACGTCCTTGTTGACCACGGCGACGATGGAATCCAACTCCTCGAGGCTGGCCGCCTGGGCCAGTGGGGGGCCGATCACCAGGGACAACAGGAGCAGGGGCGCGCCCGCTAGGGCCAGCCAAGGCCCGGCCCTCCAGAGGCTTACGCCCCCCTTATTCCTCGGTGTAGCCATAGATACCACGCTCCAGAAATTGGTCGATTTTGTCGCCGAATTTGGCCAGTCCGGCTAGCTCCAACTGGAGCATGACGCTGGTCTCCCCATCGGTGCCCGGCTGATTGTTGATGTGACGGCCCAGCACGTTGACCTTCCAGCAGCACTTGCCGTAGGACACGCCGGCGAAGGTCTCGTTCACCTTTTCGTTATACAGGGAATAATACCAGCGTCCGACGAGTTTCAACTGGGGATTGATGGGCCAGCTCGCCGAGAAATCCAGATCCCGGTAGCGGGTAGCCTCCGTTTCGCCGACATCGTAGCGATAGGCGAGGTTGAGGAGGTGCTTTTCCGGGGATTGGTAGCGGAGTTCGACGATGAGCTTTTCCAGCGCATCCTCCTCGTCATCCGGTTGGGGGTCCCAGCGCAGGGTGGTGCGGCCGGTGAGATCCCGCATCAGGCGCGCCGCGACCTCCCCGACCAGGGCGGTGGCCTGTTGACGTTCCTCGGGGATGTCCGTGAGCCAGACCCGGGGATTCTCGAAGTAGACAGGCTTGCCGAGGCTGGCGCGCAGCAGCTCTCGCCCGGTGTTGGTCTGCAGGAGACGGGTACTCAGGCCCAGGGTCAGCTGGTTGGCATCACCCACGCGGTCATAGCCGGCGAAGCGGTTGGGCAGGAAGAGGGTGCCATAGCTGAAGCTCATGTCCGTGGTATCGAAGACCGGGATGTCGGTCTGATCCTTGTAGGGCGTGTAGAGATAAAAGGCGCGGGGCTCCAGGGTCTGCAGGACCGACTCGCCCAGCCAATTCGTCTGGCGCTCGAAGACCAGTTGGCCGTCGAGGTTGAAACTGGGAATGGCGTAGGAGGGATCGCTGGGGTCGCCGATCTCTACATCCTGGAGGCCATAGGCCCCGCCCCAGAAGTTCAGGCGCGGGATCAGGTGACCGTAGGTGCGGCGGACGGGCCAGGCGAGGCTGGGCTGGAGGGTGGCGCGGCCACCATGAACCTTGGTGTCATGGTCGAAATAATTGTATTGGCTAGGAAAATTGACTTCGAGACCTGACTCGTGGCGCCAGGGGGCCAGGTTCAATTCGAGTTGGGGCAGCCGGGCGTAGGGATACTCCTTGGGCGGGATGCTGATATCCACGTTCTGGAACTGTTGGACCATGAGCCGGGCGTTCCAGCCCTGACCCTGGTAGTTGAGATCGGCGCGGCGTTCAATGTTGCGCAGGCTGGTCAGTTCCAGGCTATTGCCGAAATCCTCCAGGTACTGCTTATCCGTGACGTCCTGATAGCGCAGGGAGGAGGTCCAGCCCGCGCCATAGTTGCCTTGATGCAGAATGCGCAGGGCACCGCGGGCCTCGTTATTGTATTCCTGGTCGCTCGCGATGCCCTCGGCATAGATATTCAGGGACTGGATGGGTGAGAGATAGCGGAATTCACCGCCAAGCAGCAAGCCGCGCTTGCTCATGTAGGTGGGGGTCAGGGTCGCGTCCATGTTGGGCGCGATATTGAAGTAATAG
>JBASIS010000300.1:0-4174 GCA_049654905.1 Chromatiaceae bacterium
GGCGTGGCGTGGGCCCCCCCAGCCACGGGCACCCTCGCGGGCCCGGCGTTGGCCAGGGCACCCGGAGGGCGATGCCAGGGCGCCGGCTGCCGCGCCGCTGACCACACCGGGCTCTCGATCGTGAGACAGAGTTGCCGGGCTAACTCCAGCATGCCGCCATAGCCCGCGTAGGCGAAGTCACGTTCCTGATTGATATCCAGGAAGGGGATGCGCGCCTTGATGGCCGTGTACAGGTTGCGCCCGCCGGCGATGAGGACATCCACCTCCTGGTCACGGACGATATTGATGAGTCCCCGGGGGTTGCCATCATCGATCATGACGGCGTCCTCGCCCATGAGGGCGCGGATACGGGCCTTGTCATCCTCCGTGGATTTCCGGGTGCCGGTAGCGACCACCACCATACCGAGGTCTTGCAAGGCCGAAACGATGGACCAGGATTTGACGCCACCCGTGTAGAGCAGGACCTTGCGGCCCTGGAGCCGGTCCCGCCAGGGTACGAGTTGGCGGTGGATGGCCATCTCCTCCCGCGCGATGACGGCCTCGGTGCGGGCGGTCAGGTCCGGGTCACCGATGATGCGGGCGAAATCCCGCAAGGCCTGGGACACATCGGCCACCCCATAGAAGCTGCCCTCGAACCAAGGCGTGCCGTAGCGCTCCTGGAGCAGGCGGGCGACATTGATCATGGCCTTGGAGCAGACCATCATATTGACCGCCGAGCGGTGCAGGGTCTGCACCTCCCGGAAGCGGGCGTCGCCCGAGAGGTTGCCCAGGACCCGCAGGCCCAACTCATCAAGAAGCGGCAGGACGTGCCAGAACTCGCCGGCGATGTTGTATTCACCGATCAGGGCCACATCGTGGACCTTGACTCCCGCCCGCTCGCTGCCCGCGGGCAGAGGGTCTGGCTCCCGGGTCCCGCAGACATATTTCACCATCGCCTCCCCGGCGATGCGATTGCCCAGGTTCTTGGTGCCGTAGAAGCCCGCCGCGTCCACGGGCACCACCGGCGTCCCCCAGCGGCCGGCGGCCTCCTTGCACACCGCCTCGATGTCATCGCCGATCAGGGCCGGGATACAGGTGTTGTAAACAAAGACCGCCGCCGGCCGATAGGTGTCGATGGCCTGCTTGATGGCGTGGAAGAGGCGCTTCTCGCCCCGGCCCATGATCACGTCCTGCTCGGTCAGGTCCGTGGTCATGCCGATCCTGTAGAGGGCGGGACCCGAGGACCGGGTGCCCCGGTTGTCCCAGGAACTACCCGAGCAGGCGATGGAGCCATGGACGATGTGGGCCACGTCGGCGATGGGCAGGAGCGCGATTTGGGCCCCGTCGAAGGCACAGCCGCCCGCCGTCGCCCCGGGCTTGGTCTTGGCGCAGCCCGACTTGGCCTTACTGTTGTGGGCGCAGGCCGGCTCGTCGAGCAGGGCGGCGATCTGTTGCTGTTTCATGGCGACCCTCAATCAGGTTTGTACTAACCTAAGCAGGGGCCATGCCAAATTATATCTAATTGATAATGATTGCTTAAAATTGAGAGTGGGAGTCGCCTGTCGTATTCGCGACAAGCGGGGTGGGACATGCGCCCTGTAAACTGGACCCCATGTCCAGGACCCTTTTCCCCGAATTTAAGCTGATTTGGCATCCGAGCCGACTAAGATTGACGCGCTCGGCTTGGCGGGTTTCCGCCGCGCCGGCTATACCTTTCACCTAAGGATCCTTCGCCATGCCTGACACCATCCCCCTGTTGCGCGCTACCGCCTACCCACGGCTGCCCCGCCGCGGGCCGACCACCCTCCCGGTCAACCTGGGCACCCCTCGCAACCCGCGATGCGTCCCCTGCCACGTCAAGGCCAGCCTCCAGCGGACCGGAGGGCTTACCCCATGAAAAAGCTCGGCCTGCTGCTGATCGTTGCTCTGGTCGTCGCGTTTTTCGCCTTCGATCTGGGCCGCTTCCTGACCCTGGATGCCCTCAAGTCCGGCCAGGCGACCTTCGCCGCCGGGTATGACGCCTCGCCCTGGTGGGTGGCGGGAGCCTACCTCCTGCTCTACGTGGCCGTGACTGCCCTGTCCCTGCCCGGCGCGGCGGTGATGACCCTGGCCGGCGGCGCCCTGTTCGGGTTATGGGTCGGCACCTTGCTGGTGTCCTTCGCCTCCAGCATTGGCGCCACCCTGGCCTTCCTGGTCTCGCGCTGGCTGTTGCGCGACTGGGTGCAGGGGCGCTACGGCGAACGCCTGGCGGCGGTTAACGCCGGCATGGCCAAGGACGGCGCCTTCTATCTCTTCACCCTGCGCCTGGTGCCGGTGTTGCCCTTCTTCGTCATCAACCTGCTGATGGGGCTGACGCCCATCAAGACCCGCACCTTCTACGGGGTGAGCCAGGTCGGCATGCTGGCGGGGACCCTGGTGTACGTGAACGCCGGTACCCAGCTCGCCCAGCTCGACAGCCTCTCCGGCATCCTGTCGCCGGGGCTGGTGGCCTCCTTCGCCCTGCTCGGGGTGTTCCCCTGGCTGGCCAAACGGCTGGTCACCCTCGTCCAGGCGCGCAAGCTCTACGCCGGCTGGGAGAAGCCCCGGCGCTTCGACCGTAACCTGGTGGTGATCGGCGCCGGTTCCGGCGGCCTGGTCACCGCCTACATCGCCGCCGCGGTCAAGGCCCGGGTCACCCTGGTCGAACAGCATCGCCTGGGCGGTGATTGTCTCAACACCGGCTGCGTACCCTCCAAGGCGCTGATCCGCACGGCGACGCTGCTGGCCCAACTGCGGCGGTCGCAAGACTTTGGCCTCCGCGCGGCGCCGGCGGCGGTCGATTTCCCGCAGGTGATGGAGCGGGTCCAGCGGGTGGTGCGGACAGTGGCGCCCCACGACTCGGCGGAGCGCTACCGGGGGCTGGGCGTGGAGGTGGTCGCCGGTCGGGCGCGCATCGTCTCGCCCTGGGCGGTGGAGATCAGGGGCGAGGACGGTGCGGTCCAACGCCTCACGACCCGCGGCATCGTCATCGCCACGGGTGCGCGGCCCTTCGTGCCGCCCATTCCCGGGCTCGAGGCGGTCGGCTATCTCACCTCCGACAACCTCTGGGACTTGCGCATCCTGCCCCGGCGGCTGGTGGTGCTGGGCGGCGGTCCCATCGGCGCCGAGCTGGCTCAGGCCTTCGCCCGGCTGGGGTCAGAGGTCACCCAGGTCGAGATGCTGCCGCGCCTGCTGATGCGCGAAGACCCCGAGGTCTCGGATCTGATCGCCGCCCGCTTCCGCGCCGAGGGCATCGAGGTTCTCGTTGAGCATCAGGCCAAGCGCTTCCTGGTCGAGGACGGCGAGAAGATCCTGATCGCCGAGCATGCCGGCGCGGACCGGCGCATCCCCTTCGACGCGGTGCTGGTGGCGGTCGGGCGGGTGGCGAATCTGACGGGTTACGGACTGGAGGAATTGGGCATCCCCACGGGCCGCACCATCGCGACCAACGCCTATCTCCAGACCCGCTATCCCAATATCTACGCCGTCGGCGACGTGGCCGGACCTTATCAATTCACCCACACCGCCGCCCACCAGGCCTGGTATGCGGCGGTCAACGCCCTCTTCAGTGGCTTCAAGCGCTTCAAGGCTGACTACCGCGTCATCCCCTGGGTCACCTTTACCAGCCCCGAGGTGGCGCGGGTGGGCCTCTCCGAGGCGGAGGCCCAGGCCCAGGGCATCGCCTATGAAGTGACGCGCTACGGACTGGACGACCTGGACCGCGCTATCGCCGACAGTGACACCCAGGGTTTCGTCAAGGTCCTCACCCCGCCCGGGCAAGACCGCATCCTGGGGGTGACCATCGTCGGCGCGCACGCCGGCGAGCTGTTGGCGGAATTCACCCTGGCCATGAAGCATGGACTGGGGCTCAGCAAGATTCTGGGTACGATCCACCCCTATCCCACCTGGAGCGAGGCCGCCAAATATGCCGCCGGCGAATGGAAGCGCGCCCATGCTCCGCAGACCCTGCTGGCCGCCCTGGCCCGCTTTCATGCCTGGAGAAGAGGATGAAACGTCTGATGCTCATGGGGCTTTTTTGATGATGACGGACGTCTGAACGGCACGCCATGAGTCCCGGCATCGCCATCTCCACGCGCATTCTGGTCTTCGCCAAGGCGCCGGTCAGCGGTCGGGCCAAGACGCGACTGATCCCGGCCCTGGGCGCGGCGGGTGCGGC
>JBASIS010000301.1:0-10659 GCA_049654905.1 Chromatiaceae bacterium
CCCAGGACCCCTAGAAAGACCATCAGATAGCGCTCCAGATTGGCGCTGCGGCGCTCGATGAAGCTGAGGTCGTGGAGTATGACCAGTTGGCCCAGGTCCAGCCCTTCCTCCCGCAAGGGGAATGCCGCGATTAGCAGACTCCCGCCGCCCCAGGACTCGGTCAGATAGCGGGCCACCGGCGCGGTGGCGGGGGGCACGGGCGGGGGTGGCGGGGGGGGGGGCATGCCAGACCCAGGGGCCAGGTGGGGGAGTGGTTCAGCAGTCGGCTCTCGGGGTTGCACAAGCCGACCGCCAGGAGCCGTTCGTCGCGGGCCAGGCGCGTGAAGAGGGCGTCGATGCGCAGGCCGACAGGATCCTTGGTCAGCCGCGGCAGGCTCTCCCCAATGGAGTCGAACACCAGCGAGGAGCGCATCTCCACGTCGGTGCGCAGCCAGCGTTCGAGGAGTTCACCCAACAGGGGGGTGATGGCCCAGGCCAGTCCCCCCAGGACCAGGATCAAAGGGAGCAAAAACCGCATTGCTATCCGCATGGAGCAAGTCCTCGGGTTCGGACCAGTCATCCCTGCCGCGGCGTTTAGCCGACGCTGGGTAAGGGGGGTTTACAGAGGTTCCTGTTCGAGCAGGCCTACAACCTGGATTATAGCCCAGTGCCAGTCACGCCTCGGTATTCAGGGAGAGAGGGAGGGTACCATCCCTGATGTGGGGGCTAACGTCTCAACTCCCCCGGCGGGAGCCATGACCGGCGTACCACAGCAGGTGCTCCAAGAGCCCCGTGGTGCGAGCGACGGATGCCTGCACGCTTTTGAGCATGGCAGGCACCTGAGTGACGTCGAGGTTGTCGCTGATTTCCAGGGCGGCCAGTTGGGCGTTGCCGACGATGCTCGCCAGGAGGTCCCGGAAGATAAGGTCCTCCTTGGAGTCCAGCGGGATGGCCAGCACCTTGTGTTGAGCAATGATGCCTTCCTGGAATCGCCGCCGCGCGTCGTCGGCGGCCTTGCGCTCGCTGAGATCGTTGAAAATAATTACAAAACCGCGGGTTTGGTGGGGCGAGGAGAGTACTGGGTCTGCGCGAACCAGAAAGGCTCTGCCGCCGCCTTCGGGGATTAACAGCAGGGTCTCGCTCCGCCAGGGGCGGAGATGCTCCTGGAGGTCGAGCAGTTGCCGCCGCGCCTCGGTCTTGTCCACGAAGAGGGCAAGAATATCCTCCAGCGTGCCGGGTCGAGGGCCGGCCTTGAGCAGGCGGTCGAAGGCCTGGTTGGTCAAAAGGATCCGCCCCCCCGCATCGGCAATCAGCAGGGGCTGCTCCGAGAAGCGGACCCGCGTCATCACTTGTTCCAGTTGATGCTGGGTAATCAGGAATCGCACCGCGCGGAACTGCTGAATGACGTCTGCCACCGAGTTGCCCATCAGGTGGGCGGTGGTGATGTCGTTCGCGGTCCAGGGGTCCGAGGTGCCCTCGACGACCTCGTGCCACTGGGCGAAGGACCGGCGGGGAGAGAGTTGCGTTGGATCGTCCCCGCTTTTTACCCCTTCGTGGGGGTTGCCACCCCAGGTCAGGGTCCTGATCCGCTCGGGTCGGAACCAGAGCAGGTATTCCCCAGAGGTTTGCGAGATGGGTACGGCCAGGACGCCGGCCGCGACGTGGGCCAGGGACTGGAAGAGCGGCTCTTGGCGAGACAGGTCCGCCGTGGCCATCACGGGTTCGCGGGGTCGTCGATCCAGCCAGGCCCCGATCTCACGTAACTGCTGCGTCCCCGGGACATCGCCGGCGGTGACGATGGCATCGTCTCGCAGCAGCGCTACCCCCGTCGCATTTAGCGGTTGCAGCACGACCTGGGGGTTATCGAAGAGGGCGCCCTCCCAGTCACCGTTGGTCGAGATGGCCTCGACCATGCGCTGTTCGAGGCGCCGCACGGAAAGTTCGGCCTGGGACTGAACGAAGCTCTCGAGGGCGGCGATGCGGGTCGATGCCGCCTCGGCGAGCAGTTCGCAGACGACACGGGTAGGGTACTGGATAAGCCGGGGGGTGTAATGGTGACAGGCCACCAGCCCCCAGAGTTTGCCGCCCACGACCAGGGATGCCACCAGGGTGGCGCAGACGCCCATGTTCTTGAGGTACTGAATATGGATGGGCGACATGCTGCGCAGGCAGCACAGGGACATGTCGAGGGGGTCGCCGCCAGGGCGCGCGCGCTCGGGGAGGAGGGGGACCGGGGTGAAGCCCGCGTCCACCAGGACGCGGACGCGATTGCGTTCGTATAGACGGCGCGCGATCTGGGGAATATCGCTCGCCGGGTAGCGATTGCCCAGGAAGGGTTCCAGCTCGGGCTCGCGCACTTCGGCGATGACGGCGCCATGCCCGTCCTCGTCGAAGCGGTAAACCATGACCCGGTCATAGCCGGCCAATTCCTTGAAGATCTTGGCGGTCTCGTCGGCAAGGGTAGGCAGGGAGAAGGTCGCCGAGATGGCCCGCAAGGCCTCGCAGACGAAGGCCGAGGGGTCGGTCGGGGGGGCGGCGAGTTCGAGTTCCAGAATCAGGCCACCACCCACCGGGCGGTGCAGGGAGCCGTCGAGTTCGCAGCTTAGGGTATCCACCCGGCAGCGAACCGCCACGGGAATCTGATCGATGGGATCCCCGAGGTGGGCGCTGACGCGTAGGGCGAGGTTACCTCCCAGGGCCTCCAGCGGCTTGCCCAGTAACCCGTCGGGGACGCGCAGGAACGCCGTGGCGTTGGCGCTCGCCTGCACGATGACCAGGTTCGGTTCGCTAACCAGCAACAGAACCCCGTGGGGCTGAATGGAATTGGCGAGGTGAATCTGTTCACGCTCGCAGTTGGAAAGGTCAGCCTGGCCGAATCCGGGATTGGCGGTGGGTGACACATTCTGGCCCGCGTCCTGGCCTGGAGCACTCATCGCTTCGACTCTGCTTTTTCGTCCTCAAGGCCGTAACGGTTGAGCTTGACGTAGAGGCTTTGCCGGCTGAGGCCGAGCAACTCTGCCGCAACGGTCCGGTTGCTGCCCGCCAACTCCAGCGCCGCCAGGATATAGTGGCGTTCGACGACCTCGACGGTGTCATCGACGAGCTTGCGCAGGGTGGTCTTGCCGACCTGTTTGGTCAGAAAGTCCAGCCACTGCGCCACGCCGCCCGCCTGACCCTCGGTGGAGAGCCGGCGACCGATATCCCGGAGGAAGACGCCGATATAGGCGGGACTCGTGGCGGTGTTCCCGTTTGCGGAGATTTCGACCTCGACCTCCGTGCCATGTTCGCCATGGAGCGTGGTTGAAAAGAGCCTTACCGCGCCCAGACGCAGCACGTTGGCCAGCAGAACGGTCAGGTCGGCTCCCGGGCGACCGAGCCAGCGGCCGAGGGGCTTGCCCAGGAGCGAGGTCTCGGAACCCATCTGTACCATGTCGAGAAAGGCGCGGTTGGCCCGCAGGATCGCTCCCTGGTCGTCGATCACCACGAAGGCGTCCGGTCCCCGCTCGAGCAGGTCCTCCGTCGGGATGGTTTGAGTACCCCCCTGATAGAGGGTCGTCGGCATCCCGGATGGGGAGAGCTGGACCAGGAATATCTCGTTCGCCGCGGATGACATCAGGGATGCCCGCGCCAGCCAGGGCTGCCGGTCCTCGCCGAGCCGCAGTAGGATGCCGGGGGCCTTGCCGCGCTCACGTACCTGCCGCAGCATGTTGGCAAAGGTTTCGCGATCCTCCACCAGGAGGGTTTCAAGAAACTTGCCGGTCCCCGTGGACCTGGGCTTGGGGGTGGGTAGCCCCAGGGCTTGGGCGGCGGCGGGATTCAATTCCAGGACGCTCAGGCCCCGGGCATCCAGGATCACGACGGCCTCGTTGGAGGAGTTGAAGAGGAGCCGGTAGCGGGTCTCGACCTCCCGTAGCTTCCAGTAGTCCCGCTCCAGGGCCTGCTGAGCCTCGACGAGCCGGTTCTGGAGCTCGGTGACGGCGCGCAGGTTTTTGCCCACCGCCAGGAGGCCGTGGTCCTTGCCGAGCTGGATGGTGGTGTATTCGATATGGGCCTCGGCACCGCTGGGCAGGCGCTGTACGACCTGGCGGAACGCCGAAACGCCGAGGGAACGGGCATCCTCGAGCATGTGCTTGAGGTGGATGCCGTCCGAGGGTCTGACGGTGTCGGTCCAAGGCAGGCCCACCCAGTCGTCGGGGTGCTCGCCCGCGAAGGTGTCCGACAGGCTAGCTTCCTGAATAATGCCATAGCTGTCCATCATAAGCTTGACGTCTGGCGCTGCGATGCTTTTCTGGATCATCTGGGTATTATACGGCTAGCCGCCCCACGGAAAGTAGTTAACGCCATCGGCTGGCAAGATCGGCGACATGTGCCACCAGGGCCATCAGCAACCAGAGGACGGTCATCTCCCAGCCGGCGTGGGTGAGGGCCGCCCGCAGCGCCATCAGCAGAGAGGCGCCGGCCGCCAGGTTGGCCAGTAGCCCGAACAGCGGCACCCCACGGCCGGTGACCCGTCGATAGGCCCAGAGCAGGGCCGCCTCCAGGGTCATCAAGACCATGAGCAGATCGACGATCCGCCCCGAACCGAAGAGTTCCATCATACGGGTTTTGGTTCCCTGGCATCATGGTGTTAAGGGGGAACTATGCCCAGAAGGTGCGCCACATCCTTGACCAGGATGCGCATATGGGCGACCGGACTCGCCCTGACCAGGCGCTTGTTCATGTAGGCCTCCCAGGTGAGCCTCTGCACGTCCGGGTCCCGGCACATGCTCACGAATCTTTCGCGCCGCCGGTCGTTCGAATACCAGAAACGTTGGAGTAGTCCCAGGATGCGGAACACCCGCCCGTGCGCCTTCATGAACCGCGACCGGGCGGTGGCCAGGGCGCGGACATCGCCGGAAGTGCAGAAGGTATCGGCGGCTTGCGCCGCCAGGCGCCCGCTGACCATGGCGTAGTAGATACCCTCGCCGGAGGCCGGCGCGACCACCCCCGCGGCATCACCCGCCAGGATCAGATTGTGGCCGTCGTCCCACCGCGGGCGTGGCTGCAGGGGAATGGGCGCGCCCTCGCGCCGCAGGGTCGTCATCTGGGCGAGACCCGCGGCCTCCCGGAGCCTCGTCGTGGCCTGACGGAGCGAGAAGCCCGCGATGGCCGTGCCCACCCCGATACTGACGCTGTCGCCATGGGGGAAGATCCAGCCGTAAAAGTCGGGGGAGATAACGCCTTGGTAATAGACGTCGCAGCGGGAAGCGTCATAGTCGCCCCGCTCACCGTCCGGCGCCGAGACAATCTCATGATAGGCGTTGACGTATCGCATCTTGTGGGTGCCAGGCATGCATTGCTTGGCCACCGTGGAGTTGGCGCCATCGGCGCCGATGAGGCAGCGGGCACGCACCGTCTCCGCAGCCAAGCCGTTCTGCCCCGGGCCACCGGGATGGTATTGAATCCGTACCGTACCCCCCGCCTCGCGCGTCACCTCCTGGAGGGTGCCGAGCCGCAGTTGCGCCCCGGAGGATGCCGCTCGCTGACGCAGCCAAGGGTCGAAGTGATCCCGCTTCACCATGCCGACATAGCCGCCGTTGATGGGCATGTCCACGCGGCGCTGGGCGGGGGAGACCATGCGGGCCGAATGGATGCGTGCGCACAGCAGGGATTCGGGAATATCGAACTCGCGCATCAGTTGCGGAGGGATGGCCCCGCCGCAGGGTTTGATACGGCCGTTGCGGTCAAGCAGCACCACCGAGCGCCCGGCGCGGGCCAGTTCGTTGGCCGCGGTCGCCCCCGCCGGCCCGCCCCCCACGACGGCGACATCGAAGGTTTCCAGTCCGGACATGCTAGGAGGCTCCCGTTTCGGTGATGGGTTCAACCTGGGCATGGAAGCTGGCCGGCAGCCCGGGCGCCGGCAAGGGGCGGGTCACCCTGACCGCCAGGACCGCGGAGACCAGGAACATGACCGCCTCGCCGGAAAAGACAGTCGCATAAGCGAGGACGGGCGATTCCATGAGATAACGCGTCAGATCGACGGCGGCGGTCCCCAGGAAGCCGCCCAGTCCGAACGCCAAGGCCTGCGCGGCGCCCCAGAGCCCCATGCGCATGCCTTCGCGATGCTCTCGGCCCGCGCCCACGAGGGCCATCATGGAGCCGATAGCGGCGACCGCGAAGAGGCCGTTGGCGACGCCTAGGGCGAAGACCGTGATATGCAGCGGCCAGGCCGGGGCGAAAAAGGCGCCCAGGGAGAGTGCGAAGAGGGCGACCGCGGAGGCGATGCAACCCCGCACGGTCCAGTCCTGCAAGGTGCCAAAACGGCGCCCCCAAGTGGAACTGCCCATGAAGGCCAGCAGCAGCATGCCGGTGAGCACGCCCCCATTCTGGGCACCCGCCAACTGAGTCGATTGGCCAGGTGTCAGGCCGAAGACGATGCCCGCGAAGGGCTCCAGAATCAGGTCCTGAGCGCTGTAGGCCAGCATGGAAAAGAAGACGAAGAGGGTGAAGCGCCGGGCCTTAGGCTCCGTCCACACCTGGGCCAGGGCCTCTCTGAAACTGGCCTTGCCGCCCGCGGGGGCCTGGCCGGGCCCGTGAGCCATCGGGTGGGGTGCCCCTTCAATCCCCCAAATCGACAGCAGGGTTACCATCAGGGCGATGGCGGAGACCGTCGTGGTGACCAGGACGAGGCGCTCGGGGGAGAAGGGGTCGAGAAAGTGGCCGGCGGTGCTGGCGGTGATGATAAAGCCGATGATCATCATCACCCAAAGGGTGGTGGCCGCCGCCGCCCGCTGGCGCTCGCCGACGCGCTGGGCCAGGAGCACCAATAATGAGGTACCACAGGCACCCACGCCCACCCCGATGAGGATGAAGGCCAGTATCCCCAGGGCAGTCCCGCCTGCCAGGTTATGCTCCATCCAGGCGGTGGCGATGCTCGCCATGACCCCGCCAAGGGCCAGTAACCCCATGCCGCCCAGGATCCAGGGTGTGCGGCGCCCGCCCATGTCCGAGCCGTAACCCCAACGTGGACGGGATATTTGCACCAGATGGTGCAGGGCGACCAGGGCACCGGGGATCATGGCCGGCAGGGCGAACTCGACGACCATGACCCGATTCAGGGTCGAGGTCGTCAGGACGATGATGGCGCCCAGTGAGGTTTGGACCAGTCCCAGGCGCAGGATGCCGAGCCAGCCGAGAGTGGGTTGCAGGCTGTTGTTCATGGAATTATTCCTCTCAGGGCAAAGGCGCTAATGAGCATGCCAGTGACATAGACGCTCACCCCCATGGCGCTGAACCAGGTCGCCTGCTCGCGGGGGTTGCGCAGGAACCGAATCATCATCAGGAGTTGGACGAGGAGGACGAGGGCGACCGCGAAGGCATGCCCTGGCCGCTCCCAGACGGCCAGGGCGGTGATGACCGCGACTTGGGGCAGGGCCATGAAGAGGCAGGCGGCCCAGGCCGCCCCCCAGACACCCAGTTGGACGGGCAAGGAGCGGATGCCCAGGCGCTGATCCCCCTCGATTGCCTTGAAATCGTTCAGGGTCATGATGCCGTGGGCGCCGGCGCTGTAAAGTCCGGCCAGGAGCAGGATGCGCCAGTTGGGCATCAGGCCCCCGATCATAACCGCCGCGCCCGTGACCCAGGCCAGCCCCTCGTAGGAGATGGCGACGGCGGTGTTGCCCCACCAGCCGTTGCGCTTGAGTCGCAGGGGGGGGGCGCTATAGGCCCAGGCCATCGCCAGGCCAAGGGCCGTGGCGCCCAGCACCCAGGTGCCCAGCAGGGCCGCGATCGCGAGGGAGATCAGGGTCCAGAGGATCGCGATGCGCAATCCCCAACTGCCTGGCATCCGCCCCGAGGGAATGGGGCGGTGCGGTTCGTTGATGGCATCCACATGCCGATCAAACCAATCATTGACCGCCTGGCTGGTGCCACAGACGAGGGGGCCGGCGAGGAGGACACCGGTGATGACCAGCGGCCAATCCGCTAATATCGGTTGGCCCGAAGAGACCACCCCACAACCGAAGGCCCACATGGGAGGGAACCAGGTGATGGGTTTGAGCAATTCCAGGATGGCTGCCCCGTTTGGGGATTTATCCAGGATCGCCGACAGGGATGATTCGCTCATGGCGCGAATCTACTACCTGACACCTGCTAGTGTCAATCAAAGTTTACACTCCGGTCCGGAGCGGGACTCCTGATCCGGTGGGCGTCTCGGCGGGTGGCTGACCAACGCAGGTTACTGGTACGCGAATAGAGTACCTCGTCGGCGGCACTAGCAGCTGGTCCGAGCCCATCTCAATTCTTCCTTGACGTAAACTTAGGTTGACACTTGCCCCCCGAGGGGGCTAGATTTTACCCGCAGGCATTGGCTGCGCACGGCGGGTTTCGCTATGGGTCACTCTCAGTCTAGGAATTCCTTGCCTCGGCCGCTGTATTCACCCGAGGAGCGTCGCAGACGTGACGCATCACCCTGGACGATTGTCCAGGGCATTCTTGCGCCTGTGCAATTTCTGGTCTTCCTGGTCAGCCTCATCCTGGTGTTGCGTTATCTGGCTACGGGGGCGGGCGAGGCAGTGGCAACAGTATCCATCGTCGTTAAGACCCTGTTCCTGTATGCCATCATGATCACGGGGTCCATTTGGGAGAAGGTCGTCTTCGGGCGTTACCTCTTTGCCCGGTCCTTCTTCTGGGAAGATGTTTTCAGCATGCTGGTTCTCGCCTTGCACACCGCCTACCTGGTGGCTCTGATCGGTGGCTATCTGGACGTGCGGGCCCTGATGTTGCTGGCCCTGGCCGCCTATGCCGTCTACCTTATCAATGCCACCCAGTTCCTGCTCAAGCTGCGTGCGGCCCGCCTGTCGCAGCCGGCCACCGGGGTCGTGGGCATGGTCGGGGCGGCGGAGTGACCTTGGCGGTCTCCGCCATGGCTAGCGACGTCCCCGCGCCCTGCCGGGATGTGGCGGCTTCCCCTGTCAGCAGCCAGCGGCAGGCGTTTTGTGGCCTGGCGGGTATCGTCTGGCTCCACCGCAAGATGCAGGATGCCTTTTTCCTGGTCGTTGGCTCACGAACCTGCGCCCACATGCTGCAGTCCGCGGCGGGCGTCATGATCTTCGCGGCCCCGCGTTTCGCCACGGCGATCCTGGAGGAGCGTGACCTCGCCGGGCTCGCGGACGTCCATGTCGAACTGGACCGCCTGGTCGAACGGTTGCTGGAGCGGCGCCCGGACATTGCCACCCTTTTTCTGGTGGGCTCCTGCCCGTCGGAGGTCCTCAAGCTCGATCTGGGCAAGGCGGCGGAGCGGTTGACCAAGGCCCGTCCGGGGCGCTTGCGCGTCCTGGCCTACTCGGGCAGCGGGCTTGAGACCAGCTTCACTCAGGGGGAGGATACCTGCCTGGAGGCCATGGTAGGCGACTTGCCCAGACTCCCCGCGGACGAGCGCGGCCTTCTGGTGGTGGGCACCCTCGCCGACGTGGTCGAGGACCAGTTTTCCCGCCTGTTCGAGGCGCTGGGCATGGGGCCCGTGCATTTCTTCCCGCCGCGCCTCTCGTCCCAGCTTCCCCCCCTCGGTAGCGGGACCCAGGTGCTGCTCGCCCAGCCCTTTCTGGGAAGGACGGCGCGCGCCCTGGAGGCCCAGGGCGCCCGGGTGCTGGAGGCGCCCTATCCGATCGGGATCGAGGGGACCCGTCTCTGGCTGGGTGTTGCGGCCCGGGCCTGGGGGGTGACTGAGGGGCGCCTCGCCGAGATTCTGGAGCGGCCGGTGGCGCGGGCCGAGCAGGCCCTGGCCCACTACGCGCCCGCACTGGCTGGTAAGCGGATTGCCTTCTTCCCCGATTCCCAACTGGAGATCCCGATAGCCCGCTTTCTTCAGCGTGAATGTGGCATGGAACTCCTGGAGATCGGCGTGCCCTATCTGGACCACCGCCTGATGGGTGCCGAAGTTGCCCTTCTGCCCGAGGGGAACCGGCTGCTGGAAGGGGCGGATGTGGACCAGCAACTTGAGCGGGTGCGGGCGGAGCGACCTGACCTCACGGTGTGCGGCCTGGGCCTCGCCAACCCGCTGGAGGCGGAGGGCCTCGCCACCAAGTGGTCGATTGAACTGGTCTTCTCGCCGATCCAGGGTTTCGAGCAGGCGGCGGACCTCGCCGAACTTTTCGCCCGACCCCTCCTCCGCCGCGAGCGGCTGAAGGTTTAGGCCCATGCAACTCGCCCTCTGGACCTACGAAGCCCCGACGCATGTCGGCGCCCTGCGGATCGCCACCTCCATGGAGGGGGTCCATTGCGTGCTGCACGCCCCCTTGGGGGACAGCTACGCGGACCTGCTCTTCACCATGGTTGAGCGCCGGGCCCAACGCCCACCGGTCTCTTACACCAGCTTCCAGCAACGGGACCTGGGGCGGAGCACCGCCGATCTGGTCAAGGATGCCGTGCGCTCCGCCTACGAGCGCTTTCGCCCCGAGGTCCTGCTGGTGAGCGAGTCCTGCACGGCGGAGCTCCTCCAGGATCAGGCCGGTACCCTGGCCCGGACCCTGGGTCTGCCGGTACCCGTCCTGCCCCTGGACCTGCCCTCCTGGTCGCGCAAGGAGACCTGGGGGGCGAGTGAAACCTTCCTCCGTCTGGTGCGCGCCCTCCTGAAGTCCCGGGCCCCCGCCCCGGGCGCCGAGCGGCCGCACCGGGAGGCGGGGCGGCGCCCCCGCGCCAACC
>JBASIS010000302.1:0-30481 GCA_049654905.1 Chromatiaceae bacterium
TTTAGCCAGGCACATGATTACGTAATTACGTATAATGTGTATTATGTAAAGTCAGATGGGTAGCTGATGGCTACACTCGGTCGGGTCATCCCATTTGAGTTATTTATCGTGATTCGGATCTCGCCGGATCCGCCCTGGCTCTCTCCAAGGGGTAAAGTCGAAAACCACAAGGGCATTGTTGCTGGTTTGCGTGGCAAGGAACTCAGGGTCCTGACCCCGCACCTGGGCAAGCGCTAACAACACATCGGGTAAGTAGGCGGGACTATTGCGTTCACCCTGATGGGCGGCAACCGTCAGGTCCGGGGCGTCCGTCTCAAGTACCAGGGCATCGAGGGGCAAGGCCTTGGCCAGGGCGCGCAGGCGGCTGGAGCGCTCGAAGGTCAGCATGCCACCAAATCCCAGCTTAAAGCCCAGATCGAGGTATTGGTGAGCCTGCTGGATACTGCCACTAAAGGCATGGGCGATGCCGCCCCGGACACGGATACGGCGCAAACAGCCAATGACTTGGTCATGGGCTTTGCGGACATGCAGCACCACCGGTAAATCGGCATGGGCTGCTAGTTTGAGCTGCTCCTCGAATAGGCACTGCTGGCGGACCCGATCCAGATCGGGAAGAAAATAATCCAGGCCAATCTCCCCCACCGCCACGGGTTGTATGGTGGCAATCAGTTTTTCCAGTTCAACCAGGTCTTTGGCCTGGTGCTGCTCAAGGAACAGGGGGTGAAGGCCCAAGGCTGGAAAGAGTCCTGCCTCGCGCTGACAGAGGTCGATAAGTCCTGGCCAACCAGCGGCACGGATCGCGGGTATCAGGATGCGATTGACTCCGGCGACCCGCGCCCGAGCCAGTACCTGATCCCGGTCCAGGTCAAAATCGGCAACATCCAGGTGGCAATGGGTGTCGATCAGCATGGGTATTCCAAGGAGTTTGGGAGGCCTGGGCCACGGCCTACCAGATCAGGTCATCCGGGATCTGGTAGGCCGCATAGGGATCATCCTCGGCGGTTTCCTGTCCGCCCCGTACCTCGGGGTGGTTGAGGACCAGTACCAGGGAGGCCTGTCGGGTCAACAGGTTTTCGGCGACCTCACGAGGCACCAGTTCCGTATCCGCATCCTGGCGGACCAGCGCCAGCCGGCCCGAGACCAGGCCGCGTTGTTGTTCAGCGGTAACATAGATGCGTCGTAGCCGCTCTTTGTCCTGAAAGTTGAAGGCGATGTCACCGCCCGCGCGCGTGAGTCTATGGGAATGAATGAGTTGGCGTATGGAGTTCTCCTCTTCCCGTCGTCTGACCTCTTCCTGGCGCTGCAGATTGAGTTCACGATCGCGCCGGGCCTTTTCGGCCGCCTCCTCCTGAACCCGTTGTCGAATCTCCTCCTGAGCCTTAGGATTGCCCTGTGACTGTCTATTTTCCTTACGTTTGTCAGTCTTGGTCTGCTTGAGCTTTTGAGCGTTGACCAGGCCTGCCTTGAGTAACTGGTCTTGGAGCGTGTTAGCCACTTGTGGATTCCCCGGATAGATCAAAAGCCAAGCATCCCCTGGTTGGGAGCGGATGGATAGGAGGATGTAACAGTCGGGCCCTGCCGCGCAAGCCCAAACCACTCCACCGGTTTGCCAAAACTGGCCCAGGGCCTGAAGCCGGGCTAACTGCGCCGGCTAAAAGATTCACGATGCCGCGAATCGCGGAGGGGGTTAAAATCACCCCCCTTGTGACTTTCAATTCGACCCTTTACAGGAGCCTCTTATGAGATCCGTCGCTTGCGCCCTTGTCCTAGCCGCTGTTTGCGCCCCCCTGGCCGCCGCCGAACCCATCACCATCGGCTATGTCGATATGCAGCGGGTCATTGAGGAGAGCAAGCTGGGCAAGCAAGCCTTTGCCGCCCTCCAGGAAAAATATGCCGAACCCCAGGCGGCCCTGGAGAAGGAAGAAAAGGGCATCCTCCAGCTTCAGCAAAGCCTTGCCCGCGATGGCGCCCTCATGAGTCAGGCAGAGCTTGACAAGCGTAAGGCGGAGTTTCAGGAGCGCGTGAGCCAAATCCAGCGCAAGGCAGCCATGGCCCAGCAGGAACTGTCCCAGGACCAGGCCAAACTGGGCGGTGGCATCATTAAACCCGCCCAGGAGATCATCACCGAGTTGGGCAAGGAAAAGAAGCTGACCGCCATCTTCGAGCGTAGCCAGAGCGGCTTGCTCTTTGTGGAGGCCGATAAGAATCTCACCGATGAGGTGATCAAGCGGTTGGATGCCAAAACCCCCAAGGCCGCCGCGCCGGCTAAGGATGCCAAGCCCGTCAAGGATGCTAAGCCGGCCAAGGACACGAAGGATGTCAAACCCACTAAGGATGCTAAGGACCCGAAGGATGCTAAGCCGGCCAAGGGTAACTCAGCACAACCCTAGTTAGGGTCGGCTTGGTTAACGACCCGATGGGTGGCCGCCCTACCCCGCTCTAACCAGGCACCGCTCAAGGTGATGCTGGCGGGGGGCTTGATGGCATCCGCCGGATAGAATGATCGGCGGACAATCTGGCCTCCTTGACGTTGGCAAGATCGGATTTACCATAAATAACTTTAAATTAAACAAGTATTTTAATGCTTAAATATCGGATTCTGCCGGTCACACCGTACCAGCAAAACTGCACCCTCTTCTGGTGCGATCAGACTGCCGAGGCCGCTATTGTCGACCCTGGTGGAGACCTGGAACGGCTTCTGGCACTGATTGACAAAAGCGGCGTAACCCTCCTCAAGATTCTGCTGACCCATGGCCACATCGATCACGTCGGCGCGGCGGGTACCCTGGCGGCGCGGTTGGGGGTGCCCATTGTGGGGCCTCATCCCGATGATGCCTTTCTGCTCCAGGGCCTGCCCGGCCAGTGCGCTACCTTTGGCTTCCCGCCCATCGCGGCCTTCACCCCGAGCCAGTGGCTGGAGAGCGGGGATAAGATCGCGCTGGGCAACAGTCAGTTCGAAGTCCTCCACTGCCCAGGCCATACCCCTGGACACGTCGTTTTCTACTCCGCCGCGGACCGGCTCGCCCAGGTCGGCGACGTGATCTTTCAGGGTTCCATTGGCCGCACCGATTTCCCACGGGGCAACCATGGGGATCTGATCGCCTCGATTCGCAACCGTCTGTTTCTTCTAGGTGACGATCTGCGGTTCATCCCCGGCCACGGGCCCATGTCCACCGTCGGCGACGAGCGACGCCACAACCCCTTCGTGGGCGATTCCGTTATGCACCGGGCAAACCGGGTATAGCCGTGCTGGCCCTGGCACCCCAGGGCCCGGCGCGATTCCTACACTTCAGGAGCTACCATGATCTTCACGCGATTCTTCTCCCGTCGCCGGCAAGCAACCGCCACTCCTGATATTGGCAAATCCTTAAGCGAGGGCGAGGGTCCCAAGCATCTCCAGGCTTACCGCCGCCTCACCAGCCTGGATGAGCTGCGCACTCTGGCTCAGGGGGATCCCAACGCCGAGATTCGCGAGGTAGCCGGCGCGCGCTATCGCCAACTCCTGTGCGGACAGGAGGCGTCCCCCTTGGACCTAACGTCGCGCAAGACCGAGGTCGGCCATCTTGAGGATCAGTCCATCCTGGCGCAGGTCGCCGCCGAGGCCAGGGAAGCGGAGATTCGCCTGGCCGCTATCGAACGTCTCACCGATCAAGCCGTGCTGGCCAGCCGCGCACTGGGCGACGCGGCGACGGCGGTTCGTGCCGCGGCCGCCCAGCGACTGGAGGATCGGGAGGCCCTGGAACAGGTGGCGCGGGGCATCGGCAAAAAGGACAAGCACGTCTACCGCTTGGTCCATACCCGCCTGAAGGAACTGGCCGAGCGGGAGGGGCGCCCCGCCCGGGTGCGCGCTCAGTGCCAAGACTTGTGTGCCAAGCTCGAAATGCTGGGGCGCTTCGAAAACTGGGGCCAGGATCGGGCCCTGCTGGATCTGCTCGACCGCCAATGGGGCGAGATCGCCGAACAAACGGACCAGGTCGAGCGGGATCGTTATGCCAGCCAGCGTGAGCGCTTTCTGGCGGCTTACGAGACCCATCGGCAATCCCAATCCAGCCAGCTCGCCGTCGCCGAGGCCGAGACCGCCAACCAGGCCGCGCGGGAGGCCCTGATAGCGGCCCTGGCCCCCTGCCTCGACATCTCCGACGAGGCACAGCTGCGCGAGCGACTCCAGGAGATCAGGTCTGGCTGGGAAGCCCTGGGCCAGCCGCTCAGTGGCCTGGCGCGCCGTTACCAGGGCGCCCTGGCTGCCGCCGAGTCCCACCAGGAGGCCCTGGCCCGCGACAGTCAATCCCTCGTAGCGCTCTCCGCCTGGCTCGCCCAGGCCCACGAGGCCATCGACCAATCCCGACCCATCGAGCATCGCCGGCTGGCCCGCCTGCTGTCACAGGTCCAGGACCTACCCCCTCTGGCTGGTCCGGATCAGGGATTGCTTGCCGCCGTCGCCACCGCCCGTTTGCAATTGGCGGAACGGCAGAGCCGGCAACATCGCCACGCCGAAAAGCGGCTCGCCCAGGCCAGTGACAAGCTGGCCGAACTTGAGGCGGCCTTCGCGGCGGGCGAACTCAAGCGGGCCGAACCCCTGTACCAGAGCCTGCAGGCCGCCATTGATGCCGCTGCGGCCAGCGGCCTACCCCTGGACGGGACCAGGCACCTCAAGGAGCGTCTTCAGGCCCTGACCCCGCGCCTGCGCGACCTGCAGAAGTGGCGGCGCTGGGGCGCGGACACCCATCGCGAAGGCCTCTGTCAGGCCATGGAGGAACTTGAATCCGTGGACCTCCCGCTCGCCGCCAAGGCCGGTCGTCTGCAGGAATTGCGGCAGGAGTGGAAGGAACTGGAGCGTGATGGCTCCCCGGCCAATCACCCCCTCTGGGAACGCTTTGCCGCCGCCGCCGATCGGGTCCATGCCCTCTGCAAGCCCTGGCTGGAACAAAGGGCCCGAGAGCGCGAGGCCGCCCGCGCCGCCCGCGAGGCTCTCTGCGCCCAACTTGAGGCATTTCTCGACCAGGTCGATTGGGTACGCGTCGATTGGCGACAGGCCCAACGCGCCGAGCGTGAGATGCGCGAGGGCTGGGAGCATCTCGGCGAGGTGGAAGACCGCCACAAGCGCGGCCTGGAACGGCGCTTTCGCACCGCGCTCAAGCGGCTCGATGACCGTCTCGGCGTTGAACGGGACGCCAATCAACGGCACAAGCAGGAACTGATCGCCCGGATCGAGGCCCTGGCGACCGCCCCGGATCTGGAGCGAGCCATCGAAGAGACCAAGCGTCTTCAGTCCCAATGGCACACCACCGTCGCCGCTCGCCAGCGGGACGAAAACCGCCTCTGGCAGCAATTCCGCGCCGCCTGTGATGCCGTCTTCGAACGACGCCGCCAGCGCCACGAGGCTCAGACCGCCGAGATGGGGGACAATCTGCGCCTTCGCGAGGCGATTCGTGCCGAGGCCGAGGCCTTGGCGCGCGCCGAGTCGGAGACCGTGGCCGATGGCCCGGATGCCTTGCCAGCCCTCGAGGCCCGCTGGCAGGATGCCGCACAGCTGCCCGTCCCCCGCCAGGCCGCCGCCGACCTGGAACGAGGCTGGCGCCAGGCCCTGCTCCAGATCCAGACCGGGCGCCAGGAGCGGCTGACCCGGCAACGTCGCCAAACCCTCGACCTCCTGGTCCGCCAGGCCCAGGTCTGCTCCGAGTTGGAACAGGCCCTGGAAAAGGGTGAGGATGCCTCCCGCGCCATCGCCGCCGCCGAGGACCAATGGCAGGCCCTAGGCCCCCACCCGGACGACCGGCTATGCCAGGGCATGGAAGCTCGCTGGCAGCGGGCACGGGAATCGGCAACCCCTGGCGCCACCGATCTCGCCGATCAGCGCGTCGCCAATGCCCGTGAACGCGCCGAGATCTGCCTGCGCCTGGAGATTCTTGCCCAGATCGACTCACCTCCGGAATGCGCCGCGGAGCGATTGGCCTTTCAGGTCAACCGTCTCCAGGAACATCTGGCCATGGGCGAGGGTAATCCCCAGGCGACGAGTGCCCATTTGATAGAGCGATGGTTCCTCGCCGGCCCGGCACCGGCCGCCGAGGCGATGGCGCTGGAAGGGCGCTTCGCGCATGCCCATGCCGCCCTGAGACAGCTAGAGGAGGCCCCTTCAGGGATCTGAACAGGTCCGGGGAGGCTAAGTCCGGGGGCGCCTGGGCCCTGGCTTTCCCCCATTTTTTTCGAAGCGGATAGCGGCCTCTTCATCCTGCCGGACCTGATCCGGAAATGGCGGGCGGCCGCTTTCGCCTCCCTGCCCCCCTCGCTATACTGACCCGCATTCCCCCTCAGCGAATCCCTGCCATGGACGAAATCGTTACCCAGCCCGAAACCCAGACCCAACCTCAGCCTCAACCCCCAAAGCGCCGGCGTGGCGTTTATCTGCTGCCGAATCTCTTTACCACCGCCGCCCTTTTTGCTGGCTTTTACGCCATCATCGGGGCCATGCAGGGAAAGTTCGAGGCGGCGGCCGTCGCCATCTTCGCGGCCATGATCCTCGACGGTCTTGATGGACGGGTCGCCCGAATGACCAACACCCAAAGCGATTTCGGGGCCGAATACGACAGCCTCTCGGATATGGTCGCCTTTGGCGTGGCCCCGGCCCTGGTGGTCTACGAATGGGCGCTCGGCGGACTGGGGAAGGTCGGTTGGCTGGCGGCCTTCATCTATACCACCACCGCCGCCCTGCGCCTGGCGCGTTTCAATACCATGCTGGGCACCTCGGATAAACGCTTCTTTCAAGGCCTGCCCAGCCCCTCCGCCGCCGCCATCGTGGCCGCCGGCGTCTGGATCGGCGCCGATCAGGGCGTGACCGGCGCCAATCTGAACTGGCTCGCCGCCATCCTGACCACCCTGGCCGGCCTCCTCATGGTCAGTGACTTCCGCTATCGCAGCTTCAAGGACCTGGACCTGCGCAATCGGGTGCCCTTCGTCGCCGCCATCGTCATCATGCTCGGTTTCGCCCTGATCTATCTGCATCCGCCCGTGATCCTCTTTCTCGGCTTCCTGACCTATGCCCTCTCGGGTCCCATCCTGGCCTTGGCGCGCCTGCAGCAGAAGCGGACCCGGCGGCGGGAACGGTGATGCCCCCCGGGGGCAATGACGCCCCGCGCCCATCCAGAGGATGAAGGTAACCCGGCATTCCTCTGGCGTCGTGATCCGGCGTCGGTTCGAGGATGGCCCGCGCTATCTTCTGCTCCGCTGCTTTGGCTATTGGGACTTCCCCAAGGGCGAGGTCGAACCGGGCGAGGACCTCCTCGCCACCGCCCGACGCGAGGTCCTTGAGGAGGCGGGGCTTGCGGATCTGATCTTTCGCTGGGGCGAGGCGTTTATAGAGACACCCCCTTACAGCCGGGGCAAGGTCGCCCGCTACTATCTGGCGGAAAGCCCTACCGGCGAGGTCTATCTCCCCATCAGCCCCGAACTCGGCGTGCCGGAGCATCAGGAATTCCGGTGGGTCCGGTTCGATGAAGCCCTCGCTCTGGTCAATGGCCGCATCCGGGCCGTCTTGGAGTGGGCTGACAACCAGGCCAGGGACAGCGAGCCCTCCGTTTGACCCGGTCGCACCTCTAGGATCGGATTAGCAGGCTCTTCATATCCCGCACTGCCCGATCCAGGCCGGAAAACAAGGCGCGGGCGATGATAGCGTGGCCAATATTGAGTTCGAGGATGCCGGGGATAGCGGCAATCGCCCGCACATTGTGGTAATCCAGGCCATGGCCGGCGTTGACCTGCAACCCCAGACCGGTGCCCAGGGCCACGGCCTGGTGGATGCGGTCCAGCTCGATCGCACGGGTATTGGGGTCACGGGCGTCCGCATAGCCGCCGGTATGGATTTCGACCACGGGGACGCCGATGACCAGGGATGCCTCGACCTGTAAGGGGTTGGGATCGATGAAGAGGGAGACGCGGATGCCCGCCTCGGCCAGGGCGCCACAGTAGTCGGTAAGCTCCGACTGGCGGCTGGCGACATCCAGGCCACCCTCGGTGGTGAGTTCCTCCCGGCGTTCGGGGACCAGGCAGCAGTCGGCCGGGCGGATGCGCCCCGCGATGACCGCCATCTCGGGGGTGGCCGCCATCTCCAGGTTCATGCGAGTCTGGAGTAAGTGGCGCAGGGCCTCGACATCCCGATCCTGGATGTGGCGGCGATCCTCACGCAGATGCAGCGTGATGGCGTCGGCGCCCGCCTGTTCGGCCACCAGGGCGGCTTGGATGGGCTCGGGATAACGAGTGCCGCGCACTTGGCGCAGGGTGGCGATATGGTCGATATTGACGCCGAGCAGGATGGGGTGGATGGACATGGTGGCTGAGGACTCCAGGAATGAGGGGCGGCGCGGGCAAGAGCCGTACCGATACACCCGGCCCTTCAGTTGAGTATTTTACCCTGGTTACTCTTGGCCTGACGAAACAGCTCGCGGCTCTTGAGGGGCTTGGGTCCCAGATGGGGCGCCAGGAGGCCGCGCAGGAGCTGACGAGCCTCACGGGTTTGTTGGTCATCGTCCAGGGGCTCCCCCGCCGCCAGGGCCAGCAGGGTGGCGCCGGAAACGGCCTGGGCCCCACCCTCCCCCACCAGCACCCGGCGCGGTGGCTGACCGGCCGCGCACAGGTAGCGCGCCCCCGGAGATACCGCGCCGGCGGCGTCCCGATCGAGCAGGGGACCGTAGCCGATTTCGCCCAAGAGGCGCAGTTCGAATTGACGCAGGCTGGCTTCCGGAGGCTCGCCAGCGGCCAGGCCGGCCAGGGCGGCGTGATAGAAGGCGAAGAGCTCTGGATGGGGAATGCCCCGCCCCAGCAGCCGTGTCAGGAGTTCGTTGTGATAGAAGCCGCAAAAGAGGGCCTGGCCGTCTAAATCCAGTGTCCGGCCCGCGGGTTCGGCGCTGGTCAGGGTCCGCACCTCACCCCGTCCGGTCCAGTTGGCCCAAAGGGGCCGAAAGGGCTGGAGGATGGCGGTGGCGGGGGTGCGCCCCCGCTTGGCGCCCTTGGCCAGAACCGGCAGGCGCCCGGTCTCGGCGCAAAAGAGGTCGAGGAGCAGGCTGGTGTTGCCATAATCGCGGCGATGCAGGACGAAGCAGCGCCGCAGGGGTTCAGGGGCGACGGAGCCTCCCATGCCACAACCCCGATCAGGCGTCCCCGTAGCCGAGGCTCGCCAGGGCCGCCTCGTCGCTGGACCAGCTCTTTTTGACCTTGACCCATACCTCAAGATGGACCGGGCAGCCAAAGAGCTTTTGCATCTCCTGGCGGGCCTGGCTGGCGGCGGCCTTCATGGCCTCGCCCCGCCGGCCAATGAGGATGGCTTTCTGGCTATCGCGCTCGACCCAAATCAGGGCGTTGATCAGGTAACGCCCCTCCTCTTCGACGAAGCGCTCGATCTCCACCGTGGTCTTGTAGGGCAATTCCTGGCCGTAACGCTGCATGATCTGCTCGCGCAGGAGCTCCCCCGCCAGGAAGCGCTCGGAACGGTCCGTGAGCTGATCCTCGGGATAGATATTGTCTCCCTCGGGCAGGGAGGCAATGACCAACTCCAGCAGCCGGTCCACCTGATCGCCCCGCTTCGCCGAGACCGGCACCAGTTGCACAAAGGGGTGTCGCGTCGCCAATTCGCGCAGATAGGGCAAGAGCTGTTCCTTGTCGGCAAGCTGGTCGATCTTGTTGACGACGGCGATGACCGGCGTCTTGGCCTCGGCCAGGGCGCGCAGGGCCTGCTCGTCTTCCCGAGAGAAGCGCCCGGCCTCGACGAGCAGCAGGGCCAGATCGACATCGCTCATAACGGCCCGCGCCGTGCGATTGAGGTAGCGGTTGAGGGCGCCCTCCCCGCGTTGGTGGATGCCCGGCGTATCGACGAAGATGGCCTGACCGCGGGGGGTGGTCTGGATACCCAGGATGGCGTGGCGCGTGGTCTGGGCCTTGTGGGAGGTAATGGCCAGCTTCATGCCGAGGATGCGGTTCAGCAGCGTCGATTTGCCGACGTTGGGGCGGCCGACGATGGCGACCTGACCACAGTGATTGGGTGTTCCGGGCTGTGATGTTTCGGAATGGGGTCTATCGGATGTCATGAGCGATCAGCTTCAGCATGAGTTCCGCCGCCTCTTGTTCGGCGCGGCGGCGGCTGGTGCCGCTGCCTTGGGTGGTTTGGCCGGAATCCGGGAGTAAACAGGCGACGCGAAAGGATTGTTCGTGCTGGCTACCGCCAATGTCGAGGATTTCATAGAGGGGCAGGGGCCGCTTGAAGGCCTGCAGGTCCTCCTGAAGCCGGGTCTTGGGATCCTTGATTTGACCCTGGTTGACCGCCTCGGCCAAGCGCTCACGAAACAGATTCAAGATTAATGCCTTGGCGGGCTCGAATCCGGCATCCACAAAAACGGCGCCGAAGACCGCCTCCAGGGTATCTTCCAGGATGGAGTCCCGGCCGTGGGCGCCAGTACGGGACTCGCCAGGGCCCAGGCGGAGATAGTCGCCCAGCTTAATGAGTCGTGCCAGCCTGGCCAGGGCCTCCTTTTTGACCAGGGAGGCGCGGGTACGGCTCAGTTCACCCTCGTCCGCCTCTGGCAACAGCTCCCAAAGCGCCTCCGCGATCACAAAGCCGAGCAGGGCATCGCCCAAAAACTCCAGCCGCTCATTGCTGGCCCCAGGGGCGCTGCGATGGGTCAGGGCCTGGATCAGGAGGTCCGGATGGGTGAAGGAGTACCCGAGGATTCGGGCCAGACGGCTGGGGTCCCCAATCACACTCAAGGAATGAGCGTCTGGTGGTCGAAGGTCAGGACCACGTCCAGATTGGCGACCAGGTGGTCGCGGACCTCGTAATGAACCCCCAGCACCCGGCCCGTATCGGTCTTCTCGAAGCTAAAGTTTTCGTTCTTAACCGATCGCACATCATTGATATAAAGCTTTTTTTCCAGGGTTTGAATGATGGCCTGGCGGCCCATCGCCGCCACGTCCGGGTTGCGGGCGGTATCATCCATGACAGAGCGCACGGTCCAGAATTGCAGGTAATAGGGCCCCAGCCTGAGGCCCAGGGTCACCGCCCCGCCGATGAGCAGCACCCAAAAGAGGGCGCCTATCAGGCTGAAGCCGTGACTGGCGGTTCGGTAGGACGGCATCATGGTGATCTCCTCGTATTGATCGGATTGACCAAGGCTATTTGATCAGGGTTCCCAAGCGGCTCCAGTCAAGGGGGAAGCCGTCGCGTTGGCCATCCCAGTTCATCCAGATGGCAAAGGCCTTGCCCACCAGATTTCCTTCCGGCACCAGGCCCCAACAACGGCTGTCGTTGCTGTTGTCCCGGTTGTCACCCATGGCGAAATAATGACCCTCGGGGATCTTGATCGGGCCCTTGAGCAGTTCGTAGCAACCCGGCGCCAGATCCGGGGCGCGCGGGTGAATCAGGACGCGATGTTTGACATCGCCCAGTTGCTCGTCGGCAATCCGCGCCCCCGTCATATTGGCCCCGGCGCCCACGCCGGTGAAGGTGCCATCCGGCGTCTGGGGCATGGGCTTGCCATTCACGAAAAGGGTCTTGTTACGATAGAAAATTTCGTCGCCCGGCACCCCGACGATACGCTTGATGTAATCCGTGCCGGGCTCCAGGGGAAAACGGAAGACGGCCACGTCGCCCCGCTGGGGCTCGCCTACTTCAAGGAACTTGGTATTGAGGACCGGCCAGCGCAGGCCGTAGGCAAACTTGTTGACCAGAATGAAATCGCCCACCAACAGGGTCGGCATCATGGAGCCGGAGGGGATGCGGAAGGGCTCTACCAGAAAGGAGCGCAGCAGCAGCACGACGAGGATGACGGGGAAGAAGGAACGGGCGTATTCCACCAGCACCGGTTCCTTGAGGTGAGCCTGGCCCGGCGCTCCTTCCACCTCCGTGGCCCGTTGCCGGCGGCGCGGGGCTAACCAGAGGGTATCGAGGAGCCAGATGCCGCCGGTCAGGGCGCAGGCAATGACGAGAAAGGCCGGAAAGTCGAAGTTCATGAGCCGGATACGGATTTCAAAGGGAATGGGTTAATTATCCTTGCCAAACTGCAGCACCGCAAGGAAGGCCTCCTGGGGTATCTCCACCTTGCCGACCTGCTTCATGCGCCGCTTGCCCGCCTTCTGCTTCTCCAGCAACTTGCGCTTGCGGGTGATATCGCCACCATAACACTTGGCGGTGACATTCTTGCGCAACGCCTTGACGGTAGTACGAGAAATGATCTTGCTGCCAATGGCGGCCTGGATGGCGACCTCGAACATCTGGCGCGGAATCAGGTCTTTCATGCGCACGGTGAGGTCATGTCCACGGTAGGCGGCGTTATCACGGTGGACAATGGTTGACAGGGCGTCCACCTTTTCGCCATTGATGAGGACATCAAGCTTAACCAGATCCGCCGCCTGAAAGCGCTTGAATTCATATTCGAAGGAGGCATAGCCCCGGCTCACGGATTTGAGGCGGTCGAAAAAGTCGAGCACCACCTCGCTCATAGGCAGTTCATAGGTCGCTTGAATCTGTCCACCCAGGTACAGGATATTCTTCTGAATTCCGCGCTTTTCGATGCAGAGATTGATGACGCCGCCCAACATATCCTGGGGGAGCAGGATGTGGGCCTCGATAATGGGCTCGCGGATCTCCCGCAGTACCGCCGCATCCGGTAACTCCGCCGGATTATCGACCTTGACGACCTCGCCATTCGACAGCAAAACCTCATAGATGACGGTGGGGGCCGTGGTGATGAGGTCGAGATCGTATTCCCGCTCCAGGCGCTCCTGGACGATCTCCATGTGCAGCATACCGAGGAAACCACAGCGGAAACCGAAGCCAAGGGCCTGGGAAACCTCGGGTTCATAGAACATGGCTGCATCATTGAGACGCAGTTTGCGCAGGGCGTCGCGCAGTTCCTCATAGGCGTCCGAATCCACGGGATAGAGGCCGGCGAAGACCCGTGGTTGCATCTCCTTGAACCCCGGCAGGGCCTTGTCCGCCGGGCGGTCGGTGAGGGTAATGGTGTCTCCCACCGGGGCGCCATCGATCTCCTTGATGCCCGCCACCAGAAAGCCGACCTCGCCGGTGCCGAGGGTCTTGCGCTCGGTCTTCTTGGGGGTAAAGACGCCGATACTGTCCGCGGTAAAGCTCCGGCCGGTGGACATGATCTGAATCTTGTCGCGGCGGTTGATGGCGCCGTTGACCACCCGCACTAGGGAGACGACGCCGACGTAGGAGTCGAACCAGGAGTCGATGATCAAGGCCTGGAGGGGCCCGTCCGGATTGCCCCGGGGCGGCGGAATACGCTTGACCAGGGTGTCCAACAACTCAGGGATGCCCAGGCCGGTCTTGGCGCTGACCTTGAGGGCATCCTTGGCCTCCAGACCAATGATCTCTTCGATTTGGGTGATGACCTTCTCTGGCTCGGCGGAGGGCAAGTCGATCTTGTTGAGCACCGGCAGGACTTCCAGCCCCATCTCGATGGCCGTATAGCAATTGGCCACGCTCTGGGCCTCGACGCCCTGGGCGGCATCCACCACCAGCAGGGCCCCCTCGCAGGCAGCCAGGGAGCGTGAGACCTCGTAGGAAAAATCCACATGGCCCGGGGTGTCGATAAAGTTGAGCTGGTAGATTTCCCCATCCGAGGCCTTGAAGTCCAGGGTCACGCTCTGGGCCTTGATGGTGATCCCCCGCTCCCGTTCAAGATCCATGGAATCCAGCACCTGGGCCGACATCTCGCGATCGCTCAGGGTGCCCGCAAGCTGGATGAAACGGTCCGCGATGGTCGATTTTCCGTGATCGATATGGGCGATGATGGAAAAGTTGCGGATATGACTCAGATCGACCATCTATAACCTTGATAATGTGATGAAATTGGGCCCCTGGAAACTGGCGTTCAGAGCGGCGGGGCCCCTATCCGGCCCCGGGACCGGGGAGCGAGGCATCATAGCAGAAGCTGGCCAGGGGAGTTTTAGGGATTCGGTATTCAAGCTGTTACCGATGCGCAAGGCCCTGGGAAGGGGAGATCTCACCCCAGCCGGAGACCCCGCCCAGGCAAAAGAGACGCCGGCCTGATGCCGGCGCCTGCCTTCACGCAGCCCCCTGTCGCGATCAGTCCTTAGGGATGCGGACAGCGACGAAGATGCGGCCTTCGTTACGCTGAATAAGGGCCGCGACGGAACGTCCAGGCTCGATGGCGTCAAGGATCTCTCGCAGGCTAGCGACGTTCTCCACATCCTTGTTATCAATCATCAGCAGGATGTCGCCGACCCGGATGCCGGCGCGCTCGGCGGGACCCTTCTCAACCTTGGCGACAAAGACGCCTGCCTTGCCGGCCCCTAACTGCTCGCGGTCCTCGTCACTCAAATCCTCGACGACGAGACCGATGCGATTCGCCTTGTTCGGCTGCTCTTGCGTATCACCCTTGCGACCCTCCTGGCTGTCCTCGGGGAGTTCGCCAATCATGAGTTCGATGACCCGGGTCTGGCCGCGCCGCAGCACGGTCACCTTGGCCGGCTTGCCCACGGGGTGAATGCCCACCAGGGGCGGCAGGGCGCTGGATTCCAGGATGGGGGTGCCGTTAAAGTCCAGAATGACGTCACCGGGCAGCAAGCCGGAGGTCGCCGCCGGACCATCCGCCACGATCTGGGCGACGAGGGCACCCACGGGCTGAGGCATCTTGAAGGTCTCGGCCAAGTCGCGGGTCACATCCTGAATGAGGACGCCCAGCCAGCCACGGGTAACTCGGCCACTGCGCTTGAGTTGATCCGCGACATCCATGGCTACATCAATGGGGATGGCGAAGGAGAGACCCATGAAGCCGCCGGTACGGCTGTAGATCTGCGAGTTAACGCCAATGACCTCGCCTTCCAGATTGAAGAGGGGGCCACCCGAGTTGCCAGGGTTGATGGCGACGTCGGTCTGAATGAAGGGGACGTAGTTCTCGGTCGGCAGACTGCGGCCCTTGGCGCTGACGATGCCAGCGGTAGCCGAGTGATCGAAACCGAAGGGCGAGCCGATGGCGAGCACCCATTCGCCGACCTTCAGGTCCTTGGCGGAGCCAATCTTGACCGTGGGCAGGCTGTTGGCGTCCACCTTGATGAGGGCGATGTCGCTGCGCTTGTCGGCGCCGATCACGGTGGCGACAAACTCGCGCCGGTCGTTGGTGCGCACGATGATCTCGTCGGCGCCATCGACCACATGGGCGTTGGTCATGACATAGCCATCGTTGGAGATAAAGAAGCCGGAGCCCAGGGAGCGCGACTGAATGTCCTCGTCCGGCATCATGTCCTCGCCCTGCTCGCCGAAAAACCGGCGGAAGAAGTCGCGCAGCGGGCTATCCTCGGGCAGGTCCGGCAGGCCATGGCCGGGCGGCATGACGGGTGACGCAGCGGTCTGGGATTGGCGGGTGCTGATGTTGACCACCGCCGGGCCGGCCTTGTCCACCAGGGTCGTAAATTCCGGCAAGGCCCTCGCGGAGAGATTTAAAGGGGCCAGGACCAGCATGAGGCTCGTCAGCAGCCCAGCCAGCGGGAGAGGATATTTCTTCATTAATGCTCCGGATGTCTCGATTCAGGGGGAGTTAGTCCCCTAATAGAATAAAAAAATAGGGATATGGCCCGGAGTTTACCTGGCCTGCAAGTCCAACGGTGCCCGTGGATCCAAGACCCGCTCCAGGTCGGGTGCCGCCACCTCCAGGCCCGCCCGGCGGAGGATCACGGCTTGGAAGCGGGGATCCTCGGCGCGGCGGGCACTGAAGCCAGCGGACCACCGAAAGCCGAGCCCCAGACCGATGATGCCGCCCAGCAGAACCGGGGCCTGGGACCAGGATACCCGGGTCAGATCGGCAAGCCACTCCCCCCCCAGGGCGCCGAGAAGCATCACCAGCAAGGGCATCAGATAGGCGATGAAGGCCGCCTGGGGTAGGGTCTCGTCGGGGATACCCACCACCACCTGGTCGCCGGGCCGGGCGCCAATGGCGTTGGCCACCTGCAAGGCCAGGGGTTTGCGACCCAGATAACGTTCCAGGAGGGAGGTGCCGCAGGCGCCATTGACCGAGCAACCGCCACAGGCGCTGCGCCGGACACAGTCAACCTCGGCCAATGCCCCGTTAACCCTGATGACCCGGCCCTGTTCCTCGATCATGGCGTACCTCCTGCCTGGGGTTTGATGGCGGAGAAGACCGCCGCCACCGTCGCCGCCGGCGCCTCGCCGACAACCGTAATCTGATGTCCCGCCACCTTACCACCATGGGCGTGAATGGCGCCGATGCGCGACCCACCCCGCAACCCTTCCTCGGCATCCGCCTCCGCATAGATGGAGATGGCGGCCAGCCCGTCCGAGAGGACGAGGTGCTCCAGGGTCCGCCCGGAGGCCTCCAGGGTCCGCTCGGCCCTGACCAGTTTAAAACCTGGGGGCAAGCCTTCGAAAGTCCAGGCCAGGTCAGCGGGAAGGGTGGAGGCCACAGCGGGATCGCCCGCCTCCTGGGACGGATTCTCCGCCGCGGGTGCCGGCGTTTCCGGGTCCAGGGTCAGGGAGGTGAACATGAGTTGCTCAAGGGTGCGGGCATCGCCACCGATGAGATCCAGCTTCAAGGGCAGGCCGGTGTGGGTATCCAGAAAGAAGCGATAACCATAGCGCAGGGCATCCGTGGGGAGGATGCCCAGCACCTGGGTCTGCCGATCGGCCACCCGCGCCTCGCCCTGGGATTGCACCAGATAGTAGGGGGCCAGGTCCTTGGCCTTCAGGGGCTTGCCATCTTGGCCCAGGGCGCGCTGAGCCACCGCGATCAGGTGTTCGCCGGAGAGGCGGCAGGTGACCTGGCCATCCTCCTGTTTGATGCCCCGGGAGGGGCCGTTTAGGGACTCCAGTTCCGCCTGCACGCGGCCATTCGTTACTCGCTGGACGATGCGCAGGGTCTCCATCCGATTGTCATGGGAATAAACCAGCACCCCCGAATAATTAAGGGTGCTCAGGGCTTGGCGCATACGCTCGAAGGGCTCCACCTCCAGCTCCGGACTGGCCGCGACCTGGGTGACCGCCAGGCTGGCCAGCAGGAGCCACAGCCGCCGCGCCCGTAGGACTTGGTGGAGGGGCCGCGCGGCCGCCGCCTCAGCGCCCCGCTTCATAACCCACGACCGTCGCGTAGGGGAAGATGCCCTTGATGCCATTGGCCGGGGAACTCGCCTGATGATTGACCAGGAATCGGTCGAGCTTGTTCTCCAGTTCCGGATCGGCCAGCTCCCAGCGCGGCCTGCCCTCGGTGGTTCGTAGGGGCGACAGACTCACCATCCGTGATGACGGTGGGGGTGAGATGGCGACCGGTGACGGGATCGGGGGTGTCGTCAGGGCCAGGGTAGGACTGGTCGGAGCCAGATCGCTCGCGGTAAACAAGGGCGGCAGGGCGTAAACCGCGAGAAAGGCGGCGCTGGCGGCCAGGGCCACGCCCGCGTAATGGCCGCGCCGGGAGTGGAGGACTTCGGCCGCTCGCGGGCGCTCTCGCCCCCGAGCGGCACGGGCCGCCGTTATGGGGGTTGGCCCGGAGGCGAGTGCTTCACTCACCCGGGCGGCAATCTGGCGATATTCAGGTCGCAAGGCCTCGCCACGCAGAGCCGAGCCGATGAGGCTGTATCGCTCCCAGGCCGCCTTCAGGTCCGCGTTGGCTTCCAGGGCAGCGATGGTGGGACCGACGAGAAGGTTCTGGAGTTCACCATCCGCCAGGGCGGAGATGTGTTCTCTCTGCTGTTCGCTCATGGGTGAATCACCCCTCTCTTTATGAAGTGAGCAAGGGACTTAGCCGCTTGTCAATGGCATCTCGGGCACGAAAAATGCGCGAGCGCACCGTTCCAATGGGGCAGTCCATGGCCTCGGCGATCTCCTCGTAACTCAGTCCCTCGAGTTCCCGCAGGACGATGGCGGTACGCAGATCCTCCGGGAGATCATCCAGGGCCTGCTGCACCGTTTGCGCAATCTCCTCGCTAAGGAGATGATTCTCCGGGGTGCCCATCTCTCTGAGGCGCCCACCGGACTCCAGTTGCTCGGCCACCTCCATCTCCATATCGTCCCTGGGCGGCCGGCGTCCCCGCGAAGCCAAGTGGTTCTTGGCGGCATTGATCGCGATGCGATAGAGCCAGGTGTAGAAGGCGCTCTCGCCACGAAATCCAGCCAAGGCTCGGTAAGCCTTGATGAATGCCTCCTGGGCCACGTCCTGGACCTCGTTGGGATCGCGCAGGTAACGGCCAATGAGGCCAGCGACCTTTTGCTGGTACTTGAGCACCAGCAAGTCGAAGGCACGCCGGTCACCGGCTTGTGCCCGCGCTACCAATTCCTGATCACCAAGCCGTTCAGACATGGCATCGCGTTCCTGGCGTAGGCGTCCTTGTATCCGTTTGCATGGACAATCACCCGTGTGGAAAGTTCAAGAGTGCGCGGCGCGGGGCTGGCGGCATCAAGCCGGCGAAGACCCTCATCTCGGCGAGCGTTTCAGTTTATAGTGATAACCCTTGCTTTGCACCCGAAGGGCTCGCCCGCGGCGAACCTTTCGGTTCACCGCCACTGGTACCCTTCAGGTCGCCCGCATGAGCCAAGCCCACCGTTTTGATGTTCTGATCCTCGGCAGTGGCGCCGCTGGGCTTAGCCTAGCCCTGCGCTTGCCCACGTCCCTCTCCATCGCCCTGGTCTCCAAGCGTGATTTGAGCGAGGGCAGCACCCTCTATGCGCAGGGCGGCATATCCGCCGTCCTCGACGCCAATGACTCCCTGGCTTCGCATATCGAGGATACCCTGGATGCGGGCGCCGACCTCTGCGACCCGGCACGGGTCAAGCTGGTGGTGGATCACGGCCCGGCCAGCATTCGCTGGCTTTACGACCAGGGCGTCGAATTTACCCGTGACGACAAGGCGGTCGATGCCGGGGGCTACCACCTCACCCGCGAGGGTGGCCATACCCATCGCCGCGTCGTCCACGCCGCCGACGCCACGGGCAGGGAGGTGGAAACCACCCTTGAGGGTCAAGTCCGCGCCCGCGCCAACATTCGGATCCTGGAGCGGCACATCGCCGTGGATCTCATCAGCGGGCGCAAATTGGATAGCCGGGTAGACCGCTGTCTGGGCGCCTATGTCCTTGATGATGCCAGCGGCGAGGTCAAGACCTTGCTGGCCCGTTTCGTGGTGGTCGCCACGGGCGGCGCCAGCAAGGTCTATCTCTACACCAGCAACCCGGATGTCTCCACGGGCGATGGCATTGCCATGGCCTGGCGCGCCGGCTGCCGGGTGGGCAACATGGAATTCATGCAGTTCCACCCGACCTGCCTCTACCACCCCCAGGCCCGGACCTTCCTGATCAGCGAGGCCCTGCGTGGGGAAGGCGGGCGCCTCCTGCTGCCTAACGGCAACCGCTTCATGCACCGCTTTGACGAGCGGGCCGAACTGGCCCCGCGCGACATCGTCGCCCGCGCCATCGATCACGAGATGAAGCGCCTGGGCGCCGAATGCCTCTATCTGGACATCTCCCATCGGCCCGCGGACTTCATCATCGAGCATTTCCCCACCATCCATGCCCGTTGCCTGGAACTGGGGATCGATATCACCCGCCAGCCCATTCCCGTGGTGCCCGCCGCCCACTACACTTGTGGTGGCGTGGTCACGGACGAAATGGCCCGCGCCGACCTGCCAGGCCTTTACGCTATTGGCGAGGTGGCCTACACGGGCCTCCATGGCGCCAACCGCATGGCCAGTAATTCCCTGCTGGAATGCCTGGTCTTCGCCGCCCAGGCGGCGGCGGATATTCAGGCGCGCATGGGCGATGCCCCCATGCCCCCGGACGTGCCCTCCTGGGATGCCAGTCGCGTCCATGAGCCCGACGAGGCGGTGGTGGTCTCCCATAACTGGGAGGAGTTGCGCCGCTTTATGTGGGACTATGTCGGCATCGTGCGCACCAATAAGCGTCTCCAGCGTGCCCAGCGCCGCATTGATCTGCTGCACCACGAAATCATTGAATACTATGGTAATTTTCCAGTCAGCAATGATCTGCTCGAATTGCGCAATCTGGTGGAAGTCGCCTACCTCATCATCCGCTCGGCCCTGCGCCGTCGCGAGAGCCGCGGTCTGCATTTCACCCTGGACTTTCCGTTCAAGGACCCCGCCCAACGCCAGCCGACGCTCCTGATCCCGGACAATTATCGGCCGCGGGCGGGCTAGATAAGTTTTTTGATGCGGCGCATCAACGTCCTTTATCATTTGCCATTACCCAACGCGACCGGAATCCTGGCTGCGCTACACCCCTGTTTCTTCCCGGCAACTTGAGGGATATTTAACATGACCGAGTACGTCCGCTGGCTCCGCGACCTGCGCATGGACGATGTGCCCATCGTGGGCGGCAAGAACGCCTCCCTTGGCGAAATGATCCATCACCTTGCGGCGGTCGGCGTACGGGTCCCCGGCGGCTTCGCCACCACCGCCGATGCCTACCGCGAGTTCCTGGCCAAGGACGGACTGGACGAGCGCATCCAGGCCCTGCTCGATGATCTGGACGTGGACGACGTCGCCAAGCTGGCCCAGGTCGGTCCCCGCCTCCGGGGCTGGATCATGGAGCAGCCCTTCCCGGCCGCCCTCGAAGCTGGCATCAATGACTATTACCAGCAACTGGTGGCCGCGGCGGGCAGCGAGGTCTCCTGGGCCGTACGCTCCTCCGCCACCGCCGAGGATCTGCCGGATGCCTCCTTCGCCGGTCAGCAGGAGACCTTCCTCAACGTCAAGGGCCTGGACGACATCAAGCACCGCATCAAGGAGGTATTTGCCTCCCTGTTCAACGATCGGGCCATCTCCTACCGGGTTCACCAGGGCTTCGAGCATCGCCACGTCGCCCTCTCCGCCGGCATCCAGCGCATGGTGCGCAGCGACCTCGCCGCCTCCGGCGTCATGTTTACCCTGGACACGGAATCCGGTTTTCGCGACGCCGTCTTTATCACCTCCAGCTATGGCCTGGGCGAAATGGTGGTCCAGGGTGCCGTCAATCCCGACGAGTTCTATGTCCACAAGCCGACCCTGGCCGCTGGCCGGCCCGCCGTGCTGCGCCGCAATGTGGGCGGCAAGGCCCTGCGCATGGTCTATGCCGAGCCCGGCGGCGCCCAGAAGGTTCTCACCCAGGAGGTCCCGGAGGCGGATCGTCTGCGCTTCTCCATCACCGACGCCGAGGTCATGGAACTGGCCAAGCAGGCGATCTTGATCGAGAACCACTATGGCCGGCCCATGGATATCGAGTGGGCGAAGGACGGGCTGGATGGTCTCCTCTATGTGGTCCAGGCCCGTCCCGAGACGGTCCAGAGCCGCTCCGGCAATGTCCTGGAGCGCTACCACCTGCGCGCCAAGGGCCCCATCCTGGCCACCGGCCGGAGTATCGGCCATCGCATCGGCGCCGGCCCGGCCCGGGTGGTGCATGGCACCCACGACATGGACAAGGTCCAGCCTGGCGACGTCCTTATCACCGACATGACGGACCCCGACTGGGAGCCGATCATGAAGCGGGCGGCGGCCATTGTCACCAACCGTGGCGGCCGGACCTGCCATGCCGCCATCATCGCCCGCGAATTAGGGGTGCCGGCGGTGGTGGGCTGCGTCGATGCCACCGAAAAGGTCAGCGAAGGCCAGCCCGTCACCGTCTCCTGCGCCGAGGGCGATACCGGCTTTATCTACGAAGGCGCCCTGCCCTTCGAGCATAAGATCATCGAGATGTCCCACATGCCGGACATCCCGGTCAAGATCATGATGAACGTGGGCAACCCGGACCGGGCCTTTGCCTTTGCCGCCACCCCCAACGCGGGGGTCGGCCTGGCGCGCCTGGAGTTCATCATCAACAACATGATCGGCATCCATCCCAAGGCCCTGCTGGAGTACGACCAACTGCCGGCGGATCTCAAGGCCCGCATCGCCCCGCGCATCGCCGCCTACCCGAGCCCCCGGGAGTTTTTTGTCACCAAGCTGGCGGAGGGCATCGCCACCCTGGGCGCGGCCTTCGCTCCTCATACCGTCATCGTGCGTATGTCGGACTTCAAGTCCAACGAATACGCCAACCTGATCGCGGGGACCCGCTACGAGCCCGAGGAAGAGAACCCCATGATCGGCTTCCGTGGCGCCGGGCGTTACGTCGCCGAGTCCTTCAAGGACTGCTTCGAGATGGAATGCGAGGCCCTCAAGCGGGTCCGCAACGACATGGGCCTGACCAATATCGAGATCATGATCCCCTTCGTACGCACCCTCAAGCAGGCCAAGGCCGTGGTCGAGGCCCTGGCGGCCCAGGGACTGGAGCGCGGCAAGGACGGCCTGCGCCTCATCATGATGTGCGAGATTCCCTCCAACGCCGTGCTGGCGGAAGAGTTCCTGGAATACTTCGACGGCTTCTCCATCGGCTCCAACGACATGACCCAGCTCACCCTGGGCCTGGATCGGGATTCCGCCCTGGTGGCCGAGCACTTCGACGAGCGTGACCCCGCTGTGCTGAAGATGCTGTCCATGGCTATCGCGGCCTGCCGTAAGCACGGCAAGTACGTTGGCATCTGCGGCCAGGGTCCTTCCGACCACCCCGACCTTGCGGACTGGCTGCTCAATCAGGGCATCACCAGTATCTCCCTCAACCCCGACACCGTCATCGACACCTGGCTCTACCTGGACGAGAAGGCCAACCAGGCCAAATGACCGGCTGAGCCCCCAGAGCCACCCATCGCCGGGTGGGTGGCTCTGGGTCATGCCCTCCCGGTGCTATCGCCACGGGAGGGCGGTTTGAAACCCCTCGACCCCGGACAACCGCTGGATTGGCGCTGGCCATACTGGCGTAACGGTTGTTCGAACCCAGGAGTTGCCATGTTCAATCTTGCCCGGGTCTACTCGATTACCGCCGATGACTATCTGGCTGGGGAGACCCTCTCGCCCATCCGCCACGAGTATGTGGCCGGCGAGGTCTTCGCCATGGCCGGCGCCACCGAAGAACACGCCACCATCGCCCTGAACTTCGCGGCACTGCTGCGCAACCAGGTGCGCGGTGGTCCCTGTCGGGTCTATATCGCCGACATGAAACTGCGCGTGGAGGCCGCCGACGCCTTCTTCTACCCAGATGTTTTCGTGACCTGCGACGCCCGGGACACCTCCGAACCGCTGGCCAAGCGTCACCCCACTCTGATCTGCGAGGTGTTGTCGGAGTCCACCGAGGCCTATGACCGGGGCGGCAAATTTGCCGCCTACCGCACCCTGGAGAGCCTCAGCGAATACCTGCTGATCGATTCGCGCCGCCGCGCCGTGGAGGTCTTTCGCCGCCAGCCCGGCGGCTGGCTGCTGGCGCCGGTGGCCCCGGACGGCTGGCTGGAGTTGCACAGCCTCGGTTTCCGCTGCGCGGTCGATGCCCTGTATGAGGATGTGGTCTTCCCGGCCCCACCAACCCAACCGCCAGATCAATGACGCCTTGAGGGAATGGCTCACGGAACGGTTGCCGCCCGCAAGCGGATCTCATCCCTAGCGCTTTGCCATCACCATGGCAGTGGCCGCCTTTGGGCGCAGCCCACCATCCAGATAGATCAGGGGTGCAATCCCAATCCAGCCCCCAACTCCATGGCCAACAAGGAAAGATCGTCACTGAAGGCGACGCCGGTGCCGGATGCCCCGCTTTGCCAAGCGGTCAAGGCCCTGCCGATGCCTGCAATGACTTCATCGAGAGAGGCGTCCCGCATCTGGACAAGGAGTGCGCCGAGGCGCTCCGCGCCGAACAGCTCCTGGTCCCGGTCAAAGCATTCGGTGACGCCGTCGGAATAGAGCAGCAGGCGGTCGCCGGCCTCAAGCTGAAAAGCGACGGACTCATACTGGGCATGGGGGATGAGTCCCACCGGGAGGCCACCGTCACCCAGGGTCTCCAGGGTGCCATCGCGTCGACAGACCAGGGGATGCGGATGTCCGGCCTGACAGAGGTGGCCCTGGCCGTTGCGGGCATCGATGACACCGTAGATGATGGTGAAATAGGTCGGATCACCCTCATCGGCCTGAAAGCCCTCATTGAGCTGGGTGACGACCGCCACCGGGTCCCCTAAATCGATCGCCAACTCCCCGGGACCAGGGCGCAGGAGCCGCGCGAGATGGACCGACAACATGGCGGCGGGGATGCCATGACCGGAGACGTCGAGCAGATAGAAGCCGAGCCGGTCTTCGCCCAGGGGATGAAAATTGAAGAGATCCCCAGCCAACTCGTCCGCCGGGATCAGGGTCCAGGCCAGCGCGAGCGGCAGGCCCGGGGGCACGGCGCTGGGGAGCAGATTGCGCTGCAAGGCCGCGGCGGCCGCCAGATCGCGTTGGATGCGCCGTTGGCTGAGTTCCAGCTTCTGGTAGGCCGCCCGTAACTCCAGTTGTTGGCGATAGAGCGTCAGGTGAGCGCGCACCCGCGCCAGCACGATCGGCGGGCTGATGGGCTTGGTAATGTAATCGACCGCGCCCAGCGCGAAGCCCCGGCGCTCGGCGCTGACATCGGTTCTGGCCGTGATGAAGATGATGGGGATGCCGGCGGTCGCGGCATCCGCCTTGATCCGTTGGCACACCTCGTAGCCATCCATGCCGGGCATCATGATATCGAGCAGGACCATGTCGGGTCGCGGCTCGGCGGCGACGATGCTCAGGGCCTTCTCGCCATTGGGTGCCGCCTTGACCTTATATTCCGGTCGCAGAATCTCGATCAGGAGTTCGATGTTCTCCGGCGTATCGTCAACGACGAGGATGGTCTGCTGGGTATGCATATCTCGTTCCCCTGGGGATTGTGGTTGACGCCATCCGGTGCTCCCGAAGCAAGTCCGCCACCCGCCTCATCCCAGGTGGGTGCGAGCCGACTTCACGCAGTCCAGTGCCGTATCGAAATCATAACGGGCCAGCGAGCGGACGGCGTCACGCAAATGATTCCGCATGTCCCCGTCTCGCGCCAGGGCGCACACCTCCTCCAGCAGGGGCGCGGCATCGGCATCGCTGGCGGCCAGTAAGCGTTCCAAAGATGCAAACCCCTCGCGCAATGCGGCGGTATCCACCCCTTGGTCTGGCATCGGGGTTGCCGCCGCCTGGGTCGGCTCCAGGCCGATCCCCGCCAGGGCCGCCATGACCGGAGTCAGTTCCGCCTGGACCCGCTCCAGCAGCGCATCGATAGGCGACCCGGGCGCCGCATCCAGACAGGCCTGCTCCAAATCGGCCGCCGCCGCCGCTAGGCTACCCGCCCCGATATGGCCCGCATTACTCTTGAGAGTGTGGGCGCAACGCGCCGCCGCAGTCGCGTCCGTGTCATGGCGCGCTTGCGCAAAATGCTTGGCAAAGTCCTGCTGGCCATCGCGAAATTTCGCTAGCAACTTAGTATAGAGCCGCCAGTTGCCCATACAGATGGCCAGGCCCTCACGGGTATCGATACCAGGCAGGCTGGGCTTGATCCAGCGCGCCAGGGTGGCAAACAGCTTGCCGACATCGAGCGGCTTGGCGATGTAATCGCACATGCCCACCGCCAGCACTTGCTCGCGGTCCCCGGCCATGGCGCTGGCGGTCATGGCGATGATGGGTAGCGCCGCCAGGGCGGGACGCTTGCGTATCTCTCGGGTCGCGGTATAGCCGTCCATCACCGGCATCTGGCAGTCCATCAGCACGCCATCGAACCGGGTATCCCGAGCCAGAATGTCGAGGGCCTCCTGTCCCTGTCGGGCGATGACCACGTGCATGCCCGCTTGTTCCAGGAGTTCTCGGGCTAGCTCCTGATTCAAGTCATTGTCTTCCACCAGCAGGACGCGGGCGCCCCCAAGCTGGGCCATGACCTCGTCCTGGCGCCCCGCATGGCTAGAGGTCCGGGTCTGGACGACCTCGCCCGGTTCCAGGGTGGCCATGGCAGCCACCGGCACGCCGAACTGGGCATGGAAATGGAAGGTCGAGCCTTGGCCCGCCTCGCTTTCGACCCAGATGCGTCCCTGCATCAGCTCGACCAGTCGCCTGGAAATGGCCAGACCCAGCCCGGTACCGCCGTATTTGCGGGTAGTCGAGGGGTCGGCCTGGCTGAAGGACTGGAACAGCCGGCCGCACTGCTCGGGGGACATGCCGATGCCGCTATCCCGGACCCAGAAGTGCAGTTCGACGCCCTCGGCCGCAGCCATCACCGGCTCGACGCCAATGAGGATCTCGCCCTGCTCGGTGAACTTGACGGCATTGTTGGCCAGGTTGATCAGGACCTGGCCGAGTCGCAGTGGGTCCCCCACCAGCGCGGTTGGGACCGCGGGTGGGATGGCAAACCGCAGCGCCAGCCCCTTCTCCTCCGCCTTGAGGCCGACCAAATCCCTAAGCTGGTCGAGCACCTCTTCCAAACGGAAATCCGTTGCCTCGATGGTGAGCTTGCCCGCCTCGATCTTGGAGAAGTCCAGGATATCGTTGATGATGCCGAGCAGATTCTGGCCGGCGCCATGGACTTTGGCGATGTAATTACGCTGTTTCGGGTCGAGCCCGGTTTGCAGGGCGAGGTACGACATGCCGATGATGGCGTTCATCGGGGTGCGGATTTCGTGGCTCATGTTGGCGAGGAAGTCGCTCTTGGCGCGGGTCGCCTCCTCCGCTAGCCCCTTGGCCTGCAGGAGCTCCTGCTCGGCGGCCTTGCGCGTGGTGATATCGCGGAACACCACCACCGTACCGACCAGTTCCCCGTACTTGCGGACCGGCGTCGTGGCATATTCGACGGGAATGGGTCGCCCGTCCCGGTGCCAGAGGACCTCCGCATCGACGCTGCGCGGCTGACCATCGCGGGCGGTCAGGTGCATGGCGCACTCGGCCAGAGGAAAGGGCCGCCCATCTGGATAGCTGTGATGCACCAGATCATGCATCGGCCGGCCAATCATCGCCGCCTCTGTATAGCCGAGCATTGCCGGGGCGGCGGGATTGGCAAAGGTCATGACGCCCTGACTATCGAGACCGACGATGCCATCGCTGACGGACTCCAGGATCAGCCGGCTACGCTCCTCCAGCAGCGCCAGATGCTCGGTAGTCGCCTGGAGCGACGCCTGTTGGGCCTCGAGTTCGAGGGTCTGCTCCTCCAGGGTGGCGGCCTGGCGCTGGGTCTCCTCCAGCAGAGCCTGGGTATGAACATTGCGCTCCAGAATCTCCAGGCTCATCGCCAGAATGGGCATCAGCTCGTCCAGCAGCGCTTGCTCCCTGGCCCCGAAGCTCGCGAAGGTAGCCAACTCCAGCACCGCCAGCAGCCGGTCATTGCGCAGCACCGGCAGCAGCAGGATGATGCCCGGCGGGGCCTCGCCCAGACTGGAGCCAATCGGCAGATAGTCCGGCGGGGGCTGGGTGATCTGGATGGGCACGCGCTCCAGGGCGCATTGGCCGACCAGCCCCTGGCCAAGTTCGAACCACGGCTTCAGGTCAAAGCGCTCGGGGAGGGCATAGGCGGAGAGCCGGCGCAGCCGGTCCCCCTCCTCCTCATAGACGTAGATAACACCCCGCCCAATACCAAGCAGCGGTGCCATCCGCGCCAGGAAGAGCCGCCCCAGCGCGCCGGGGCTGGTCGCGGCCTGCATCTCGCTGGAGATGGCCGCCTGATGGGTTTTGATCCAGCGCCGCTCCTCCAGCGTCCGCGCCTTGCCTTGCAGCACCGCCACGGCCCGGGCCAGATCGCCAATCTCGTTGGGATAATCGGTGTGCGGCACCTGCTCGTCCAACCGACCGGCCGCCAACTTCTCCACGCTGGCCCGGATGCGCTCGGTGGGCCCCGAATCGAGCGGGCGATGAGCCAGCCCACCAGCAGGGCCACCAGCACCCCCAGGGTCATGGTGGCGATGGATTCCCACTGACCCTGTTCCGCCACCGCGAGGGACTGGGTCAGCCGGGCGCGAGCGGCCTGCTCCTTCCCCGCCGCCACCTGGGATAAGGCCGTGAATCCCTCGTCCCAACGGGCCTGAAAGTCGGGACGGGTGACCAGCAGGCGCGCCTCGTCGAGCCGCTCCTGACCGATGAGATCAACGACCAGGGTGACATCCTGGAGGTAGCGCCCATAGCGCGCCTCGAACCGGGACAGGTGGGCCAGATGCTCGTCACGAAAGGTTCGGGAGCGCAGCGCGGCCAGGGCTTGGGGCAGGCGATCCTGGCTGGCCTGGAGTTTCGCGATGGCGGCGGCCCGCTCCCCGGGGTCGCTGGCCAGAACGGCCTGACGCACGGAACGCGCGATCCAGGCGAAGTCGATCTGGGCATCCTTGGCGGCGATGACGCCGAGCAGTTCATGCTCGTAGATCCCCTGGATACCGTCGCGCAGGTGCCTCTGGCTGAGCACCCCCTCGACCCCCAGCGCCACGGCGATCAGCAGCAGCGCCAGAAAACCCGTCACCAGCTTGGATTGGAGGGTGCGCGCCTCAAGCGCGGTCACCCAGCGATTAATGAGGTGCTTCATAACTGGGGCGTTGCTGCCTCGCTAAGGACTCCAATGCGGGGGACCGGACGAGGACCACGGGTGCCCTCGCCAACGGTCATTGGAGCGGATGCTTGATCTTCCGATAGACCGGATCCACCAGGAGATCATCCCATGGCGTGAAGGAGATCCACAGATCCAGAGTCGACATATCCATGACGATGGATTGAATGGTGTTGAACATCAGCGGGACATCTCCGAGCCCGATCCATTCATCCGTCTCCAGCTGGGTTTCATGAACGAAGATCGCCCCCGCTTCCATCAAACCGCTGGTGGGTGGATGATAGCCCGCAATACCCTTCATAGCGTTGACATCAATCGTCTGGCCATACGACAGGCCCGCATACAGCTCTCGGAAGCTGGTCCAGCGCGCGGTATCCGAGAGCGCCGCCGCGTAGTCATTGCCGGGTAGCCGAAAATCATTCACCGTAGCGAAGGCGCCGCGAATGGGCCACTGTTGATCGTCTGGCACCTGCGCGCTCAGAACCGAATCCTCGGTTCTCAAACGCCGATTTCCCGGAGTGCCCGCTTTCAAATTGATGTCGTTTTCCACCACGCCCGCCGATGCATCGTCAGCCAGGAAGATCAGATGATTGAAAGCGTATCTGTGATCGGGATCGGTCATGTAGTTCGATACATCGCTCAGTTCGGCAAAGTTTTCCAATGCGTACCTGAGATCAAAGCTGTAAGAACGGATACCCGAAAGATCGCTTGGATAAGGAACGATGGTCTTCGGCTGCGTATCCAGGTCCGTAGTGGCCGAGTCGAGAATCGCACCGAAGAGCTGGTGTTCGTTGAACATGCTGATTGCGAACAACTGGCCAAGTACGCCAATGTTGACGACCGCCGTATCCGCGTTCCGCAACGTGGTGACGGCATAGATCCTGGCAATCTCTGGAATGAGCTCGTTAATCCACTCCAGGTTTCTGCCGATGATCGTCTTCCCAGTGCTTGTTGCGCTGCCGTATGCCGCGGTCGCCGAGCAGGAAAAGGCACGCATCACGTCCGGTACAAACTGGAACACCAATAACTCGTTCGCGGAGAGTTTCCCGTCACCCAGAACATCGGTCTGATAACTGAAAACCTCCTGCATGCCCGCTATCTCATCCCTGTAAGCACCGTGAAACTTAGGGTTGTCAAGCAGTGTCCGGGCACGGGTCTTGACAATATCGAAAGTCAAGCCCGCCTTCCCCAGGAAGAACATCTGGACAAGTAAGGCACGGTCAACCACTTGCTCGTAATCCGGAACAGTTCTTTGAATGGCGGACGCGAACTGACGACCGACCTCGAAATGGGACGTATCGGTGAAATTCAGTTTCACGTCGTAATAGCCGATCTGCTGCTGGATCAAGACGGCGTTCGGAGTCGGCTCCTGGTTATCGTCGCTACAACTGACCAGGCTGAGGGCGATTCCCACGATCAGCGCGGTGGTGAAGAGGAATTTTTTGTGTCTATCGTGCATACGACTTCCCAGCCTGGGTAAAATGGTGATCGGTCGTGAAAACCTGGGTGATGTCGATGTCGTTCGCTACCGTGATGCTGATGCAATCCACCAAGCTCCAGTCCTTGTCGCCCATCTTCTCGAACAGGGTGAGCGATTCGTCGAAAAGGCGTTGATCTACAGGAAGGCAATGCCAACGTGGCGAATGACGCGCCATGTCAATAAGGCGGAACGCCACCGGCTTGGTCATGCCATCTATCCTGCTTGTTGCCAAGCGCGATCAGCGCCGCGGTGTCCACGAACACGCGGTTCATTACAAGCGCCCGAGATAGTCGTCGTGGCGCTCGGCCAAGTCGCTGATACCCGTGTCCACGGCGATCTCATCGATACTTTCCAGCAGGGACCACCACTGGTCCCGGTCCAGGCCGGAGTCCAGGCACTCGGAGAGAAGCGTCACGACGAATCGCTGAGGATCGGGCATCGCATTGAGCATTTGGCCAAGATGTTCCGGAATATCGAGCGTCAGTCGGATGGTCGCGTCTCAAGGTTTTCTTGTTTCCGTGCTCCAGACATGGAAATCGGCGCCGCAGGAAGATTAGTTGTGGTCTGTCCCGGAT
>JBASIS010000303.1:0-18498 GCA_049654905.1 Chromatiaceae bacterium
AGGCGTGGAGCCGAACTCAAAATGACACCTTAAAAGGGCTGGTTGCCATAACCCAAGGACTATTAGGAGACCGATGATGAGAGCCACTCAAGCCAACCTCCTTAAATTCATCCATAAATCACCGCAATTCGTCATACCGATCTATCAGCGGAACTATTCCTGGACCGAGGCACAGTGCAAGCAGCTCTGGATCGATCTGATGCGCGCGGGCCGAGACGATAAGATAAAGGCCCATTTTATTGGATCTATCGTTTATGTTGAACGGGCGCTTGGTTTGGTTACTGATCAGGAATCGCTGTTGGTTATCGACGGCCAGCAACATTTGACTACCTGCACCTTGCTGATTGCGGCCTTAGCCAAACATTTTGAGAATAATCAGCTCGCAGAGCTGCTTGGTGCCTTTTCCGCCCGCAAGCTACGAAATTACTATTTACTAAATCCTGATGAAAGTGGCGAACGTCACTATAAGCTGATCCTCTCGGAGACTGACAAGCAGACCCCGCTGACCCTGATTAATCAAGCACCAACTCCCGCAGAATCTAGCACCCGTGTCCTGGAGAACTATCAATTTTTCATGACACTCATCAGCGAGCCTCAGAATGAACTGGAGTGTATCTGCAAGGGGCTTTCTAAACTTGTTATTGTCGAGGTCGCCCTGGACCGGGCACATGACAACCCGCAGTTGATATTCGAAAGCATGAACTCCACGGATCTGGAACTCAGCCAGGCTGATCTGATCAGGAACTTCATCCTAATGGGCTTGGAGCCACAGCTCCAGACCCAGCTATATACCCAATACTGGCGACCGATAGAAAAGGGGTTCGGTCAGGCGGCCTATGCGAACCACTTCGACGCCTTCATGCGGCATTACCTGATCACTAAGACGGGGGATATTCCAAATGTTCGGGAGGTATATAGTGCTTTCAAGCAATACACACGCAATTTCAATACGGACGTCTCGGTCCTCGTTGCAGATATCCATGCCTATGCTACCTACTACTGTGCGATGGCTTTGGGTGCCGAGAAACATCCTGTCCTGAATCAGGCACTTCATGACCTTCGCGAGCTTAAGGTCGACGTTGCCTATCCGTTCCTTCTCGAGTTGTATCACGACTACCAGAAGCAGCACCTGACTGTTGAGGAGACGTTGCAGGTCGTACGCCTAGTCGAGAGCTTTGTCTTCAGGAGGGCTATTTGCGGCATTCCCACGAATTCTTTGAATAAAACCTTCGCCAGCTTCACTCGCTCGCTAAAAAAAGACCGTTACGTGGAGAGCGTCCGTGCTGCTTTTCTACTCTTGCCATCCTACCGCCGTTTTCCATCCGATGATGAGTTCCAGCGTGAGTTTAAGCAGCGTGACCTCTACCATTTTCCGCGCCGGAGTTATTGGCTTCGTAAGTTGGAGAACCATGGCCGTAAAGAGCGTGTCACGGTCGAGGATTACACGATCGAACACATCATGCCGCAAAATGCGTCCCTCAGCCTGGACTGGCGGACTGATCTGGGGCCTGAGTGGGAAAGAATACATCAGACCTGGCTGCATACCTTGGGCAATCTCACTTTGACAGGCTACAATAGCGAGTACAGCGATGCGGCTTTCACTACCAAGCGTGATCTCAAGGACAAGCAGGGTAATCCGGCCGGATTTGCCGCTAGCCCGCTCAGGCTTAATCTGGGCCTAGGCAAGGTTCAGCGATGGGATGAGGCGGCGATCAAGGAGCGGTCGAATCGACTGGCACAGGAGGGAGTCACCGTTTGGGGTATGCCTCAACTTGATGCAGAAGTGTTGAATGCCTATCGGCCGCGTCCCATCGGGATCGGCCACGGTTACAGTATCACCGATCACCCCCACCTCGCCGGAGGCGCAATGCGTGATCTATTCGATGCCCTGCGACAGTCCGTGATCGCGCTAGACCCGTGCGTTAGCGAGGAATTTCTTAAACTCTATGTTGCGTACAAAGCGGAGACAAATTTCGTTGATGTTGTCCCACAAGCCAGGCGGCTACGTCTCTCTCTTAACATGCCATTCCACGAAATTGACGATCCCAAGGGTCTCTGTAAGGACGTGTCTGGACTTGGACGATGGGGCAACGGCGATGTGGAGATTGGCCTTTCATCGCCCGGCGACTTGTCTTATGTGCTTGGCCTGATTCGCCAATCTTTCGACCGTCAGATGGGCGGTGGCTCTGAATGAATACAGGATTTTTTTGGGATTACAGCCGCCTGTTGGGGCTGTGTCTGGCTCTGAGTAAGACAGACCAAAAAGCATGATGCGCACTGCTGAGGACCTGCTGCTGGAACTCGGCTCCCTTGACGAGTCTCATCACATTGAGGCAAAGCGCGCGAGCCAGATCGACCGATCAGTGCTGGAAACCGTCTGCGCCTTTGCGAACGAACCCGGCCTGGGTGGTGGCTATCTGCTGCTGGGGCTGGTGCGCGACCAACACGACCTGTTCGGCAACGCCTACCAAGTCGAGGGCGTGGTCAACCCGGACAAGCTCCAGTCCGACCTCGCCAGCCAGTGCGCCAGTGCACTCAACCGCCCGGTGCGCCCGCGCGTGTCAGTGGAACAGTTGGAGGGGAAGGCCGTCATCGTGGCCTATGTGCCCGAAGCCGCTCCCACCGAAAAACCCATTTACCTTACCAGCCTCGGCCTACCACGTGGCGCCTTCCGGCGCATCGGCTCCACGGATCAGGAAGGCCCTGAGGACGACCTGATTGCCCTCTACACCGGCCACCAGGTCGACACCTATGACGGGGCCATCCTCCACGATGTCGACCTCTCCGATATCGACCCTGCTGCGCTGGACGATTACCGGCAACAGCGTAGGCAGATCAACCCAGATGCCGAAGAGCTGGCCTGGTCGGATGAAGACCTCTTGCGTGCACTCGGCTGCGCGCAACGCGACCAAGGCCAGCTCAAGCCCACGGTGGCGGGCATCCTGCTGTTCGGCACTGGAATGGCCTTACGCCGTTGCTTCCCCATGATGCGTATCGACTATATCCGTGTGCCGGGACGGCAGTGGGTCGAGAATCCCGACCACCGGTTCGACACCCTGGAAATCCGTGCGCCTGTTTTTACCGCCATTCGCCGCGCCACCAATACGGTGCGGGACGAGTTGCTGCAGTCGTTCTCCTTGCCCGAGGGCGCGCTGGCGCACGAGGACGAACCGACTCTGCCGCTACGGGTGATCCGCGAGGCGGTTGTCAATGCCGTGATGCACCGTAGTTACCGCATCCACGGCGCCACCCAGATCATCCGCTACGCCAATCGGCTGGAAATCCGCAACCCTGGCCATTCCATCAAGGCCGAGGAACAACTGGGCGAGCCCGGCTCCGAAACCCGCAACCCGCGCATTGCTGCCGTCTTGCACGAGGTGAACATTGCCGAGACCAAGGGCAGTGGCATCCGTGCCATGCGCGAACTGATGCTGGCCAACGGCCTGCTGCCCCCTACCTTCGAATCGTCCCGCCGTCCGGACCAGTTTGTCGCCACCCTCCTGTTCCATCACTTTCTGGGGCCAGAAGACCTGGCCTGGTTGGGCCGACTTACCCGCCAAGACCTGAGCGACGAGGAGGCACGTGCCCTGGTCTTCGTGCGCGAGTTGGGTGCCATCGATAACGCGGCTTATCGTGCGATCAACCGCACCGATACCCTCAGCGCCTCCGGACACCTGCGCCGGTTGCGCGATCTTGGTCTCTTGGATATGAAAGGCGGCGGCAGCCGGACCTACTACGTGCCTGGCACGGCATTTGCGCGGAACCTGACCACATTGGTAGTACCCGAGAAGCGCCCTCACGGGGGAAATGCCCCCCAGTACAACCAAAATAGTCACCACCTCGTCCAGAATAGTCACCAGCTACTGGTGACTATTCCCGCAGCGTTGCAGGCACGCATCCCGGCTCCTGGGACCAAGCCACGCCGCGACGTCTTGCGGGCCTTGATCCTGGAACTCTGCCACTGGCACTCGCTCAGCGCCCGGGAACTGGCGACCATCCTGGGTCGCCAGGAACACAAGCCGCTCGTACGAGATTACCTAAGCCCCATGGTGGCGGAAGGACTGCTGGCCTACACCATCCCCGAGATGGAAAACCACCCGGACCAACGCTACAGCACCATCAGCCAGATGGATTAACCCCCCCCCGGTCCCGCGTTAAGACCTCGCCAGACCCGTTGTCTTGGAGAACACCCGCGATGCAACCCATCGACGCCAATAGCACCCAGGCCCAATCCGCCGACCTGGTGGCCGAGAATATTCATCGCCTCAAGGCCCTGTTCCCGGAGCTGGTGACCGAGGGCCCGGACGGTGTCGCGGTCAACATCGACGTGCTCAAGGCCTTGGTCGGCGACCGGACGGTTAAGGACTGCGACGAGAAATACGGCCTCAACTGGCATGGCAAACGCCGCGCCCGCCAGCTCGCCCTAACCCCCTCCACCGGCACCCTGCGCCCCTGCCCGGAAGACAGCGTGGACTGGGACACCACCCAGAACCTTATGATCGAGGGTGACAACCTCGAAGTCCTCAAGCTCCTCCAGAAATCCTACGCCGGGAAGGTGAAGCTCATCTACATCGACCCGCCCTACAACACCGGCAAGGACTTCGTCTATCCCGATAACTTTCAGGACAACATCAAGAATTACCTCGAACTGACCGGCCAGACCGGCGAGGGCGGCAGGAAACTCTCCTCCAACACCGAAGCCTCCGGCCGCTTCCACACCGACTGGCTCAACATGATGTATCCCCGCCTCAAGCTGGCGCGGAATCTTCTGCGGGAGGATGGCGGGCTCTTCGTTTCGATTGACGACGGCGAAGTTAGCCACCTTCGGAGCCTTTTGGATGAAGTGTTTGGACCAGAAAACTTCATCGCCATTTTCATCTGGGAAAAGCGCACGACACGAGAGAACAGACGCGTTTTCTCCTTTAATCACGAATACATAATGTGCGTGGCGAAAAACAAAGAAGACTTCGAACTTAGTCGGAATCTGCTACCGACTACAAATGAGGTGCGCGAGCGATACGGGAATCCGGACAACGACCCTCGCGGCCCATGGCAGTCTGTTTCTCTGAACGCACAAGCTGGCCATGCCACGAAGGATCAATTTTATGCCTTCACAACACCAGGAGGGCGTGTTCTGGAACCGCCACCGGGCCGTTGCTGGACCGTTACGAAACCGAAGCTCAATGAACTCGTTGCAGACAACCGAGTTTGGTTTGGAGAGACCGGGAACAATGTTGCGCGAAGAAAACTCTTCATGGCAGAGGCTAAAGATGGTCTGACTCCGCATACTCTGTGGACGGCTGCCGAGGTCGGCACTAACGACTCAGCAAAGAAAGCTCTCATCGAATTGTTCGATGGCGTCGAGGTGTTCGACACTCCAAAGCCACCGTCTTTGATTAGGCGGATGATCGATATTACCACTGATAAATTGGACTTGGTTTTGGATTTCTTTGCCGGAGCAGGACCTACTGGTGAGGCGGTATACAGTGCAAATATTACGGATGATGGGAGTCGGCGCTTCATCCTTGTCCAGCTTCCAGAACCTACCGAACAAACAAGCTACCCAACGATCTCCGAACTGACCAAAGAACGCCTGCGTCGGGCCGGGAAGAAGATCCGGGAAGAAAACCCGCTGTTCCCGGGCGACCTCGGCTTCCGCGTCTTCAAGCTCGCCAGCAGCAACATCCGCGCCTGGGAGCCGGACCGCGACCAGCTCGCAGATTCCCTCTTCGCCGCCACCGAGCACCTCAAGACCGACCGCACCGAGCAAGACATCCTCTACGAACTGCTCCTCAAGCTCGGCCTGGATCTCTGCGTGCCCATCGAGACCCGGCAGGTCGCCGGTGAAAAGAATCTGGCGCATGAGATTCACGCCATTGGCGCCGGCTCCCTCTTCGTCTGTCTCTCGCCCACCATCCCCCAGGCCGATGTAGAGCCCCTGGCCAGCGGCCTCGTGGCGTGGCATCAGGCGCTGAAGCCTGCCGGGGAAACCACCGTCGTCTTCCGAGACAGCGCCTTTGCCGACGACGTGGCCAAGATCAACCTCACTGCCATCCTGGAGCAGAACGGCCTCGCTAATGTCCATAGCCTCTAGGGAGAGCCGCGCATGAGCATGCAGCAAGAGGATTTGTTGAGCTTGGTGGAGCGGTTACGCCGCACCCCCCACGAGGCGGAGACCGTTGAGTTTAAGTCGAACTGGGACCGCCCCGAGGACATCGGTGCCTATCTTTCAGCACTGGCCAATTCAGCGGCGATTGAGCACCACGATCGGGCATGGTTGATCTGGGGGATCGATGATAAGACCCATGCGGTCAAGGGCACGAAGTTTGATCCCTTCTCCGCAAAAGGCGAGGGCAACCAACCGCTGATCATGTGGTTGACGCAACGGACCTCACCCCGCCCGGATTTTCAGTTCCACGAGGTGATGCATCCGGACGGTAGGCTGGTGATACTGGAGATTCATCCGCCCCGGAATTCCCCACTGGCATTCAACGGGGTACGCCAGATTCGGGTCGGTAGCCACTCGGTCAGGCTCGCCGATCACCCTGCTAAGGAGGCGCGACTGTGGCAGGTTTTTGGAATAAAAGAGGATTGGACGGGTGAGATCGTTTCGGGTGCCAGCCTCGGGGACCTGGACCCGAAGGCCATCGAGTTCGCCCGGGCCAAGTTCACCGAATATCTCATCAAGAGCGAGGGGGACAACAGTCGCCACGAAAAGATCCGCTCCGATGCCGCGGCTTGGGACCTACCAACCCTGCTGAACAAGGCACAAATCACGAAACAGGGCCGCATCACCCGCTCCGCTTTATTACTGCTCGGGGTGGACGAGGCGGCTCACTTTCTGGCCCCTGCCGATACTAAGATCAGTTGGATCTTGCGCGATGAGCATAATCGGACGGCCGCTTCACAGCACTTCGGCATGCCGTTTCTGCTATCGACACAGGCGTTATTCCACCGGATTCGCAATGTTCCCATGGAGTATATGCCGGACGGGACCCTGTTCCCGACGCCAATCTCCCCCTACGACGCCTGGGTAATCCGGGAGGCGCTGCATAACTGCGTAGCCCACCAGGACTACCGTCTAGGGGGTAAGGTCAACGTAGTTGAACACCCTGACCGTTTGGTGTTTTCCAATCTGGGTGTCTTCATCCCCCCGAGCGTGGAGTGGATGCTAGAGCATCAATCACCGCCGGAGCATTACCGCAATCAATGGTTAATCAATGGCATGGTCAGGCTGCGCATGATCGACCAGGTGGGCAGCGGCATACGTCGCATGTATGAGACCCAGCGCGAGCGGTTTTTCCCTTTGCCCGATTATGTGATCGATAGTAATTCCGACGCAACGCCGCGCGTGGAGGTGTCGATCAGTGGCCGTATTCTGGATGTCAACTACATGCGGGTCTTGATGCAGCGAGCTGATCTTGATCTGCGCCATGTCATCCTGCTGGACCGGGTGCAGAAGCATCGCGGCATTACCCCCGAGGAGGCCCGTCAGCTACGGAACGAGAAGTTGATCGAAGGGCGCGCGCCTAATTACTACATATCCTCCAAGGTGGCGGATTGGACGGGTCAAAAGGCAAGGTATATCCACAATCGTGCCTTGGACGACGATTATTTCCGCCACTTGATCCTGGAATATCTCCAGCGGTACAAGCATGCGACCCGCCAGGAATTGAATGAATTGCTCTTGCCCAAGCTATCCGCGGTCTTGAGCCCGGAACAGAAGCTGCACAAAGTCCGGAACGTGATCCAGTCCCTGCGGCGGATGGGGAAAATTCGTAACTCTAGCGTCAGAGGGGCGCCCCTGTGGGTGCTGGCCGAAGGGGACGCTGGCTAGATCAGCCCTCGGAATTTAGCAAAGCCTAGCAAAGAAAAATCCCATATCCCTTTGTTTTATTTGTTTACTAGCATCACCTATGAAGCTTCACTTCGAGCCCAATCTGGACTACCAGCTCCAGGCCATCGAGGCCGTCTGCGACCTGTTTCACGGGCAGGAGACCTGCCGCACCGAGTTCACCGTCACGCGCGACACGGCCAGCGGACAAATGTCTTTGCTGGAAAATGACCTCGGCATCGGCAACCGGCTGACCCTGCTGGACGATGAGCTGCTGGCGAACCTGCACGCCATCCAGCTCCGGCATGGCCTGGCGCCCTCGGCGAGACTCGCGTCCGGCGACTTCACCGTGGAGATGGAGACCGGCACGGGCAAGACCTACGTCTATCTGCGCACCATTTTCGAGTTGCACAAGCGCTATGCCTTCACCAAGTTCGTCATCCTGGTGCCCTCGGTGGCGATCAAGGAAGGGGTCTATCACACCCTTGAGACCGCCGCCGATCACCTCAAGGGGCTCTACGCGGGCACGCCCTTCGACTTCTTCCTCTACGACTCGGCCAAGCTCGGCCAGGTGCGCAACTTCGCCACCAGCCCGCAGATCCAGGTCATGGTGATGACGGTAGGCGCTATCAACAAGTTCGGCGACGAGCAGCAGGCGCAGACGGAGGAGGCGGACGAGGCCAGCCGCCGCGAGAAATCCAAGAACGTCATGTATCGGCATAGCGAGAAGACCGGCGGGGAAAAGCCCATCGATCTCATTCGGGCGACGCGCCCCATCCTCATCGTGGACGAGCCGCAGAGCGTGGAGGGTGGCCTCGACGGCAAGGGCAGGCAGGCCATGATGCGGATGAATCCGCTGTGCAACCTGCGCTATTCCGCGACGCCAAAGCAGGCGCACCACATGATCTTCAAGCTTGATGCGGTGGACGCCTACGAGCGCAAGCTGGTGAAGCAGATCGAAGTGGCGGCGGCGGCCGTGGAGGGCGGGCACAACAAGGCCTATGTGCGCTTCATCTCTCCGGTATCCCGTGGCAAACGTGTCGTGGGTGCCAGGGTGGAGCTGGATATCGCCACCGCTCACGGCGTGGCCCGGCAAACGGTCAGCGTGTCACCGCTCGACAAACTCGCAGAGGTCACCGGGCGGGAGATATACCGGGACCACCTCATCGGGCAGGACATCCGGGATGCCAGGGATGACAAGTTCATGGAGCTGCGCTATCCCGGCGGCGAGAAATACCTGCGTCCCGGCGAGGCTCACGGCGCCGTGGAGCCGCTCACCCTGCAACGCCAGATGATCCAGCGCACCATCAAGGAGCACCTGGACAAGGAAAAGCGGCTACGCCCCCAGGGCATCAAGGTGCTGAGCCTGTTTTTTATCGACGCCGTGGAGAAATATCGGCGGTACGACGCTGCGGGCAACCCGATGAAGGGCGACTATGCCGTCATTTTCGAGGAGGAATATCGCCGCCTCGCCAGGCATCCCGATTACCAGAGCCTCTTCAAGGAAGTGGACTTGGCGACGGCCGTCGAGGAGGTGCACAACGGCTACTTCTCCATCGACAGGAAGAAGGTCGGCGGCAAGACCCTGGAGGTGTTCAAGGACACCAAAGGTACCACCCAGGCCGACGATGGCACCTACAGCCTCATCATGCGGGACAAGGAGAAGTTGTTGAGCTTGGACACGCCCCTGAAGTTCATCTTCTCGCATTCCGCCTTGCGTGAAGGCTGGGACAACCCGAACGTCTTCCAGATTTGCGCCCTACGGGAGATGGCGTCCGAGCAGCAACGCCGCCAGACCATTGGGCGCGGCTTGCGCCTCTGCGTCAATCAGGATGGCGAGCGCCTGCGCGGCTTCGAGGTGAATACCTTGACCGTGATCGCGACCGAGAGCTACGAACAGTTCGCCGAGCAACTCCAGCAAGAGATCGAGGACGAAACGGGCATCCGCTTCGGCATCGTGGAGGCGCATCAATTCGCCGGAGTCACCGCCACCGGCGCCGATGGCCAGCCGGCGCCGCTGGGCTTCGAGCAGGCGCAAGTCCTGTGGGTGCACTTAAAATCCGCCGGTCTGCTGAACCCCCAAGGTAAGGTGCTGGACGCGCTCCGCAAGGCACTCAAGGACGACACCCTGACCCTGCCGCCGCCCTTCGCGGCGCATTTGCCCCAGGTGCGGGAGATTCTGCGCAAGCTGGCCGGACGCCTGGAGATCAAGAACGCCGATGAGCGCAGGCAGGTGAAGAGCCGCCAGGCCGTGCTGGAAGGGGCCGACTTCAAGGCGCTGTGGGAGCGCATCAAGCACAAGACCACCTACCGGGTGCGGTTCGATAATGAAGCCCTGCTGGTGACCTGCATCAAGGCCCTGGCGGAGGCGCCGCCGATCGCCAGGACCCGCCTGCAATGGCGCAAGGCCGACCTGGCCATCGGCCGTTCTGGCGTGGACACCAAGGCAACGGTCACCTCCGCCCCCGTGATCCTCGACGAGGGCGACATCGAACTGCCAGATCTCCTTACCGATCTCCAGGACAAGACCCAGCTCACGCGCCGTAGCCTCTATCGCGTCATCGCGGCGAGTGGCCGGCTGGATGACTTCAAGCGCAACCCCCAGCAGTTCATCGAGCTTGCCGCCGAGATTATCAACCGCACCAAGCGCCTGGCCCTGGTGGATGGCATCAAATACCAGCGCATCGGCGCGGAGGCCTATTACGCCCAAGAGCTCTTCGAGAACATAGAGCTATCCGGTTATCTCAAGTCGATGATCGACGCCAACAAGTCGATCCACGAGCAAGTGATCTACCAGTCCGACATCGAGCGGACCTTTGCCGACGACCTGGAGAAGAACGAGGCGGTCAAGGTGTACGCCAAGCTCCCGGGCTGGTTCCGGGTCCCGACACCTCTTGGCCCCTATAACCCCGACTGGGCCGTCCTGGTGGAGAAGGACGGCGCGGAGCGCCTTTACCTCGTCGTCGAAACCAAAGGCAGCCTCTTTAACGATGACCTGCGCGACCAGGAGAGCGCCAAGATCCATTGTGGCAAGGCACACTTCCAGGCGCTGGCGGTGGGTGAACCACCGCATGCGCGCTACTTGGTGGCGGGGTCCGTGAATGATGTCCTTAATAACCTCTAGGCTGGCACGGACACGCCCCGCTTGTTTGGGACGCTGGATACCCAAGATGATTAGCCACAAACTGGCGCAACAGCCTGCCGCCAGGGGAGGACCCCCATGACCCCGGACGAACTTCGGCAATTGATCCTGCAGGGCGAGAACTCGGGCGTCGAGTTCAAGCGTGACGATTTGCGCCCGGAGCAACTGGCACGGGAAGTGGTGGCCCTGGCTAATTTCCAGGGCGGGCGGGTGCTGATTGGCGTCGAGGATGATGGCCGGATCAGCGGCATCCAGCGCAAGGATCTGGAACAGGGTGATGGACGCCGTCTTTGGGCGGCTGGTCCATCCGCAACTCCTGCCCTACTACGAGGAGGTACCGCTGGACGAAGGCCGGCGGGTGGCCGTCGTCACGGTGCTGGCGGGTACCGCCAAGCCTTATGTGGTCCGGTTCCGTCAGCGCGAGGATATCTATGTGCGCGTCGGCAGTACCTCGCAACTCGCCAGTCGGGAACGGCAGGCGGCCCTGTTCGCGTCCGGGGGGTTGTTGCACCCCGAATTGCTGCCGGTCTCGGGGAGTGCCCTCGCGGACCTGGACCCTGCTCGCCTGACGGATTATCTGGGCCGGGTTCTGAGTGACGCGGTGCCCGCCGACGAAGCCGCCTGGTGGGAGCGGCTCTGCGGTCTGGGCTTCATGGCCGAGAGGGCCGGGGGACCGCCTGTCTGCACCATTGCGGGACTGGTGCTGTTCGCCTACCGTCCCCGCCGTTTGTTGCGGCAGGCGGGTCTGCGCTGGATGGTATTCGTGGGCGATGACATGGATTATCGCGCCCTGGACGATACCGTCCTGGATGCCCCTCTGGTGGGTTTATGGACGGTTTCCGGGAGCGGCCAGGTCTTCCAAGCCCAGCCCGGTTTACTCGAGCTGACCCTGGAGCGGGCGCGACCCTTTATCTCGGAGGAAGCCGAAGCGTTGGTGGATGATTTACGCCGCGAGCGCCTGTGGCACTATCCGCTCCTGGCCGTGCGCGAGGCCCTGCTCAATGCCTTCGCCCATCGCGACTGGACCCGGCCGGGCGAGGTGGAGGTAGTGCGCTACGGAGATCGGCTGACGGTGACCAGCCCCGGTGCGCTACAGAATGCCATGACGGTGGCCAAGATGCTGGCCGGCCAGCGGTCGGCGCGCAATCCGATCATCGTCGAGGTGCTGCGTGACTATGGCTATGTCGAACATCGTGGCATGGGTGTGCGGCGCCGGATCGTGCCGCTCACTCGCGCTTTCTCGGGCCGGGATGCCCAGTTCGAAGCGGCGGAGGATTTTTTGCGTCTGACCTTGCCGGCGCGGGTGGGGACCGGTGGCACTGGGCCCGACGGGTAACCCCGAGGTCCTCTACTGAGCCGCCCCTCTGCCAACCTGCCCCCCACGGGAATGATGAGTCACACATCGGGCCCTGAAATGAAACGGGAACAGGACTTCTCTCAAGGTGTGCGCCGCAAGCATCATGGCCCCAGCCAGTAGCTCAACCACCAACCGGAGAGCCGTTATGAACACCATTGAAAAGGCCCAGCCCACGGACACCCCCACCCGGATGCCGACCTGGTTCATCCCCCATGGCGGTGGTCCCTGCTTTTTCATGGACTGGAATCCACCCCGGGCCTGGGACAAGATGGCGGCCTTCCTCAAGGGGGTGGCCGCCGCCTTGCCCCGGCGTCCCGAGGCCATCCTCGTCGTTTCGGCTCACTGGCTGGAGTCCGGCTTCCACGTCACCAGTGCTCCCCGGCCCGACCTTATCTATGATTATTATGGTTTTCCGCCGCACACCTACGCCCTGAAGTATCCCGCCTCCGGAGAGCCCCGCTTGGCATCACGCATCACCGAGCTGCTGGGGCAGGCCCATCTGCCTTCTCATGCCGATCCGAGCCGGGGCTTCGACCATGGGATGTTTATCCCCCTGATGCTGATGTTCCCCGACGCGGACATCCCGGTGGTACAGGTTTCGCTGCGTCGGGACCTGGACCCCGCACGCCATTTGCAGGCGGGTCAAGCCTTGGCGCCCCTGCGCGACGAGGGCGTCCTGATCCTGGGCAGCGGCATGAGCTTCCACAACATGCGGGGCTATGGCGACCCCCGTTTCGGACCCATCTCCGACCAGTTTGATGCCTGGCTGACGGCCGCCGTGGCGGCGGAAGCACCACAACGCGAACAATTGCTGATCGATTGGGCTCAGGCCCCCGGGGCGCGTCTGTCTCATCCCCTCCGGGCGGAAGAGCATCTGCTGCCCTTGATGGTGGTGGCCGGCGCGGCCACCGATCAGCCTGGGCAGCGCGTCTTCAGCGACCGGGTGATGGAAACCACCCTGTCCGCTTTCCGATTTGGCTGAGACGACTAAAAGGCCCCGGAACGAGATGGCAGGGCGGTAACGCCTTGCCGGTCACCGCAGGTACGGTCCTCCCGTTTGCCCCGCGACAATTTGTCGCATACCCCTCCGCCAGTTGCTCCCTTGATAATAATCAATCGCTAATCACCAACCGATTAAGGAAGCATCCGATGGGGCATCGCCTTCACCCGCTAGCCACCGCCGTGGCGGTCGCCTGTGCCATGACGGCGACCTGGCATCACGCCGGCGCCGAAAGCGCGACCGAACTGAGTGAAATCGTCGTCAGTGCCGAGACGCCCGGATCCTTCCCCAGTTCCAGTGTCGTGACGGGCCCTGCCTTGGAGGCCGCTCGGGTCGGCACCAGCGATACCGCCAAGCTGTTGCTCCAGGTGCCGGGCGTCAGCCTCTACGGGGCCGGTGGCGTCTCCAGTCTGCCGGCCATTCATGGCCTGGCCGACGACCGGGTACGCGTCAAGGTCGATGGCATGGACCTGATCGCCTCCTGTCCCAATCACATGAATCCCCCCCTATCCTATCTCGACCCGACGGCGGTCGGCAGTCTCAAGGTCTATGCCGGCATCGTGCCCGTCAGCCTGGCGGGCGACAGCATCGGCGGCACCATCATCGCGGACTCGCCCGAGCCGGAATTCGCCGGCCCAGATCAAAAATATCTGCTCAAGGGTACGGCAGGCGGCTACTACCAGAGCAACGGCAACGGTTACAGCGCCAATATCGGGGCCAGCGCGGCCACCGATAGCCTCAGCATCGCCTACAGTGGCGCCTTGGCGAAGTCGCAGAACTACAAGGCCGGTGGCGACTTCAAGACCACGGGGGCCACGGGCCGTCTCGGGCATACCCTGCCCCTGAACGAGGTGGGATCGACGGCCTATGACACGCGCAACCAGACGCTGGATTTCGCCTGGAAGAGCGGTATTCACAAGATCGAGGCCGAGATCGGCTACCAGGATATTCCCCAGGAACTGTTCCCGAACCAGCGCATGGATATGCTCGGCAATGAGCAAACGAGCTTTAATCTGAATTACACCGGGGAGTTCGCCTGGGGCGATCTGGAGGCCCAGACTTACTACCAGTATGTCGACCATTTCATGGATTTTGGCCCGGATAAGCGCTTCTGGTATGGCCCCGCCTCCGGCCGGACGACCGTCGATGGCAAGCCCTGTTGGCCCATCAGCAATACCTGCGCCGCTGGCATGCCCATGAACACCGAGGCCAAGACCCTGGGTGCCAGCCTTCAGGCCGACATCGATCTGACCGATACGCAGTTGTTGCGGCTGGGGGCCGAATACCAGGGCTACCGCCTTGATGACTGGTGGTCACCCTCCGGGGCCAACATGTATCCGGGCACCTTCTGGAACATCAACGACGGCCGGCGCGACCGGGTGGCGCTTTACGGCGAATGGGAGGCGCGGCCAACGCCGCAATGGCTGACCTTGCTGGGTATTCGCTTCGAGCAGGTCGATATGAGTACCGGGGATGTGTGGGGCTACAGTACGAGTCCAATGGCGATGGGGAATCAATACGCCGAAGCGAACCGATTCAATGCTCAAGACCGTCAGGAAACCGACAACAATGTCAACCTGACCGCCCTGGCCCGTTATCGGCTGGACGAGACCAAGAACCTGGAATTCGGCTTTGCCCACCTGGTGCGCTCCCCCAATCTTTACGAGCGCTACACCTGGTCCTCCTGGACCATGGCCGCGAGCATGAACAACTCGGTGGGCGATGGTAACGGCTATGTCGGCGACATCAATCTAAAACCGGAACAGGCCAATACCCTCTCGGCGACCTTCGACTGGCATGCCCCGGAGCGTGACTGGGAAATTCAGGCGACGCCCTATTACACCTATGTCACCGATTACGTCGATGCCATCAGGACGGCGGTCTGGATGCCCGACGCCTTCAATGTCCTGCAATATGCCAATCAGAAGGCGCAGCTCTACGGCATCGATATCTCGGGCAAGATGCCTCTCTTCAAGAATGACTTTGGCCGGTTTGGCCTCAAGGGCCTCCTGAACTATACCAAGGGCGAGAACCTGGATACGAATGATGGCCTTTACAACATCATGCCGCTCAATGTGGCCCTGTCCCTGACTCAGCAACTGGGCGGTTGGGACAATGGCATCGAGGTGGTCATGGTCGATGCCAAGGATGACCTGTCCGAGATCCGTAACGAGATCGAAACCCCGGGATATACCCTCTTCAATCTGCGGGGCAGTTATTCCTGGACCAAGGTCAGGCTCGACTTTGGCATCGAGAACCTGCTTGACCGCTTCTATTCCCTGCCGCTGGGTGGCGCCTATTTGGGGCAGGGTAAAACCATGGAACTCAACCCCCCCACCCCGGCCTGGGGCACCGCGGTTCCCGGCATGGGGCGGTCCTTCTATGTCGGGATGAATATCAAGTTCTGATCAGGGCCGCGGGTCCCGGGGACGGCGTTTGGCCAGTTTTCGCTGTAGGGTGCGGCGATGCATGCCAAGGGCCTGGGCGGTGGCGGTCACGTTGCCGCCATGTTCCTCCCAGGTGCGCTGGATGTATTCCCATTCCAGGTGGCGCACGGTCAAACGTTGTTCATGGACGACTTCCCCGGTTTCCAGCCCCTCCTCGACCAGGGCACGGATGATGTCCGCCACGTCGGCGGGCTTGGCCAGATATTGGATGGCCCCCAGCTTCATGGCGCTGACCACGGTCGGAATGCTGGCATAGCCGGTGAGGATGAGAATGCGGGCCTCGGGCGAGAGGGTCAGCAGGGGCTGAATGAGGTTGAGGCCCGATTGTCCGGCCAGATTAAGATCGAGGATGACGTAGTCGGGAGGCTGTTCCTGGCAGCAAACCAAGGCTTCCGCGGGCGTGGCCACGGCGGTGACCTGAAAACCCCGACGGGCGAGGGAGCGGGCTAGTATGGCCCGATAGGGGTCGTCGTCATCGACCAGGAGCAGGTGTCTGGCTTCAGCCGGCATCAGAGGTCTCGCTCATCGCGACCAGGGGCAGGCACAAGTGGGCGATGGCCCCGCCGGTGGCTGGCGAGAGGAAGCTCAGGCTGCCGCCCCGGCGCTCGACGGCGGCGCGTCCCAGTAGCAGGCCCACGCCCATGCCCTGGGTCGAGATGAGAGGTTGGTGCTGCCGGATGGCCTCCAGGGTCGCCGGGGGGATGCCGGTGCCGTTATCCCCCACCCGGATTTCGAGGGTGCCCGCCCTGGCCAGGGCCCCGACCTGGATCAGGCTGGCCTGGGCCTGGAGGGCGTTGTCGAGCAGGTTGGCCAGGGCGCGCTCGATGGCGAGGTCCGCGGGCAGACCGAAGCGGTCCAGGTCCGGGCTGATGTCCAGGCGCAGTTCGGCCTGGGGATGCTGGCTTTGCCAGGCCAGGAGCAGACGCTGTAACCATGCCCGGGCCGGTAGGCAGGGTGGCTCCCCCCCGCTGGCATGGCTCGCCCGCGCCGTCAGTTGGCTCAGGGTCTCCTTGCAGCGCTGGATCGGCGCCTTCATGGCCTGGACATCGGGGATCAGCGCGGCGGCCAGGCGGCTGTCGTCCAGCAGATCGTCAACCAGGATGTTGAGGGTGGCCAGGGGCGTGCTCAGTTCATGCGCCGCCCCGGCGGCCTGACTGCCCAGGGAAATCAGCCAGTCGTCGCGAATGGCGCGCTCGCGGGCGGCGGCGAGTTCCTGGTCGCGGCTGCGAATGCTGGCGGTAAGTTGCAGGATGAACCAGACAACCATGACCGCCGACAGGGCGAAGACCAGCCACATGCCAACCAGGTGCAGGGTGCCGGCCATCTGGTAGTCGGCGATGTAGAGGGGGACGTAATACTTCCAGAGAAAGGAATAGATGAGGATGGCGGCCAGGGCGAACAGCCAGGCCTGGCGCTGGCCGAGCACCAAGGCGCCGATGGCAACCAGGGGTAACAGGATGTAAATCAGCGGGTTGGTCGCCCCGCCGGAGATATAGAGGTAGGCGCCCCAGGCCAGGAGATCAAAGGTCAACTGCGCCAGGGGCGACAAGAACCAGGGAACAGCCTGGGCCGCGCCCAGGTACCTGGCGGCCAGCATGAAAACCAGGTTGATGCCGGCGATGACCCCGGTAAACATCAGCAGGCGGCCCGTGAGTGCGGAGGGGCCCAAAATGTAGGGACTGACCAGGGCCGCCAATAACATGGCCACGACCGACAACCAGCGCAATTGCAGCAGAGAGGCCTGGATGATGCGGGTCAGGGAGTCGATCATGGGCGGGGCGGCGCTCGACGGGCAGTGCAGGGCGGGCAGGATGGACCGGCGAGGGGATTGTAGCATTGCGCCAGGATACCGGGAGCCCGCTGGGCCTGGTCCGCGCTGTCATTCCACCATCAATCATTGGGGGTAGTTACCTTGGAGTTGTTAAAGACCTACCTGGATGCCGGCTTGCTGGGGTTGCTTGGCTTCATGAGCTTTCTCACCCTGGCCTTCACCGTCGAGCGCTATCTCTATTTCGCGCGGGTGGATTTGGGGTCCTTCCGCCGGGTGGAAGATCTGGAGATCGCCCTGACTCGCCATCTCACGGTGATCGCCACCGTTGGCGCCAATGCCCCCTATGTGGGGCTGCTGGGGACCGTCCTCGGCATCCTCATCACCTTCCATGACATGGGCCAGGGGGGGGCTATCGACACCTCGACCATCATGGTCGGGCTGGCCCTGGCGCTCAAGGCCACGGCCCTGGGCCTGCTGGTTGCCATGCCCTCCATCGTCTTCTATAACGCCTTGCTGCGGCGCGTGGATGTACTCAAGGCCCGCTGGGGCCACCAGGCGAGCGCCTGAGGTCCAACCATGAAGCGCATGGATCAAATCAATGTCATTCCCTTCATCGACGTCATGCTGGTGCTGTTGGCCATCGTCCTGACCACCGCGACCTTCCTGATCGAGGGGCGCCTGCAGATCCGCCTGCCACCGGCGGAGACCCAGACCGCGCCCCTGGATGTCACGCCCATCGAGATTGCCATTGCCGCCGACGGCCAGATCTTCTGGGGTAACGAGACGGTGGGGGTGGGACCGGCGGCGCTCGTCGGCCTGGAGCCCCGATTCGATCAACTGGCCCCGGGGACTCCCGTCGTGCTGCGGGTGGATGCCCAGGCCCGCTTCGAGGCCTTCATCGGGGTGGTCGATCGCCTCAAGGCCCGGGGGATCGAACGGGTAAGCAT